>JARGOZ010000157.1 GCA_029213025.1 Verrucomicrobiales bacterium
TATCCGCTTCCTGCTGGAAATAGACGGGCTGCTTGAAAAGCGGTGACTTGTTTTCTTTACTTGAAACATTCTCTACCAAAGCAACCCGGCCATCTTCATCGCCGACGATCAGATCAAAATCTCCATCTTTGTCCCAGTCGACCGCAGTGGGCGTGATCATCTGGAGATGCATCACTAATGGATTTCCGTCTGCACCTGTGAGTTTGAATCCCGTTGCATACTCCGGCTGCTGCCTCGTTCCGATATTTTCGAAGTAGGTAAACCCATCGAGAAACTCCCCGCAGAGCAAATCAAGATCACCGTCGCCGTCGAAATCAGCGAAATTTGGTGAAGGCCAACCGAACACATCCACTGGCGATCCTCCGGCAGTAATTTTGACCGGCTTATCGGAATAGTTACCGTCGATATTCTCTATCAGGTAAACCCAACCGTGAAGCGGACCATTTTTCCATCGACCCTCGGAATCGTAGGCCTGATCCCACACATAGTCACTCCAGTCGCCCACACCGACCACGAGGTCCTGATCTCCATCACCTTCCCAGTCGACATAGCGCCACATCCGGGCGCGAGTGTTTCCTTTGTGGAATCGTGCGTTATCATAGATCTTTTTCGCCCCGGTTTTGCCTGCACCGGATTTTTTGAAGTCCGGGTATTCCAAATTTTCTTTCAGAACGCGCGGCTTCCCGTCAACGTAACTGACCTGCACATTGTGCCCGGTCGGCCCCAGATAAACAGCCGGCTTGAAAACCGGCATTTTCACCGAAGGATCCTGACTTGGATTTTCAAAATAGTAGAGACCGTTGGTCGGTTTGTCCGGGCCGGAAACAACCAGATCCATGTCACCGTCGCCATCGTAGTCCATCGGCAACGGCCACGCCCACAGGCCAACTCCGAGATCGACTTCGAGTCCCGGATTGTAGTATTTCAACGGCAACAGCTTCCAATCCTCCTCCGCTTCGAGAAACGGGATGAACAGAGTAACCAGTAGTAGTATTCTTAGTGCTTTCATAGATGTCGGTATTAAAGTGCGGAAGGATCAAGGACGGTATGTTTAATCGAGCGTCGTTTCCAGGTGTAGGTAATATGTATTTTCCCGTCGGCAGATTGAATCACGGCCGGATAGGAAAATTCTGATTTCGCTTCGCGTTCGAGAGTCAATACGGGTTCCCATACCTCTCCATCAGTGGAAACGGCGACATTGAGCATATTTCGATTTGCCGGAAAGGGGCCACGGCGCACGGTGTGGTTGTAAACGAGAAGTTGCCGTCCATCTTTCAAAGTCACGGCATCGGTCCCGGAATTCGGGTTCGGAAGTATCGTCCCGGTCATTTCGCTCCAGGTTTTGCCACCGTCCTTCGACCAACTTTGTCCGACGACGCTTTCTTTAGTTCGGCAGAGAATCTGCAGGCGGCCATCGGAGTGAGTCAGGACACTTGGCTGGATAGCATTGAACCTCGTGCCATCATTAATCGGGCCGATAATTTGCCAGGTTTTGCCATAGTCACGAGTCACCTCGAAATGAACCCGCCAGTTGTCGAATTCCGTACTTGTGGGACAGAGTATTGCGCCATCTTCGAGCTGGATCGGTTTGTTTTTGATTGGTCCGGCGATGGGACCCAGTGAACCTTCACCAAGTTTGTGGCGGTCGCGCCAGGTGATCCCACCATCGTCGGATGACATCATAGCTCCCCACCAACCGGCTGCGGACGGGCCGACTTTGTAGAACAGCAGGAGCGGACCGTCTTTCGGTTGGAAAAGCACCGGGTTCCAGCATGGATAATCGCGATCTTCGTCTTCACTGCCGTCTGCGACTTCAACGGATTTTGTCCAGTGGCCATCGACAAATCGGGAGACCCGGATTCCGACATCATCATGTCTTTCCTTTGTGCCGCCGAACCATGCAGCAACCAGTCCGGTTGGCGTATCGACAATCGTCGAAGCGTGACATTGGGGAGTTGGAGCATCATCCGGGGAGTAAATCAACCCGCTCTCGATGACTCCGGGATCGCCGGCTTTTGCTACATCTTCCGGCGGTGGAGGGAGTCGTTTCCACACCGGGCCACCTTTGTAAATCGTGCCGGTTTGATAACGGGAGTCGGGCGAAACGGCGCTGTCCATAAAAGCCGTAAGTTCAGCGACAACTTGCGGATGATCTGCAGCGATATTTTTGGTTTCGCCGATATCAGTGCTGAGATCATATAACTCCATGGCACCCGTCTTCACAGGTCGAATCCCTTTCCAGTTTCTGATTCGCGCCGCTTGCGAGTATTGCTTGCCCCGACAATGTCCGTAGTCCCAGTAGAGAGGTTTATGCAGCGATTCCCCTCCCGCAAGTATATCGGTGACGGAGTCTCCATCTATACCTTCGGGTGCAGTTGCTCCGGCAAGCTCCGCAAAAGTAGGCATCATATCCTGAAACGCGATGACTTGATCACAGGTTTCACCTTCGGGAATTTGCCCCGGCCATCGGGCGATAAAAGGCACTCGAATGCCGCCTTCGGTGAGAGAGCGCTTAAAACCACGCAGCGGGCCGCTGGTCTTAAATCGAGGGTGAACAGTCGAGTGGCCGCCATTGTCACTGGTGAAGACAATCAACGTGTTGTTGGTGAGGCCCAGCTCATCGACTAAATCGACAATTTTACCCACATCCCGGTCCAGCATATGAACCATCGAGGCATACTTCTTTGACCTGATTTCCCAGTCATAATCACTATAGGGATCTGTCGTGGGAACGGTAAGCCCGTCTTTGTCTTCGTGTTTTGATGAAAAATGCGGAAGCGCGTAGGCACCATAGAAAAAGAAGGGTTTATCTTTCGATTCTCTGATGAACTTCAGAGCTCGATCAGTGAGCAGATCGTGACTATACTTACTGTGGGTTTTGCTGTTCCCGGTCAGTTGGAGACGACCGGCATCGTCGTCGAGATATTCCGGATAAT
Source organism: Verrucomicrobiales bacterium (assembly GCA_029213025.1). Taxonomy (GTDB): domain Bacteria; phylum Verrucomicrobiota; class Verrucomicrobiia; order Verrucomicrobiales; family DEV007; genus Arctic95D-9. The sequence continues at coordinate 2,937 of JARGOZ010000157.1, forward strand.
AATAGTGCGCGTGGTCCTGATTCAAATACCCAAACCAGGAATCGAAACCCTGATTCATTGCGCTGCCCTCAGTATTCGCATCACCCAGAGACCATTTACCGATGCCGCCGGTGCGATAACCTGCTTCCTTAAGAACCTCAGCAACCGTGACATCTTCTTTTTTCAGGTAGGTCGAATAGTGAGGAACGTTGTCGCGGGCGATAGAATGGCCGTTGTGCATCCCGGTCATCAACGAACTGCGAGCCGGTGTGCAGACCGGCCCCCCGGAATACGCCTGGGTAAAACGAAGCCCCTGTTTGGCGAGCCTATCGATATTTGGCGTTTTAAAATGCACCTGGCCATAGCAACCGGCGTCCCCGTACCCGAAATCGTCTGCCATGAGGAAGATAATATTCGGCTTCTCGGCAGCGAATGCGGTAGAGACACAAAAGAATATAGAAAATAGAAACTTCATTTTTATTTACACACTACCTCGATGATCAGGCTCTTTGATGATCGATTCTATCACGAACGTTCGGGTGGATTAAAGCGATTCAAAGGAACCCGAATGCTCGAAAAGCCGCTCCATCCCTTCATTATGAATTGCGTCGCGATCCGTTAACGGTGTCACAAGTGGTGGGATAATTCCGTTCGGTGCCTTCATAAGATTAAGTCAGCGATAATGACAGACAAATGAACTTGAGTAATTCCTATTTTACGACAATTACAGCCGAAATTGCGACATGCCTCAACCAATTGCGCTTTTATAAAAAATTGCTTCGGGCGTACTCGTCGGCGGGTAAAAAACATAACTGTCAAAATCGTTGATAAGATCCGTTAAAAGTCGGGGTGACTAAAATCCCGATCCACAAAATTGTGTCTTTTCCTTTCGTGGCGAAAATGTGATATTTCGCGCATCTTATGGTTAGCGAGAAAAATACGCCCAGTTTTACAAAACGCCTCCCTTCGGTTGTCATTTCCAATTTGAAACCCCGAATCGAAGACGGTCGATATCCGGTGAAAAGAATTGCCGGTGAATCCATCGAAATCAGTGCCGATGTTTTCAAAGATGGACATGATGTCCTCACAGCGATTCTGCTGGGCAAAAAAGTGGGTGAAGCCTTGTGGAAAGCCTACCGGATGCAAGAGCTCGAAAATGACCGGTGGGCCGCGACTGTGAAACTGGAAGATGAGGGAACCCGACTTTTCAAAATCCGCGCCTTCGCCGATCCTTTCGAAACCTGGCTCCACGACTTTGAACGGCGGTTAACCGGTGATCAGGAGGACTTTTCCACTGAAATTGAAGAAGGCAGGCTCATTCTCGTCGCCGCAGCGGAACGGGCGGAGGAAGAGAAGAAAATGCAGGACGCCGAATCCATCCAGGTTCTCGCCGATACCCTGCAAAAAGCGAAGCCGGAAAAAGTCCCGGCAATGTTTGAGTCCAAACAACTTCATGCACTTCTCGGTCGATACCCGGATATGTCTCTCGCCGCGGAATCGGAGGAATTTGTCGAAGTGAAAGTCGAACACGAATTGGCGCAATTTTCCTCCTGGTATGAATTTTTCCCCCGCTGTGCCAAAGGCAGCGGCACCGAACATTCCACTTTTCGCGACTGCGTTCCACGGCTGGAGGACGCAAAAAAAATGGGCTTTAACGTGATTTATTTTCCTCCGATTCATCCGATCGGAGTCTCCCACCGCAAAGGAAAAAACAATACCACTGTGTGTGAGCCGGATGATGTCGGTTCACCCTGGGCAATCGGCTCGGACGAAGGTGGCCACCGCTCAGTCGAACCGGCCCTCGGAACAATCGAAGATTTCGAATGGCTCCTCGGAAAAGCAAAAAAGATGGGACTGGAAGTCGCTCTCGATTTCGCGATTAACTGTTCCCCGGATCATCCCTACGTCAAAGACCACCCGGAGTGGTTCTACCAGCGACCGGACGGATCGATCAAATACGCCGAGAATCCACCGAAGAAATATCAGGATATCTACCCGCTTAATTTCCACTGCGACGACTGGCAAAATCTGTGGACCGAGCTTCTCGACGTGGTGCAGTTCTGGGTAGATAAAGGAGTGACAATTTTCCGCGTCGACAACCCCCACACCAAGCCGGTGGCTTTCTGGGAATGGCTGATTGGTGAAATACAGAAAAACCATCCGGAAACCATCTTTCTCGCCGAGGCGTTTACCCGACCCAAAATGATGCAAACGCTTGGAAAAGCTGGCTTTACACAAAGTTATACCTACTTCACCTGGCGGGAAACCAAGTGGGAGCTTATGGAATACATCTATGAGTTAACCCGCGGCGAAATGCGCCATTATTATCGCGCCAATTTCTGGCCCAATACTCCGGACATTCTGCCCTTTCATCTACAGCATGCCAAACCGTCGGCCTTTAAAATGCGGGCCACTCTGGCAGCTACACTTTCCACCAGTTGGGGGATATACTCCGGCTATGAGCTTTGTGAAAACGAACCACTGGAAGGCCGCGAAGAATATTTAGACAGTGAGAAGTACCAGCTCAAAGAGCGCGACTGGAACAAACGCGGACATATCAAAGCCTTCATTTTCCGACTCAATAAAATCCGCAACGAAAATGATGCGCTGAAGGAATACGCTAATATCGAATTTATTCCTTCCGATAACGACCAGATCATTGCGTATTACAAGTGGACCAATGACCTTTCCAATATCGTGATCTGCGTCGTTAATCTCGATCCGGTAAACGTGCAGTCCGGCAACATACATCTGCAGCTGGAGCAGATGGGCCTACAGCCCGGAAAACCATTTTCGGTGAATGATTTGATGTACGACGAAACCTATCAATGGCGCGATTCCACCAATTTCGTGTCCCTTGACCCTAATACCAAGCCGGTCCATGTGTTGAAGCTCGTGTAAGCGAAGGACTCGTTTTCACTGCTTCTGATATGAACAAAAGATTCGTCGTTTTCCTCCTTCTCGGTTTGGCTTTGCTCGGTGCAGCGGAGTGGGATATTCATGAGAGAGTCCTCAGCCCGATCCGGAAACTGGATCGGTTCTGGATCGATTTCTGCATTGGCAACGCCGGCAACAAGATCGGCGAGCCCTCCATTTCGATGGTCAGGATCCCCGATGACTATGAACCCGTCCCGGTTGGAGCGGAAAATACCAATCCGCAGGACGAAAAATCCTTAACCCGTCTCGACTACGCGGCTTTTCTGTATGCAATCGGAAAAATGAACCCGAAAGCGGTCTCGTTTCTTCCCACACCGGTATTTGGGGCGAAGTCCGTGCTCAATGAAACGACCATTTATCCGCTGAAAGACGCCGCTCTGCAGCTTCCCCGGATGACTCTGGGCGCAATTGTGAGCAGCGAGGGAAAGCCCGCCAATGCGAAGGAAAACGTCACTTTCCCGGCAATTGTGGTAAAAGGCGATACCTCACAAATTCCTCTTATTGCGAAAACTACCATCCCGGCGGATCCGGATTTTCTGGTAAACGGCGATCCGGCTTTTGTCCAAAGCGAATCATTCCAACCGATCACCGGGGCGTATCCCCGCATCCAACTCGTCGCCCGCCAGGGTGATAAGGTGGTGCCGGGTTTTGTTCTCTCATCCGTGGCCAAACAGGCTGGATTGGCACTGGACAAAATTACCCTCGACCTCGAATCCCGGAAACCGGTGATACAGGTCGGTGATCTGTACACAATCCCTGTCGCAACCGACGGCAGCATGTCTCTACCATCCCACGGCGGCTTGAAACACTCGATGTATACCGTCAGCACTGATGCCAACGGGGACGAAACCCGCACCTACCAGTTCGCCTCCATGACTGTCGAAGACGTGGCTCTGGCCGCTGCCCGCACCGATAAAGTGGCCCAAACTCTTTACGATGAATTCGCCGGCAAATTCCAATCACTGTCCAGTAATCTGGTCCTGCTCGGATATGACCGAACCAGCGACCGGACCATTCCAACCGCCAACGAAGAATGGCTGTCGCCAATGACAGCTACGGCCCGCGCAATCGCAACCATCCAGTCCGGACGCCACATAAAGCGCTGGCCGGTTCCGATTCGTGCAGCCGTTTATGTCGGCATATTTGTGCTCGGTGCTATTTTGCTGGGCTTCAGTCGCAAAGCCTCCCCGCTTATTCTGGGCGCGGGCATCGCAGTGACCGCAGGAATGGTTCTCGTGTTCCGGGAAACACTGACATGGACCCCGCCTTTCGCAATTTTTGGTCTTTTTGCTCTGATGTTTTTGATCGGTATTTTCTCCAGCGGCAAACCGAAAAAAGAAGTGACAGAGCCTGAGGAGCCTACGACTGCTTAGAGCATGACTCACAAAATCGGTGTCCTCGGTCTCCATCACGACCACGTGTGGGGAAATCTCGAAGAACTTCAACGAACTGGAAAAGCGGAAATCATCGGGGCGGCAGATCCCTGGCCCGAATTGCGGGAAAAGTTTCAAAACCAGTTTGGTGGCACGGTTTTCGGGAATTACGACGAGCTTCTGCAAAACAGTGATCTCACAGCTGTCTATATCTTTGCCAATAACAAAGACAGTGAAGAATTAGCCGTAAAAGCCTGCGAAAAAGGTCTTCACTGCCTGGTCGAAAAACCTATGGCGGCCACTCTGGACGGTGCCCGTAAAATGCTGGAGGCAGCGGAACAGAACAAGGTTCGCCTCATGATCAACTGGCCGTTTATGTGGTGGCCGCAACTTCGCCACGCTATCGAACTGGCTGACTCCGGCCGGATCGGAAAGCTATGGGAGGTTCGCTACCGGGCCGCTCACCAGGGGCCGGTTGAGCTTGGCTGTTCCCCGTATTTTTGCGAATGGCTCTATGACCGGGAACGCAACGGTGCAGGAGCGATGATGGACTATTGCTGCTACGGTGCGGTGCTCTGCCAGGTCCTCCTCGGCAGTCCCGAATCGGTTCACGGTGTCGGCCTGAATACCGGAACAAAACCGGATCTCAAGCTGGAAGATAACGCCGTTCTCATCCTCCAATACCCGAACGCACTGGGAGTCACGGAAGCGAGCTGGACACAGATCGGAAAACTGACCGCCTACAACACAACGATCTACGGTACCGAAGGAACTCTGTATATCGAACCCGATTATCAGGGCAGAGTATTACTGGCCACTATTGAAGATTATGAAGGATCGGCGCTCGAAATCCCGCCATCACCGGCCCACCTCGATACAGCCAGCACCCATTTTCTTGCCGCGATAGAGGATCCCAACCTGGAACTCCATCCGCTATGCGACGCAAAGAACTGCTGCGATGCCCAGGCAATTCTCGAAGTAGGCAAAGATTTGATGTAGCCGATTCCTCTGCACTGTACCCTGTTAAGTCCGTGATTGTACCCTGTTAGGTCTCAATCCAACTGGCTCGCCAGGTATTCGGCCCGTTCTTTTTCGTAGCGCTTTTTGTAGTCGTAGTCGACCTGCCAGATAAACTTTTCCAGATCGGAATCTTTAAAACGGGACCGCTCGGATTCCTGCAGAAGCCGTAGGCAGACTTTCTGCATGCGGTCATTGAAAATTCCGTTGTCTTCCCGGTTTCCGCCGTGGCCGTCGAGTATGGAACTGTCCACTCTGAGCACGAGATATCCGCCCACCGGCAACTTGTGACTCAAATACTTATTCGATCCCAGTTTATTCACAGCCTTTTCCATGACTGCCTCCAGCGGAGCCTCGCCGGCGAGAGTTTTATCAAAATATATCGTATTGGATCCGTGATCAAATTTCACACCGAGGCCCGAAACATCCGTCTTTCGATTGATCTTCACTCCCATCTTCTCCAGAAACACTTTGTCTTTGTTGATCTGCTCTTTCGCCTCTTCCGTTCGATCAAAATCTTTATATACCACTCCGTCATAGAGAAACTTGTCACAAAGGCATTCGTATATTTTCGGATATTCCTGCAGTGTACCGTTTTCCGGAACAAAACCGGAAACTATGCGCCGGTCATGCCCGGAAGTGTGTTCCAGATAACCGGACTGAAACTCGGCACCGAGCCGCCCCAGTGAATATTCATTCTCGGTTAACGGGACGGTGGGAAACACCCATTTTTCGAGTCGTTTGCCGACAGGCAATATACCACCGGTCACATCATCCGACTCCGAAGTGAGAGAGATCACAGCCGGGGGTTCATCCCAGCGCCAGGTGTCGGTAGCGAGTTTCAATTGCCGTGCCTGAATTGCTTCTGAAGCCGGATTAATCAGCAATACTAAATCGGCGAGCAGGTATTGGTTTCGGTAGTCGAGCCCGTTCAGACACAGATCAATTCCGTGTTCCAATCCGGGTGACGATACACCCTCCGCAAACAGATGCTCGCGTAACTCCAGCAAATCGGTCGGCTCCAGCACACCGCTCTTCCTGTCGTTTATGTAGTCATCACATACTTGTAGTGAGGGGTGTGCATTGGACACATATTGCGGCGAAGCCTGCGCCAGATTTTTCATCGCCGCGTTCCAAATATTCCTTTCCGAGGGATGAGCGTTATTTCTGAAAACCGTGTTTGCATAGTTAATCGCCGGTGGAGAAGCGACCCTCTCCAGTATCCGGCCACCCAGAGAATGCCCGATGAGGACGACGCGGGTCTTGAACCGGTTGCGGTTGGCAAAGCGCCGAATATCCCACATACAGCGACTGAAGGCCGTGCTGGCTGCGATACGGTTGGTGGCAATCCGGCGGGTAGGGAAACTGAGATACTCCAGGCCGGGAGCCTTCACGGTTCGTCCGCGCCAGCCGATAAAGATACCGACAGGATCCCCGTGCCGTTCCGCCTCCGGCACACTCTCGAGATCGGAGGCGTATTTCTCGAGAAAATTATTAAATCGCAGCAGATCGTTGCCATACTTCCTCGGCTTCGGGTCTGCGTCATGCCGCCATCCGTGAACGAATACAATAACCGGAGTTCCTGCCGTGCTGTTATCGACTTTGCCGATCAGTTTGGTCGCTGACAAAAGCTGTTTGCTGTTCCAGAAATCCCCGTATTCATCGAACTCGATAATCCGCAGATTTTTGTAGTACTTTTGATCCGTGCCGGGAATTCGCATGCTATCTCCCGGCTTCCCGGGTTCATCCATCTCGATCCCCCGTTTTTTGCTCGATTCACTCCAGATCGGTCGCTGCTCGGTTTGCGCCACGCTGATGACAAACCCGAAAATCGACAAGCCGATAAAAACAATACCGGCAAGGAAAACGAACTTTCGGAGCAGGGAAGTAAATTTGATCTTCTTAAGATTCATATTGATACTGTGAGACTTACTTCTCACACTGCGGCGATTTGCCACAGATTCAAGCCAATCCCTGCGGCAAAAAAAGACCCTGCCGGAATGGTGCCATCCAACAGGGTCGATAAAAACCGGATCTTTATATCAAGAAACTACCACGCAGCACCCAACTGCGGCTGGGGATCGATACGATAAGGCATCCAAACCACGCCGACGACTTTCGCCGAGCAGTTTTTCTTGTAGGGAGTGATGTGAACTTCCTCCAGAGCTTCTTTCATCGGGTCCATTGCATCCTTCAAAATTTCGATTTCCTTCTCGCACTCCGCTTCCATTTCAGTGAGTTCCGCTTTCAGGTCATCAACCTTTTCTTCCGCCCGCTCTACATCGCGACCTTCTTTCCACGCTTTGGAAGCACCGGTCATAGCGGTGCGGCTTTTCGTAGAAACACTGCGTCCTAAAATGGCACTGAGAATCGTGCTGCCAACCCGGACGGCGGTATCGATTTTCGCGCGGCTTGATTGTGCCTTCTGCTCCTCCACCTCATCCATCGCTTTTTCGATACGCTCTTCCATCGCATCGATTTTCTTCTGATATTTCACCCTCATCTCCGCGACTTTCTGATCGCGCAGCTCGTGAGCGCTGTGCACCAGGCGGGCCCGAAAATCACCTTCTTTTTCTCCAACCTGCGAGTACGCGCCGGTCAGCGGGCTTTTGAAGATGGTAATCGAATGATTTCCGTAGAGTTCATCAACAAGATCTTTTTCGAGCTGACTCCAGAATTTTGAATCAATTAGCGATTGCGGGAGATTGGTGAACGAGGTCCCGGCGACCGGATCGCGGCTCAGCTGGGTAAAGTGGATCGCATTGGGTAGCTCAAGATTCTGATTCCAATCCGGATTACCTGTCGCCAGGTCGATTTTATTTACTATAGAAACCGTTTCTGTTCCGGATATCCCTTTTTTGGAATCGCTATACTTTACTTCGCCGACCCGCAACACCGCCGGGACGTAGTTGATCTCTGCGGGAGGAACACCGGGACCAGCCGGAATAAAATAGTCTTCTGCACCTTTGGGCAGCCGGGGACGAAGCGGCTGCGCCTTGCTGTGGTCAGGAATTTTTGTTCCGGCGGGAGCTGTGACATTGGAAGCGATCGCGGACTGCACCGTCTTCGGACGCCTCGGGTCCATCAGAGTTTTGATCTGGCGACGGGCCAGCGGACCACGCAGATAACTCATCACCCAGCGCACATGAAAAATCGTCTGCGCATTGTCGTGGACGTTGTTCATCAAAAAGACCCGGCTTCCCAGTCCGGCGAGGAGCTGCTCCATCGCGCCCCGGTCGAAAGCTCCGCCGCCCTCGGTGGTGGCTCCTTCAAGGCCGTCGAGCACCCGGGCTTTATCCCGCTCGGTCTGCAGTCGGCCCAGCCACCAGGTTCCTATGTTCGAGAGCGCTTTGTAGTCCAAATCAACCGGGTTCTGCGTCGCGAGAAGGATACCAAGTCCAAACGCCCTCGCCTGCTTCAGCATCGTAAGCATAGGTTTCTTCGATGGCGGCATCGCCGTAGGCGGCAGATAGCCGTAGATTTCGTCCATATACAACATCGCCCGGAGACTTGTGGTTCCGGATTGCGAACGCATCCAGCCGAGCATCTGGTTCAACAAAAGGGAGACAAAGAACATCCTTTCCGAATCGCTGAGGTGAGCGATGGAGAAGATCGTGATTCTCGGTTTCCCCTCCGGAGTGTGAAGCATCCGGGTGATGTCGAGAGGCTCACCCTGCAACCAGGTGGCGAAACCGGGAGAGGCGAGCAGGTTGTTCATCTTCATCGCCAGCGCCCGGCGGTTTTTCTCCGGCACCACCGTTTCCAGATCCATCACACCAATTTTATCGAAAGGCGGAACCTGAATGTGGGTGATGAGGCTTTCCAGAGTTACTCCGGTGCCGCTTCGCCATGCCGCGGCGAAAATATTGGAAAGAAGAATATGCTCGGACGACTGGATCGGATCCGCATCCACTCCCACCAGCGACAGCAAACTGGAAACGGTTGATTCGATTCGCTCGGCGAGAGCTTCCGCATCATCGAGAACTTCAAATTCAGGAACGTCGAGCGAACTCAGAATCGATACCGGCAGCCCTGCATTTGATCCCGGTGTGTAGACCGACATATCCACTTTGTCGCGGAACTGACGAATTCTATCCGGCGACTGTCCCCAACTGGCGAGACCGTTTTTCCAGAGTTCGGCCTGCTTTTCGGCGTGTTCATCGGGAGTAATGCCTTTTTTCGCCGCATCATCTTCGTTGATCCAGGGACGGAAATTGTCGCCGGTTAACTCGGGAAATGTCAGCAACAGGTTGGCGATATCGCCTTTCGGATCGATTACGATTGCGGGGATATCGTCCATCGCCGCTTCTTCAAGAATCGACAGACACAGACCGGTTTTCCCCGAACCGGTCATCCCCAGAACCACACCGTGAGTTACCAGATCCTTGGAATCATAAAGGACGAGTTCATTTTCGAGTTCCTTCTTTTCCAGGTCATATTCCCGGCCAAGGTAAAATTTTCCGAGCAGTTCGTAATCTTCCGTGCGAATTTCCATAGTATAATACCACCTTAATAATACGGATTCTCGAAAAATACAGTGCCAGTTTTGCGAGATTTCTCACCCCAAGCATCGCACTCGTGAGTAATGCTTTGATTTTCATAGATATTCAAACATTCCATCTGTCTCCGGAGAATTTGCGATGGCCGGTTGAATTTCCTCCTGAAGATCCGATCATCAGGTAAATGGCTACGATCTTCCGACTTCCGATTTGTACCTGGCAAAGTGGCCGGGACACTGTCTCAGTCAGGGTGATCGATGACGGCTATGACGATCTCACCGTGACCTCGAAGACGGTGAAAGATGCCGTCGGTCAGATCAAAGAATATTTCGGTTATCTTTCGAAAACGGACTCGTGGCGACTGTTCGATCCCGACTTTTTCGATCCCGAACTCAGGATTCTGAAATTTTCTGTTCTTCCGGAATACAATCACAGCGGCAGGCGCTTCCCCTGCCGCGATGCGATGCAGTTCCGCATGCCGTGTGTCATCGGAAAACGGGAAAATGAGTCGCCGGTGGGTTGTCTGCCATCGCTGGGGATCTTTTTTGATTACCACCGTGAAGACAGCTACGAAAAGCTGGCCATCCACATCGCTCAACGGGTGCTTTCCGGAAAGAATCCGCGGGAATTATCCCGGTTTCTTAATCCCGGCCCGGTTGAATTGGAGCAACTCACGGTCGCAGTGAAAGATCCGGGCACGCGACTCGATACAAAGCGCAATTACCAGCCTCTGTCCGATGTCGCGGATCACATCGGGTCGGACACATTTCGAAGAAGCTCCAACACCTGGGAGCGGGAGGACGAGGTCTATCAGCTCGCTCAGCTGCTGGGCGAAGAAAGTGCCAGCGTATGCATCGTGGGTCCTCCCGGATGCGGTAAAACGTCGATCCTCATTGAAGCGGCACGCAAAGTGGAACGCCAACAGGACTCCGGTGGCGAAAGACGGCGCTTCTGGATCACCAGCGGAGCCCGCCTCATTGCCGGTATGCGCTGGCTCGGACAGTGGGAGGAGCGACTCGAGGAAGTCATTCGCCAGCTCGCCCAGATCGAAGGTGTGCTCTGTATCGAAAATCTGTCGGAGCTTACCCGTCTCGGTGGGAAAGAGGCCGAAAGCAGCCTGGCCGCCTTTTTTGCCCCTTATCTCCAGTATCAGGAACTGCGTATCGTGGTGGAAGCTACGCCGGAGGAATTTGACGCCTGCGAACGAGTTCTCCCCGGGCTTACCGACCGTCTGCAGATCATAAAGCTCAACCCTTTCGATTCGGAGCAGTCCAAACAAATCCTGAAACTCGCCGCCGAAAACCATACGCGAAATGACAAGGTCGTGTTCGGCCCGGCTTCCGCGACGCGCATTTTCGCGCTGTTTCAGCGTTTCCAACCCTACGTCGCCTTCCCGGGGAAAGTGATTCAGTTTGTGGCCGGCGTAGTCGACAAAGCAAACATTGACGGCGTCGGTGAAATCACGATCCCACTTGTCGAAGATGCTTTTTCCCGTTACTCCGGACTCCCGGGCTTCCTGACTCACAGCGATGAACCGTTTGATCCGGAAGATATGGTGTCTTTTTTCTCCCGGAGGGTGATTGCCCAACCGGCTGCAGTAAGCGCCACTATCCGAACGGTAGCGAAATTTGCCACCGGTCTGAATGACCCGAACCGACCCATCGGGGTGCTGCTTTTCTGCGGCCCGACCGGTGTCGGAAAAACTCAAATGGTGAGAAGTCTCGGCGATTATCTGTTCCCCAACCGACCGGAAAACGAGCGGATCATTCGACTCGATATGAGCGAGTACGCGGGATACGACGCCTCTGAACGACTCCTGGGCAAACGCTATGGCCAACCTTCCGATCTCATCAAGCGGGTCCGTGCCAATCCATTTTGCATCCTCCTGCTCGACGAAATTGAAAAGGCCGGAGATGAAGTTTTCGATATCTTCCTCAGTGTTTTTGAGGAGGGGCGCCTCACGGATCCTCTCGGGCGGGTCTCGTCATTTCAAAGCAGCCTGATTGTGATGACTTCGAATCTCGGTTCGGGTGCCTCCGGGAACATTGGCTTCAGCGGTGAAGGAAAAAGCGAAACGGCGGTCGGCAAAGTGGATCCAGCCGCTGTTACGAATTTCTTCCGTCCGGAGTTTTTCAACCGGATCGATCAAACCATCTACTTTGATCCACTGGAAAGAGATTCCATTTTCGAAATAGCGAAGAAGGAAATTGGAGAACTGTCCAAACGCGAAGGCCTTGCCGATGCCAACCGCACGCTCGACGTCAGCAAAGCACTGATCACCCGCATCGCCGAAGCCGGATTCGATCCCGTCTACGGAGCCCGCCCCCTTCAACGCGCTGTGGAGGATTACCTCACGATCCCGCTCGCAAAATGGCTTATCGAAAATCCAAAGGTCGAAGGACGGATCTCCGCAACGTGGGACAGGAAAGCGAAACGGACCGCTTTTCAGCCGAAAAAATAGTCTGCCCCACCCGGATTTTTCCGGGAATGAATTGCATTCCGATTCGTCTATCGAGGATGAATCGATCCCGTCACCTCAGTGTTCTGGCGCTACTCTGCTTTACCGGTTTTGCTTTCGGTGACGCTCCTCCCGGCGCATCGGAAACCCTCAGGCAGGCTTACGAGGCACTCGGCAAAATGGGGCTAACAATCGAAAAGGCCGAAAACAAAGTCATCTCAGGACGATACGGAGTCGCTGTGCCCCGCGCCGCCGTGATCGAAGAAAACGGAAAAACCTACGTAGTTGTTCTGGATGAAAAAGATGTCTCCCGGTCACAAAGACTCGAAATCGCGACAGGAAAATCTTCCGGAAGCTTTATTCAAACCGGCAGCCAAATCTCTCCCGGTGACTACATCGTCGTAAGGAAAGAGGCGCTCGTCGCCACGGTGGAAAAACCGGTCCAGGTCGTGGAGAGGAAAAAAGTTCCACAACGCCCGGCTCCAGCAGCTGCAGCTCCCCCAATAGCCAAACGCATCGAATCGATTTATCCGGCGACAAATCGAAACGACGAAAGATTCTATATTTCCACCGCTCCCGCACAGCCGGAACCAGAGCCCTGCCAGTTCTGCAAGGAAGTCCACGAAGAGGTAGAGGAACAGGAGTTCGTTCCCGAACCTGTAGTACTTCAACCCTTCCCGCGCGGAGACATTCGCAACACTTTTGAAAACTTCGGTCTGGGTGGATACAGAACACCGTGGCAATACTAAATCGTACCCTGTTACGTCAGCGATTGTACCCTGTTGAATCTAATAAGCGACACCCAGTCCGACATGGGCCGCACCGACAGGCTCTCCCGGCAGGCGGTCGGGATTATATCCATACTCTACCCGCAGGGGCCCCAGCGGGGTCTCATACCGCAGCCCCAGTCCCAAAGCGTAGCGCATTTGCGACAGCCCGGCATCGCCCGCATCGGGCAGCAGATTCCCGGCATCGAAAAAGGGCACGACACTCAGCCCGTCAACGCTGAAAAACGGCATCTCGATTTCGAAATTAAATATAGAATAAAACTCTCCTCCCACAGGTGATCCCCGACTGTCCCGCGGACCGAGTTCTCTTTCATCAAAGCTCCTGACGCTCTGGGCACCACCATTATAGAACCGTAAATCGATAGGCAGAGACATGGAATCACCCATCGGGGAAATGATCCCCGCCCTGGCCGACAGGCGCGCCGTAGCCGGGCCGAGCGGCAGATAGTACCCCAGCCTTCCGGTAGCCCGGAGAAACTCCACTTCACTGGCAATCACCGAAGAAGCTACACTGACCGCTGATTGTGCGATAAATCCTGAACGGGGTTTGCGGGGATTATCGGTCCGGTCCAAAGACAACGAAACGCCTGTGACATTGGCAAAATAGGAAGGATCTCCCAGCTCTGCCGGATCAATCTCTGTTTCATAAATGTCTGTATAGGTAGCCTGTCCGAATATAGAGATTTGCGTCCTCCCTGCCGGACCCGTTTTCCTGCTAAACTCGTACCTTCCCCCGGTCTCGAATTTGCTATACCCTTCGTTAATCCGGTTCAAAGCAAACAGGCTCGACTGCAACCGGAAATCGCTCCAGGCGAACCACGGATCTTCATAGGAAATCTCGCCCCGAAGCCCGCGACGGGACGCTTCGATCTCCGCGTCCACTTTCCGCAGCATCCCGTTTAAATTCAGATTTTGAAATTCGAAACCCGCCACCGGACCTTCATACGTCGCATAACCTCCGTAGACCCCGAACTCTTTCATCGAAGCCTCTTCAACATCGATTAGCAAAGCCATCGAGCCATCGTCGCGCCGCACGGTATCGGTTCTGACACTTTCAAACGCCCCGGTTCTCAGCAATTCCTCGACCTCCGCATTGGTTGCATTAGGCGAATAGGGTTTGCCGTTCAGATCTTCGAAATGCCGGGTGAAAAATTCCGATTTTACTTTTTCATTCCCTGTCACCTGGATACCGGAAACCGGGATCGTCTCTCCCCACACAGCAGACACCTGCAAATCCACAGACACTGTTCCCGAAGTCGCCACTTCAGTTTTGTTCACTTCTTCAACGAAAACTTCCGCATCGTAGTACCCGGCATCCCGGGCCAGCGCCGTTATACCGGACGACAGCGAAACAGGCACCGAAGATGTGTAGTTCTTACCGGAATAATCCTCATGCAATTTATCAAAGTCCGCCTGAAGTGCAGACGACGGTGGTTCCGGAATTGTTATCGCCCCGACAACATAGCGGTTGCCTTCGATTACCGAAACCTCCACATCCACAGTTCCGGACGGAGTGCCTGTTTTCAAGCTAACCTCCGCTTCCGAATACCCGAGAAGTTGATAGAACTCCCGGATTCTCGAAACTCCCTTATCGAGATCCTCAGGCACATAGGGAAGAATGCCGCCGGATTCCGCGTTGACCCGCTTCCTGGTGTGCGAAGTCAACAACTCCATAACAGCTTCGCCTTCGACCGCCTCATTGCCCGAAAATCGAATCTCACCCAGTCGCGAACCGGCGCCTTCCTCGACGATCAGATGGATCCGCTTTCCCCCGTTATCAGTATCAAGCAAACGCCAGTCCACGGCGGCATTGCTGTAGCCGCGTTGGCGCAGAGCCGTTTCCAGGAAGTAAGCGGCATCGTCAGCCCGCGCCATACTAACACCCGTTGCCTCGACGTGCTCCATCTGCGGCTTGATAATTTGCAGCA
>JARGOZ010000158.1:0-10785 GCA_029213025.1 Verrucomicrobiales bacterium
TTACCTAATATACAGTTGTCAGAGATCAAGTAGCGGTTAGCTATTAGCCGTTAGCAATTAGCTCTCATCCTATGCAGGAGAGAAGCTAACTGCCAATCGTCTAAAGCTAACAGCCACCAGAGCGCAGGGCTCATCGATCGTCAGGTCGCAGGAGAGCCTTCAGCTCTGGTGGTCACAGCACAATGGCACCACCCGGTCCCATCCCGAACCCGGAAGTGAAACATTGTAGCGCCGATGGTAGTGCAGCGATAGGCTGTGTGAGAGTAGGTCGCCGCCAGGTTATAAGAAAAAGCCGTTCCCGAAAGGGAGCGGCTTTTTGTTTTTTACGGGAGTACGATGTGCCGGTTTCGTATACCGCTTCGATTCTCCGGAATCTCCGCATTGGTATGGAATCATTTTACTATCGCTATCGGCAGCCGGGAAATAGTACTTGGCTTCACCGTGGTGGGATGTTGTTTACCGTTGGTCAACCCGATCACGAAGTCACTGACGAAGAAATCAAGTTCGCGCAGGTGAATAATTCCATCTTTGTTGAAATCGGCTCTACCTTTAAGCCCTTCCAGAAGGCCGTAAGTGAGTGCTCCGTGTCCCCATTCGCCGCTTTCTACACTCAGCTCATCGCCGGTTGATGATGCCATGACGACGATGCCGCTTTCTGCTTTCGTCAGTTCAAAGATCGCTTCACGGTATTTTTCGCTGCTTTCCGGTGCTTTTTCGACAGATTTTGATCTGAGGTTACGATTCGCCATGGAAAACAAATTATGCCCCAGCTGACCCGCTTCACAGGTATCGAGAAACATCAGAACCCGCCCCGGGAGTTTGGCTAACACGTCTCCGAAATCATTCCAGGGAACTCCTGTAGCATTCAGGTTTGCCGGATTTGTGTCGTGACTGAAAAAGTGAAAATTGTCGAACTGATCTTTAGCTCCGTGGGCAGACAGGAAGACAATCACGAAATCCCGCTCCGTAGCGTTTCGTTTCAGCCATTCGAGGGATTCTTTAATTGTTCTTTTGGTAGCAGATTTGTTGGTGAGAACCTTCGCTTCGACACGATTGAAGATTCCGCCTGTTTGATTTGTAAAGAATGTGCCGATCGCTTTTGCATCTTCGTCGCAGTATCGTAAATCGGACACCATTTCATTTTGAAAGTCCGACACCCCGATGGATAACACAAAGAGATTTGGTTTCCCTATCGTGTTTGTGCTCGTCACCAGTTCTTCGGCAGTTGGTGCATAGATCACTGATCGTTCCTCGGTAATTATGGTTCCTCTGCCGTTATCAGCGGCGAGTACGATTCGATTATTTCCCGGCGACAGAGTGATAAATTGATTTAGTAAAAACATATTCTTCCCTTCCGTTGTTGCTGCCAGAGTGATAGGGGTTTCGTTCACCGTGAGTCTGATTTCGCGCAGTGGTGTGGAGAGAGATATGATCCGGGCCCGTATTTTGATTTCTCTATTCGCGGTGCGGGCTCCGCTGTTAAATCCACTTTCCCAGTCGATTTTCGGCGCCAGTGCCGGATTCCGCGAACCAGGCATTGATGCTGTTTTAGGTTGAGTTGATGGTGCAACCGGAATGTTGTTATAGTTGTTTGCACCTCTCTGCACAACTGTGGCCGGGCGAT
Organism: Verrucomicrobiales bacterium; assembly: GCA_029213025.1. Lineage (GTDB taxonomy): Bacteria > Verrucomicrobiota > Verrucomicrobiia > Verrucomicrobiales > DEV007 > Arctic95D-9. The sequence goes on from JARGOZ010000158.1 coordinate 1,625, forward strand.
ATAGATCCGCCAGCACGGTGCGTTTCAAATATTCAGGGAAATGAAGCTGACTTCTCAGGGAGTTTCCGGGATAGATTTTTGCAAACCGGCTGGTTCCCTGATTGACCTGCCAGCGAACCATCGATTCGCCCTCGTAGGATGTAGCGTAGTATCCCTGTGGTGACCAGCAAACCCATTCCCCGTTCTTGGCTACCCAAAGTGAAGCGAGTAATTTTCCCTGATTTAGATTCCACAGGCGAACTGTCTGATCTCTTGAGGAGCTGACCAGAAACCGACCGTCCGGTGATGGTGAAACCATGGTAATATCAGCGTCGTGACCTTTGAGATCGTGGAGGAGTTTGTAGTTGTCGCCATTGGGTTCATAGACCCGCAGAGCCCATTTCTGGCCGGTTATGATCCGGTTTGTGCCGGGAATGAAAGAGTAATGAAGGATGACCCCGCCGTTACTCTGTTGGAGTTTTCTATCACCGATTTTCAGCGTTGAGCCGTCGACTTTTTCGATTTCGATTCCATTTTGTGTTGTGATATTTCGAAGGAACAGATCGTTATCTCCATTTCCCGGATCGAAGTCGAGTAGTTGAAAAGTTTCGAAATCGAAGATCTTTTCGAAACGGTCCTCGCCGTAGTTCAGTTTGGGATTGATATGCTGGCCAAAGGCAATTTTTACTCCTGTTTTCGAAAATCCGGCAGACCAGCAGGCTTGCCCCTGACCGGTGATGTGGTGCTTGATTTCTTTATTCGCCGGGTTCCACAGGTAGATATCATTTTCATAGCCACCGGCTGTAGCTACCAGGTTTCCGGTTGGACTCCAGGCACAGGTGCGTATCGCTTCGTTGTGGAAGTTGGTTTCCAGTTTTGAGCCCGTGGCCAGTTCATAGACGATGGCGAATTTACCAAATCCGGCGAGAACTTTTTTTCCATCCGGCGAAAACGAGATTGAGGCAACGCCGAGTTTTTCATAGGTATCGATTTCCCCGAGGAAGTTGGCGGTCATTCCGTCCCACAGCAGGAGACTTCCGTCGAATCCTCCTGAAACGATATATTTTCCGTCCGGTGAAAAACAGGCTTCTCCGGGAGCTTTGGTATGTTTGCGCAGAGTTTGTACCACTTGAAACCGGCCTGTCGGATGATTTCTTTTCCAGAGAATCATAGTCTGATCGCTGGAAGCGGTGATCATGCGAAGTCCGTCCGGCGAAAATGTGGAGGAACGAATCCAGTCGGAATGTTCCCGGAGGATTTGCGATGCCCGGCTGAGATTTGTGCAGTCCCAGACTCTTATTTCCCCGTTTCCGTCTCCGGAAGTGAGCCAGTATCCGTCTTTGGAAAATGAGAGTGCAGTAACAACTTCCAAATGACCTTTCAGAACGGCGGATATATTTCCATTGCCCAGGTCAATGATATGAATGTTCCCGATCCCGTCTTTACTGAAATAGCCTCCTGTCACCAGCCATTTTCCATCCGGGGAAATCGCCGCTGCATAAATTTTCCCGGTGGAACCTGGCTCGCTGTAGCCGCGGAAAGTACGTATCAGGCCGCCTAATTGTGTGTCGAAGACTCGGATCGTTTTGTCATCCGCCACGCTGATCAGTTTTGATCCGTCCGGCGAAAAAATGACTTTATTCGACCTCGCGCTATGAGCCCCGGTTTCGATTATCATCTGAGGATTGCCGCTGGTTGATGCTGAGATAAACCCGGCCGGCAGTAGGCAAACGATACCGGTTATGAAGGTAAGTAGTGCAGATGAGGTGACGATTTTCATAGGATTCGGAAGTTGTTCATCCTCTGTTTTACGGAATTGGGCGCCAGGGTTACAAATCAGGGAACCTGAGACGACCGGATTTGGATAACAACCAACAGGGTACGGTCTTTCGTTGTACCCTGTTGAATCCCGGATTGTACCCTGTTGAGTCGGGTTGTAATTCCGTCTGTTTCGGGGCTTGCCGGACTGCCTGGTTCCTGTCAACATATGGTGGTTGTACGTTTTTTTATGAAACCTTCCCGGTCATCCCGCGATTTACTTGAGGCGAATCCCGGGATTGCACTTTTTTCATCGAGCCGTGCGAAAGGATTGTTCAAAAAAATTCTTCTACTGGTTATTTTTCTCTCAGCGGGCGTAGCCGTTTGGAAATACGGAATCCCTGAAATCACCAGCCGGTTTGGAACTCCCTCCGGAGATGATGATGCGTTGGCCAGAGTTTGTCGCGGCGATCTCGAGATTGTCGTTCTCGAAGGCGGAAGCTTAAATGCTCTGAATTCCCTTGAGTTAAAATCGCAGGTGCAGGGCAGGGAATCGAAGATTCTTTCGATCATCGAGGAAGGCTACGAGGTAACTGCCGAAGATGTGGAAGAGAAAAAGGTGCTTATTAAACTCGACCCGACAGAGACGAAAGAGAAAATAGAGGCTCACGAAATCGAGTACGAAAATGCCCAGACCGGTGTAACTGATACCGACGAGGCCCGTGCCATTCAGGTTACGGAAAGTCAGAATGAAATAAGTGAGGCACGCCAAAAGGCCCGGTTTGCTCTGCTTGATTTTGAAAAATATCTGGGCGACGAGACCGCTGGAATTGTGCTCGGCCTAAGAAAATTACCGGCTACAGAAGACGCGATGCTGGAGTATGAGACGAATTTTCAAAATCGTCTCACAGCCGGAAAAAAGAAGGCTGATCTGGAGAGAAAAGAGGAAGTGATTGATAACGCTTCGGTATTTAATCAGGTAGTAAAAGCCCGGATCAAATTTTCCGATTTCCTCGAAAATGAGCAGCTGGGGGATGGGGAAGCTCAGCAGGAACTACGGAAGCGACAGGATGAGTTGCTGGTGGCCCAGAGTGAACACGCTGTGCAAATCGAAAGTATAGAGGGTTCTGAGAGGCTTAAGGATAAAGAGTTTATTACGAAAGCAACTCTCGATAAAGAGCGGGTTGCTCTAAAAAAGGCGATGATCAAGGAGTTGAGTGCCACTACACAACTGGAGCTGTTTCGTCGTTACGAATTCCCCAAAAAGGCGGAAGAACTCCTCACAAACTATGAGGATGCTCTGCGCTCCATCGATATAGAAAAGAAGGAGGCACTCGCGAAATTAACTCAGGCAGAGGCCAAGTTTCGCAACGCGGAACAGATCCTCAAAATGGCCGAGAAAAAGCGCAAAGAGCTGCAGGAGCAACTGGAGGCCTGCACCATCTATGCTACGACACCGGGGTTGGTAGTATATGGTTCAAGTGACCGGAGCCGGTCCTACTACGGCAATAACGAAAAGATCGAGGAAGGGGCTACTATTGGATACAAGCGAACCATTATTACAATTCCGGACATGACACAGATGGTGGTAAAGGTTTCGATTCAGGAATCTCATATCAAAAAGATCAAAGTAGATCAAAAGGTTCGGTTGATAGCGGATGCTGAACCGGAGAAAACTTTAACCGGAGTCGTGAAAAAGGTAGCGGTCCTGCCCGATTCCAACCGGTGGTATGCCAACCCGAACCAGAAAGTATACCCGACCGATGTTCACATCGATGGTTCCCACGATTGGTTGAAGCCGGGGATGAGTGCGAAGGTGGAAATCATTGTTAATCAACTCAATGATGTTCTCTATGTACCGCTTCAATCTGTGGTTTCCGATGCCGGGGAAACGGTAGTCTGGGTCCGCAGGGGCGAGGGGGCGGTTCGCCAGGTAGTGCAGATAGGTGATTTTACCAACGACTTTATCGAAATCAAAGAGGGACTGGAAGAAGGGGAAATGGTTTATCTGGTGCGTCCCGATTCGGGTGGCGGGGAGGAGGACCTGGTTGAAATCGATACCGATATAGCAAAATCCCTGTAGTGATGGAAGAGAACGGCCATCAACCGATCATACAGCTGTGCTCCGTGACCCGCGCCTATCAGATGGGTGACACGGAGTTGAAAGCACTGGACAAGGTGTCGCTGCAAGTCAATGCGGGGGATTATCTCTGCATAATGGGGCCTTCCGGATGCGGCAAATCCACAATGCTGAATTTGCTGGGGTGCCTCGACCAGCCAAATGAAGGTACCTATATTCTCGGAACGGAAAATGTATCCTCTCTGGATGATGATACTCTGTCTGCGGAGCGTGGAAAACGGCTGGGATTTATCTTTCAGAGCTATAACCTGATTCCTCAGCTTACTGTTTTGGAAAACATCGAAGTTCCGCTGTTCTATCAGGGAATTTCACCGCGCCGGAGCCGGGAACGAGCTCTCGAACTGGCGGAGCGCGTCGGTCTCGGAGATCGTATTGGGCATCGCCCGACCGAATTGTCCGGGGGACAACAGCAACGTGTCGCCATCGCGCGGGCCCTCGCCAATGATCCACTGGTCATCCTGGCCGATGAAGCCACCGGGAATCTCGATTCAAAATCCGGAGAGGAGATTCTCAAAATTTTTGCGAAGTTGAATGAAGAAGGCAAGACCCTGATCTTTGTCACCCACGATGAAGAGATGGCGAAACGCGGCAACCGGGTTCTGCGACTTCGTGACGGAAGAGTAGAGAAAGATGAGGTTGTAGACCGGGAAGGTTTCCGGAAAACCTCTCCGGGCTTCACGGAGCAACATAGTACCGCGCGGCGTGGCCGGTTACATTTGAGTCGCAGTATCTATTTGGGATTGAAAAGCCTCTGGCTGCACCGGCTTCGTTCTCTGCTTACCGCACTCGGTATTGTGTTTGGGGTGGCGTCGGTGATTGCTATGCTGGCGATCGGGGAAGGGGCCAGTTTCGAGGCTCAGGAACAGATCCGAAGTTTAGGCAGCCAAAACGTGATCGTTCGCAGTGTTAAGCCGCCGGGCCAGGACGATAACAGTGGAAGTAACCGGTCTTTTGTTATTGAGTACGGCGTTACCGCCCGCGATGTGCGGCAAATGCTGGCTACTATTCCGGGGATAAAAATGATCGTGCCGAACCGCGAAGTCAGCGACTATATCCGCCACAAAATTCATCAGGTAGACGGTCGAATTTCCGGAGTGATCCCTACTTATCCGCAAATGAGAAACCGCCGGATTATTAAGGGCAGGTTCTTCAACCTCATCGAGATGGAGGCAAAAAGAAATGTATGTGTCCTGAGCCGTGAAGCTGCAGCAGGACTGTTTCCGCTGGATCCCGTCCTGGGGAATTCCGTGAGAGTGGGAGATGCCTACTACTATGTAATCGGGGTAATCGATTCCCCTTCAGCCCTGCCGGGTAACGACGAGTCCTCCCAGCCAAAGTATGAAATGTTTGTTCCTCTGGAAACCATGCTGGAACGATATGGTGATGTGATTTTTAAATCCCGGACCGGTAGTTTTGAAGCGGAAAAAGTAGAGTTTCATGAAGTGACGATAGTTGTTGATGATCCGGCACGTGTGGAATCGAAAGCCGCAGCGGTCCGTCATTTGCTGGAGTCAAATCATGAAAAACCTGATTTTGAGGTAATCGTCCCGGTCGAGTTGCTCCGTCAGGCGGAGAGGACCAAGCAAATTTTTTCTATCGTTCTCGGATCGATAGCTGCGATCAGTCTGGTTGTCGGGGGCATCGGGATCATGAATATCATGCTGGCCAGCGTTACTGAGCGGACCCGTGAAATTGGGATTCGCCGTGCACTCGGAGGAAGGCGGCAGGATATTACCACTCAGTTTCTTATTGAAGCGACTCTATTATCCGGTGTTGGAGGTGTGATTGGAGTCGCTCTGGGCTTGCTGATTCCGGTCGTTGTCACTCATTTCAGCGGCATGATGACCGTTGTGAAAACCTGGGCACCTGTGCTGGCTTTCACCATTTCAGTTGTCACAGGAGTCGTTTTCGGGATCTATCCGGCTCTCCGTGCAGCTGGATTGAGCCCGGTTGAAGCCCTGCGGCATGAGTAAAAAATCGAAAAAATTGGTCACATAGTGAAGCTTGTGAGTCGTCTCGACCAGGATATCCATGTTGAAAACAAGGACAAAGCAAAGCAAAAGTTTTTAGTTCACTTCCTACCGACGATTTTCAGGAGGAAAGCCTGTTCGAAGGCCTTTTCTTTATAGCTTTCAAAGCGACCTGATGCGCCACCGTGTCCGGCTTCCATTTGGGTTTTCAGTAGCAACAGGTTGTTATCTGTTTTCCGGTCTCTGAGTTTGGCTACCCATTTCGCCGGTTCCCAGTATTGCACCTGGGAATCGTGAAGACCGGCGATCACAAGCATGGCCGGATATTCCCCGTGCCGAACCTGATCGTAGGGAGAATAGGAAAGCATATAGTCAAAGTACTTCCGGTCATTCGGGTTTCCCCACTCATCATATTCGCTGGTAGTGAGAGGTATACTTTCGTCCAGCATGGTGGTGACTACATCAACAAAGGGAACATCGGCGATAATGGCGGAAAATAGCTCCGGAGCTTCGTTGGCCACGACTCCCATTAAAAGACCGCCGGCACTGCCGCCGCTGGCACACAGCTTTTCAGCGCTTGTGTAGTTCCCGTCGATCAGATATTTTGCGCAGTCGACAAAATCGGTGAATGTATTTTTCTTGTTCAGGAGTTTTCCGTTTTCATACCACGGTCTACCCATTTCCTCGCCGCCTCGCACGTGAGCAATAGCGTACGCGAAACCTCGATCAAGAAGGCTGAACTGATAGCTGTCGAACGAGGCAGGCATACTGTAGCCGTAGGAACCATAGGCATAGAGCAACAAAGGGTTCGAGCCGTCTTTCTTGAAATTGTCTTTCCGGTAGATCAGCGATACCGGGACTTTTACGCCGTCCCGGACTGTGACAAAGAATCTTTCTGTCTTGTAATGGGAAGATTGAAACCCGCCGAGGACCGGAGTTTGTTTGAGCAGCTTCTTCTCCCTCGTACGGAGGTTGTAGTGGAAAAGGCTTTGCGGGGTTTTCAGGGAGCTGAAGTTGAACCTCAGCCATTCGGTTTCGAATCGCAGGTTGTTGGAGGTCCAGGCAGCGTAGGTGGGTTCGCCGAAGTCCACGGTATGGGAAAGTTCGCCTTGTAAATCCCGCACCCGGAATTTGGTAAGCCCTTCTTCGGTCTCGACAGTGAGTAAATAATTGTCAAAAATTTCGAAGTCCTCGAGGTAGGTTTCTTTTCGGCCGGGAACGATTTCCTGCCAGTTCTCTTCGGTAGTGGCATCGACCGGAGTGGTCATGATCCGGAAGTTTTCGGCGTCTTTGTTGGTGCGGATATAGAAATGGTCGCCGTAATGACCTATATCATATTCCAGTCCGCGTTTTCTCGGCGCGAAAAGGGTGAAGCTACCCTCCGGATCGTCGGAAGCGAGAAAGCGGTATTCATCGCAAATCGTCTGGGAAGATCCGATAATGATATATTTCCCTGATTTGCTTGAGGTGACATAGCAATCGAATGTCTCGTCCGTCTCTTCATATATCAAAACGTCTTCGGAAACGTCGGTGCCGAGTTTGTGACGCCAGATCTGATAGGTTCTCAATGTTTCCGGATCCTGTTTCGAGTAGAATAACGTTCGGGAATCGGCCGCCCAGGCATGACCGCCATCGACTTTTTTGATGACATCGGGGAGATGTTTGCCAGTGGAATGATCGAGGATCCGCAGGGTGTGGATTCGGCGTCCTTCGGTATCGACCGACCAGGCCTGGTATTTTTCGTTCGGGCTGACCTCTCCGGGATGCAGTTCGTAATAATCGTGTCCCGTCGCCATCTCCGGCACGTTGAAGGAAATCTCTTCTTCAGCCTGTTCCGACAGGGCGGATTTTCGACAGTGCAGAGGGTATTGTGAACCCTTTTCGTAGCGTCGATAGTACAGGTAGTTTTTCCATCTCACCGGGTAGCTGTTGTCATCCTGTTTGATCCTGCCTTTGATTTCCCCGAAAAGAGTTTCCCGGAGCAGGGTGGTGTCGTGCATTTGCTTTCCGGTGTAGGCGTTTTCGGCCTGCAGATATTCGATGACCCCGGGATCTTCCCGGTTACGAAGCCAATACCATGGGTCTTCCCGGATTACTCCGTGTTCGGAATGACGGTGGTCTTTCTTTGCTGCTTGAGGAGGTGAGTCATCTGCCATAGCCGGGGCAATGAAAGCGAGTAAAAGAAAAATTGCGATCATAAAAAGACCGTCGACAGAATGCTACGATTCGTTGAAAAGTCAAAAGCGGCCGCGACGTAGTATGACGTGATAAACCTGCGACAGACCAACAGGAAAATCTTGCCTTCTAATTAAATAGAAGGTATAACAATGTGAAAAGAATTAGCGATGGCGAGACCAAAATCACGATTTCCCACTGAACTGGAGCTTATTATCCTGAAGATCCTGTGGAAAAACGGGGCCATGCCGGTGCGTGGCGTCAGATCACTTCTTGAGAAAGAGGCAAATCGTCCCCTGGCCCATACTTCGGTTGTGACAACGATGAATACGATGGTGGAAAAGGAGTATTTGTCGAAAGTCATGCACGGAAACTCCTACATTTTCGAATCGGCGGTCGAGGAGAAAGAGGTTTCACTGGGGATCCTTGATGATGTGTTGAATCGGGTATTTAACGGATCCGCTAAGTCTCTGGTATTGAGTTTGCTGGAGTCGGAGTCGGTTTCTCAAGACGAATACGAAAAGCTCGAAGCGTTGATTCGGAAGGAAAAAGAAAACGAAGAAAAAAGCAGATGAATACAAATATGATCCAAATCATGCCGTCGCCTGAGCGAATTTTAGACGCTCTGTTGTTCTCTCTTTGGGTGGGATTTGTGATCCTGGCGGCGATATGGATTGTTGGACTTGTATTTGGCCGGATGGAGTCCCGGTACAAAGCGCTGTTATATTTTAGCGGACTGCTGCTGTGTCTCGTATCGATTCCTGTCGGGTTGAATCTGCATCGCATCGATTTGATACCAACCGTTTTTCCTCAGGCGGACACAGGTGTGGCTGCAAAAATAACTGATTCATCAATAGCTTCAACCGGAGAGAATTCGGCTTCGTCCGCCCCGGTCTATTCCGGCTCCGGGAACCATCCAAACGTGCTCGCTCAATGGTTGGCAGGAGCATACGGGTTCGGTGTTTTGCTGATGACGCTGCGACTGTTTTTCGGTCTGAGTATAAGTCGCAAGCTGGCGGCGAGTTGTGAAAATCTGCCCGGTACCGAGCTCCTGAAATCTTTCCGGGATGTGAAAAAGCGAATGAAGATCTCTTGCCGTGTAGTGCCGGGGGTGAGTGAATTGATTTCGAGTCCGCTCG
>JARGOZ010000158.1:10795-17663 GCA_029213025.1 Verrucomicrobiales bacterium
GTGGGGATTTTACGGCCGGTGGTTTTGCTGCCCGTAGCTTCGCTGAATCACATGACGACAGAACAGCTCGAAATGATTTTCGCTCACGAGTTGGCCCATATCCAGAGGAACGATCACCGGCTGATTTTTCTGCAGCGCCTCACGGAAACCATTTTGTTTTTCCATCCAGCGGTCTGGATTTTGAGTCGCTGGCTGGACCGGGAAAGAGAGCATGCCTGCGATGACATAGTGGTGTCGACCGGAGCTTCCCGGGCCGGTTATGCAGAGACACTTGTTGCGGTTTCCCGGATGAACCCTGATCCGGCCGGCCTGTTGCAGCTGGCAGCGGCGAGCGATGTATCCAGCGAGTTGGCAAAGCGGGTTCACCGCCTTCTGCAAATCAGCCCTCCGCTGCGTTTTTCCCGGGGATCTTTTTCCCTGGCTTTGGCGATTGCTTTAAGTCTCTGGTTTTTCGTGGCGCCTTCCGATCAAATCGTCGCCAGTGACAAGGAGTCTGCCAAAGCCGAAGTCACGGAACTGGAGGTATTGAAGAAAAGAGTGAGAGAGCTGGAAGCTTTGACCGATCCGGTTTTGAAACGCAAAGCTGCAGAGCAAACGCTTCGCAAAAATAGAGACTCAGCCGCTGCCCGCGCTGAAATGGATCGGGGCAGGTATGCCCGAAAAGAATTCCTCGAAATCGAAGCGAGGTATCGAAAAGCGGTGAACGGAACTCTGGAGGAACTCGAAGAGTTTGTAACTGCATTTCCAGGCAGCAACCGGACCGGCTGTGCCGTTTTGCTGTTGGGTAGGAGGTCGGAAACGGATCACGACAAGGAGAAATGGCTCAAAGAAGCAATTGAAAACTATAGCGATTGTTACTACCCGGATGGCGTTCAGGTTGGACCGTATGCCCGCTTCTTTCTCGCGCATCTCTATCAGGCTCAGGGAAAAACAAAACAGGCCGGTGAAATTTTCGCTGCGATAAAAGACGGGTTCCCCGAAGCCGTCTCCCATGATAGAACGTTATTAAAAGTTATGATTAACGAGTTGGCGGACCGCCCCAAAGTGGTGGCTGCGAGTCCTGATAATGGAGACCGAACCGTGTCGCCGGATACAAAAGAAATCCGGATCGAATTTGATCGTCCGATGGATCCCTCCGGATTTTCTTTCGTGGGAGGTGGTTCCAACTATCCGGAAGTCACCGGTAGACCGAGATGGATTGATTCCAAAACAGTAGTTCTACCGGTTACACTTCGTCACAGCCACGACTATTTTTTGAGTATTAATTCCGATAGTTATAAGAACTTTCGCTCAGAGCAGGGGTTCCAGGCCGTGAGCTATCCGATTCGCTTTAAAACTGCGGCTACACCGTAAAAGGATGCAATGAAATTCGGCGGTGTCCCGGTACTGAAAACAGGTGGTTAGTTGGTATCATGAGAGTACCAAACTATGAATAGTGAAAATACCATCAAAAATCTGCAGGACGCCCTGTCAATGGAGCTAACGGCCTGTCATCAGTATCAGTTGCATGCGAGTGTTCTGGATGATTGGGGGCTCGATCGACTTGCCAGTCAGATGCGGGAGGAAATGACTGAGGAACTGGGGCATTCGGACGAATTTATCTCCCGGATATTGTTTCTGAACGGCACCCCTGAACTGGCATTGCAGAAGACACCGGTTCTGGCGAAGGGTCTCAAAGAGATGTTTGAACTCGATTTGGCCGACGAAAAAGAGGCAATCGAATTTTATACATCCGCCGCCCGTGAAGCTTCCGATAACGGGGACATAGGTTCACGCACGATTTTCGAGAAAATCGTTCTCGATGAAGAGGGGCACATGGGGTGGCTGGAGCTCCAGTTGAACTTGCTGGAGCGGATGGGCGAGCCCGCTTATATATCGAAACACATGTCGGCACCAAGTGAAGACGGTGCGTAGAAAGAATAAAAAAATCTCCCTGCAGGTCTAAAGCCGCAGGGAGGTTTTCTATTTTGTTATCCGAAGGATTTATTCAGATTGCTTTTCTGCTTTGGGGAGAATTTTGAACAGGAACACGCTTCCTGCCGCGATCACAATCCACCAGATAAATTCGGGTATATGGCTGGCTTCCGGCAGGCGGACTTTGCCGAAATCACCAACGTTGAGAATGTGAGCTTTCACCCACGGGTAACTCAGCGCGTAAAAAACACCGCCGACCAGCATGCCCAGGAAACCAATCAGGGCATGCACACTTCCTGTCGCCACTGCGGCTACACCTGTCCCGGGGCAGTATCCATATACAACCATGCCGATACCAAACAGGGCTCCGCCGATGACAAGTCCGGCTACATTGGTTGGTTTAATATGGTAGCCTTCCAGCAGTCCGGCCGCCATCATGATATAGACACCGATTCCGCCAACGACAATCGCACTGAGCATGACCTTCAGAACCGTGAAGTCTTTGAAGCGAAACATGTTGACGATAACGTTGTAGTTTGTAACGCGACCTTTGTGTAAAAGGATTCCGAAGATCAGGCCGAATACACCGGCCAGTATCAGTCCGGCGGTAGATGAGGTTGATATAGGTAAATTCATTTTTTCTATAGTTTGTTTGATTCAACAGGGTACAGTCCGGGACTGTACAGGGTACAATGAGGTTATTTCCGGAACATGAGTTTGGCCGTCACGATTCCCGAAGCGAACAGGACGGCGAAGAAAAGCCAGCCGGAGACCGCGAGCTGCAGGGTTCCGCTGATTCCATGACCACTGGTGCAGCCTCCCGCCATCCGGGCACCATATAAAAGAACGGCTCCGCCGAGAAAAGCGCCGAGCGCGCGGCCTGCCGGGGAACCTCCGATCTGCTCGCGCCAAACCCGGGGGACGGTCTCGATCTTGAGTGTTCCGCTCAATATAGCACTGAGAAAGGCACCGGCAGCCGTGGCAATCAGAAACACGGTGCTGTATCCAAAAGCGGGAGTCGTCGATGCCCAGTAGGGGTTCTCAACAACTTTATCCATACCTACGAAAAGGCTGGCCACACCTCCGGAAAATTTCGATACCTCGGTAGACATCCCGAGAGGCTTGTCGACGATAAGAAATACCAGCCAACTCAGAACTCCGATCCCGATCCCAACAACGTAAGGACTCCAGGATGGAGCTGTTAAACCGGAGGAAGTTTGATTGTGTGATGAAGATTCCATGAGTGCAAATATAACCATATAGGAATATTTGCAAGTTGGAAGATGATTTTTTTGGTGTTCGGAACACGCCGGCTTTTTAGCAGCCCGATGGTATCAGGAAAGCGCGACTTTCGGGTCGGGATGTTTGCGGAAACTTTCGATGATGCCTTTTTTGACGTCATCGATGCTGATCGGTTTGGTCAGAAAGGCATCCATCCCCGCTGTGATACAGGATTCCTTGACCCCGGCCAGAGCGTGGCCCGTCATAGCGATAATTACCGGCTGGCGTTCGAGATTGAAGCATTTCCGGATTTCCACACAGGCCTGTTCGCCGCCCATGACCGGCATCTGCAGGTCCATGAAAATGAGATCGATACCGCCTTTGAGCACACGATCCACGCCTTCTTTGCCGTTGTTGGCCACCTCGATTTGGGTGTAGCCCATTTTTTGAAGAACCATAGTGGCAATCTTTTGATTGATCTGGACGTCTTCCACAATCAGTACTCTGGCCGGATAGTTCTGAGCAAACCTCTTCGTTTCCTGTATTTCCTCTTCACGGGTAAGCACTTTCGCGGGACGGTCTCCGGGATCCGGCGCGTGGTGGGCCTGATTTTTTTTCACGATGGAATGAATCAGAGCCTCAAAAAGTTTGGTATCAGAGACAGGTTTGTACACCGAAATCACTGCGGGCGGAAGGTGGTCATCTTTGATTTGGGTTTTTTCGCCGACATGCTTTAGCAGCACTGTAGGGATCCCGGCGCGATACAGGCGCTGGAGAAGGATTTTCGCATTGGCATCGCCTTCGGTTCCTTTCAAATCAAAGAACAGGACATCCGGATGGTAGCTGACGATTTGGTCGACTACCGCCGATGAGTATGGCGGGGAAATATGGGCCTCCATTTTCCAACTCTGGCAATTAAACTGGATCAGCTCGGAAAAAGTCCGGTTTTTACAGAGAATGATGACTCGTTTTCCGACCAAAGGAGCGATGTTTTCCGGATTATCCTGCGGCCGCACGGTGCCCTGCTGTGGAACTTCGCTAAAGGGCAGCACAATGCGAAATTCCGACCCGGTGCCGGGTTCGCTTTCCACAACAAGATCCCCGCCCATGTGGCGACAGATTTTCCGGCTGATGGATAATCCCAGCCCGGTTCCGCCAAACTTTCGGGTGGTCGAAGCGTCCGCCTGGGTAAAGGCTTCGAAGACTTTCACAAGATTCTCCTCAGCGATTCCGATGCCGCTGTCGCGGATGCCCAAATACAGAACCGGGTGTTCGGTTGTGCCCTTCTTCATCGTTGAAACCCGGGCTGAAGCGACAATTTCCCCTTCGGGAGTGAATTTCACGGCATTTCCTATCAGATTTACCAAAACCTGTTTGAGTCTTTCCCGGTCGCCGAAAATGCAGGATGGTGTTTGTTTTTCGACGTGGTACATCAGGTCGAGACCCCGGTCTGCGGCCTGATAACTGAATAGGTCAATCGTCTCCTCGATCAGATCGATCAAATCAAAAGGCCGGTTTTCCAGCACCATTTTTTCGGATTCCAGTTTGGAGAAGTCCAGAACATCATTAATCAGATGGACCAGTGAATGACCGCTGCTGGTGATGATGTGAACCAACTCGTTCTGCTCTGAAGAGAGTTGGGTTTCCTCCAACAGACTGGCCGTGCCGATGATTCCGTTCATCGGAGTTCTGATCTCGTGGCTGATATTGGCGAGAAAGTCGGATTTGGCTTCCCTGGCGACCTCGGCCTGTTTTTGAGCCACTTGCAGTTTTTTGATCGTCTCCGAGTAGGAATCAGACGTCGCCTGCAGACTTTTCGCCATCTGATTAAACCGGTTGTGAACCGCCTCGATTTCCGGCGGACCTTTTTCGCCGAGCCGCAGATCGTAGCGCCCTTTTGCCACGGTATGCATCCCTTCTGAAAGACCTTTTAACTTCTGGGTGATCCACCAGGAGATGAAAATCAGGGCACCCAGCATCGGCAACAGGGGCAAAAGCGGCCAAAGGTGTTGGCCTTTCAGCAGCCGGCGTCCGGAAAACGTTGACTTATCCAACTGAACTTCGAAGACGACGACCATCGGAGTCACCCGCCCCTCTTTCAGCGTCACCGGAGCAACAGAAAGCAATTTTTTGGGAGTTTTGTTCCCGAAAAACCATCCTACCGCTTCGATGGCGGATGTTACTTTTTCAAATCCCTCATGATAAGCCATACCGCCAAATCCTGCCAGATAGCTCTTGTCGAGCGGTGGGGGAGAATCGGCCGGTAAAGCCGGTAAACCTTTGGCATACAGGTGGGGAAACGCCCCGTTGTCTTTGGCTATGACGAAAATATGCAGGTTTGTAGACGGGTAGGGCAGTTTTTCCAGAGCAGCGAAATAGCGATCACAGAGAGTCACCATTTTCTCGCCGGTCGATCCACTTTGCAGGAGTTCGCCGGCTAAATCTGTGCTCATGCGGGCTACCGCAGTTTCCGCGTCTTTTTGTTCCTCATTGAGTTGGTAGGTGTAGGCCATACCCAATCCGATCAGGGTCCCGATAATCGTGACCAGCAGGCTCAGACTGACAAGCCCGATAGCAAGGGATGGCTGCTTTTTAAACATGTTGGATTAGTTATGAGGAATATAACAATAAGTTAAATCCATAAAATCCGTATTCAACATAATAATTTAAAGTTTAATATGACTAAATGGCCCGATTTGTTTAGTTTTTTAAAAAAATCCACCCCGATGATGGGCCCTGATTCATGAAAAGGGCCACTTGTTTCGCGCGACTCCCGATGTAGAATTTCGGGGTATGAGAAGCACAGTATCCACATTGATCATAGCGGCCGTTGCCGGAATCAGCCTGTTCGCCGTTGCTGAAGAGGCGAAGAATGAGCCGATAAAGGCCGGGGAATTTTCTTTTTCCTACGCAGCTCCCTGGATTCGACAGGCTGTGACGAGTTCGATGCGTGCCGGGCAGTTGACCTACAAGCAATCGGACGAAAATCTGAAAAATGTTGATGTCGTCTTCTTTTACTTCGGGCCTGGTGGAGCCGGCGGGATTGATGCCAATATAGAACGCTGGAAAGGACAGTTCGTCGGTGATGCCGAAACGAATACTGAAAAGAAAACCGTAAACGGCAGGGAGATCGTTTATTTCACCGGCAAAGGAACTTTTGAAGATTCCATGGGTGGACCTTTCTCCGGCAACCGGGTGCAGCGAAAAGACTATTCGGTTTTAGCGGCTATTCTGCCCAGCGACGGAGGACCTGCCTTTTTGAAAATGACCGGTCCCACTGCAGCAGTCGAAGCGGCACGGGAAGATTTCATTAAACTCGCGGAAAGCGGTCTGAAAGGAAAAGAGTGAAGACTCGACGCCGGTTTTTAGTTACGGCAGGAGCCGGAGGCATCGCTGTTGCCACCGCTGAGGAAAGCGGTCGCTATATCGATGCTCATGTCCATGTCTGGACGCCGGATACCTCGGCCTATCCGATATCGGACGAGTACACCGTAGATCAGATGAAACCTCCGTCGTTCACGCCGGAGGAATTGTTTGCTCATTCCAAACCGGCCGGCGTGGGGCGAATCGTACTCATCCAGATGAGTTTTTACGGATTCGATAATTCCTACATGCTCGATATGATGAAAGCTCATCCGGGTGTGTTCGGAGGTGTCGCCGTAGTCGATGAAACCGCGCCGGATGTCGTCGAAACGATGTTATCGCTCAAACAGGCGGGAGTGCGTGGATTCCG
>JARGOZ010000159.1 GCA_029213025.1 Verrucomicrobiales bacterium
TCTTTATGCGTTGCAATATTCCGCTTGTACCAAACTGCTCGGACCTGTTGTGCCGGGAGCGGATGTTCCCGGAAGAGGGGCACGGGTTCCGGGGACGGATTACGAATTGGATCCGGTTCGAGCCGCATGGAATATTGGTGCCATGGTTCGTTGGCTGGATTACAACGATACCTGGCTCGCAGCGGAATGGGGGCATCCGTCAGATAATTTGGGCGCCATTCTCGGGTTGGCGGATTATCTGGTTCGCGCAGAAGGTCGCGAACTCACAATGCGCGATATTCTCGTGGCTATGGTGAAGGCTCACGAAATACAGGGAGTCATCGCTCTGGAAAATTCTTTCAATCGTGTTGGTCTCGATCATGTCATGCTGGTCCGGATTGCATCCACCGCTGTCTCTGCGCAACTACTTGGATGCGACAGACAGCAAATTTTGAATGCGGTTTCTCATGCCTGGCTGGATGGTTGCTCTCTACGGACGTATAGGCACGCTCCCAATACAGGTTCGCGAAAATCCTGGGCGGCTGGTGATGCTACATCCCGGGGTCTGTTTCTTGCTTTGCTCGCAAAGCGTGGCGAAATGGGATACCCGACTGCGATTACTGCACCGGTATGGGGTTTTCAGGATGTTCTATACAAAGGGTCCGATCTCCGTTTTTCCCGAGGTTTCGATACCTACGTGATGGAGAATATTCTTTTCAAAATATCATTTCCGGCAGAGTTTCACGCTCAAACGGCAGTGGAAGCGGCTCTGCTTCTGCATCCTCAGGTTGGTGGCCGTTTCAGTGAAATCCAACGGATAGAAATTTATACTCAGGAATCGGCCCTGCGGATCATAAACAAAACAGGTCCGCTCGATAACCCCGCTGACCGTGATCACTGCCTGCAGTATATGGTAGCCGTTGCATTGATTTTCGGACGACTCACCGCTGAAGATTACGAAGATGATATAGCGTCCGATCCCCGTATCGATGAGCTTCGCGGTAAAATGGTATGTATCGAGGATGAAAGATTTACCCGAGAATATATGGAAGCGGAAAAGCGTTCGATTGGTAATGCCATTCAGGTGTTTTTCGAGGATGGAAGCTCTACGAAAAAAGTCGAGGTCGATTATCCGGTGGGCCATCGACGTCGCAGGGAGGAAGGCATTCCGCTTCTGTTGGAAAAATTTGAGAGGTATCTCCGAAGCCAGATTCCTGGAGGCGGGTCGGATCAAATCCTCGACATTTGCGGTGATCAGTCCCGGTTTGAGGCCACTTCCGTTGACACGATAATGTCACTGCTTTCTCTGTGACCCTGTGCATTGTGGAGCCAGGTAGTACGTGAAGTCCGAATGCGGTAGTAATCAATGACGAGATCGTGGCAATGACCGGCTGCTTTAAGCTTGTAGGCGGCCATAATTGGAAAGGCAGATTCCGATTCGGGCAGCGTCGATTTGCGGCTCACTCACGGGTAGTCATCCAGTTTAACCTGATAGTCTTTTACCTCCAGTTGACCGTTTTTGCCTTCCGGCCACGGGGCCCCGTCTTTGATCCACGTCCGGAAGCCCTGGAGGTCTTCGAGGTCAATGCCCCAGCCATCACCCGGCATTGCACCGGGGTGCGTATTGGGTTTGATGATAGCCATATAGATCCGGCTGGTTTCCGGGCTGCCGGGATCAATGAAACGACCCGTTTCAGTCAGCGTGTAGAGGAGAGAGGGGTTTTGAAAATTGAGACCTGCGTTGGGTTTTTCGTTGTTATGGCAATGAATACATCGATGCTCCAGCACAGGGCGAACCGTCCTTCCAAACACTTGCGGATCGGCAGGCGCCGGCGGAAGATTTGCACTGGAGCGTTTGGTCGACTGGCAACTGACCAAGGATGCCAAAAGCAATCCAAAGGGAAAAAGTCGGTAGATCTTAAGGGTTCGGTTCATTCCCTCACCCTGGCTGGTTTGATCACAACGGCAAGGCGTGAAGTTCTTTAAGATGTGCAAATTTTGTTTGGAACCGGTATTTTTTTGATTTGATGAAAGTGGAAGCAACCGATTCCAATCTTGTTTCCACTGTGATCATGAAACGTGGTATTGAAGTTACCTTGCCTTTATTCCTGTAACGGCATTAATCATGGTCCCAACTTTTCGGTCGGCACCCAACATCGGGATTCTGAAAGAATACATTTAAGAAATATCCGGCATCTTTGCCGAAAGTTTCCAGATATTCATGAAGGGTCAGATGGCTTTCTTTTGCCTCTGAAGGGGGGGACGATTCCATCGCGTATCGGATTCGACTAAAGCCCTCGGATATAGTGTCCGCATCGTGCAGCAGGTGGATGCGAACCAGTTCAAGACGTTCACGGAACAGTTTGGAATAGGTGATGAATGGTAAGCTCGAATCACCACTGGAATGAAACGTATCAGCCAATTTATGCAGAGCGGTTTCCGCTTGTTCCATTGCTTCGAGGATTCGGCTTTTCAGGCTGTCCAGAACAGCCGGATCATTGATGTTTTCTTCGGCCAACAGGTAATTCAGTTCTCCCAGACGCTTTTGTACCGTTTTGAGTGTGTCTTTGGAAAATTTAGCGGAGTCCTCCAGTCTTTCGGCCGCTTCTGCAAAAGAATTATCAAGAGAATTGCACTGTCGGTGCAATTCGTCGATCGCGCGATGGCAATCCAGATCGAGTAGATTGATATCATTGAGAGTAGCGGTTTCGACTTCGGTTTCGAGTTGAGAAAGCTCTGTGTTTGTCGGGCTGCTGATTGGTTTCATGGTGTTGGGTATTTCTACTTTCTACACCTTCCTCCCTTATTTCCCTGCTGCCCGTCCTATTTTGATCGAATCACTGCACATGTTGTGCAAATCACAGGAACGTTGTTAACCGGCTATTTCTCCACTTTCCGGTACAAAAAGGCATCGGATGTCACCAGCGATGTGATCAAAGCTTTCATACTGCCCCCGCTGTCACGGTAGGCTTTGTGTGCTGCCTGCAAGACCGGAGCGTCGTTAAGAGTTTCGTTACGTCCCATCCAGAAGCGAAAGGCGTGACGGACAAATACCTGCTCGACACGTTCGCTTTCGGCAAGTTTGTGGATCATTTCGAAGGCGTTAGCAACAGGACCATCAATAGCGGGATCTCCGGATTCAATAATTTCCCCGGTAGAGTCGACGGGTTCATCCCATTCCATAGTGCGAAACAGCCCGGCATGGTTGTACATCTCAAACGGTAGACCAAGGGGATCCATTTTTTCGTGGCAGGTCCAACAGTATTTCTCCCGGGTTACACGCATCCGGTGACGAAGGGTGGTTTGGGGTTCGTCGGGAAGCATCGCATCAACCGTGATTGGAACATCCGGAATCCCGCCACCCAGAAGTCGTTCGCGGATCCAGCGGCCACGAAGGATCGCATGATTGTCCATGGCATCCGAGTGAGAGACCAGCCATGCCGGGTGTGTCAGGATGCCGAGACGCTGACCCTCCGGGGCGGTAGCCAGAATGCGCTCAGGTTTCATCGAGCCGGTTCCGAAAGAAGGTCTGCTTACACGGGCGTAGATTGGTGGACCGGTCAGTTTTACTTCGGCCACATCTACATTGGCTCCTTCACCCCGTTTCCTGCTTTTCTTCGCCGCGGCGATCTTTTTGGTAATCGAGGCGAGGAGTCGTTTCTGGCGGTCCAGTGCTTTTTGCAAAGCTTTGTCCTTCGGATTTTCCGTAGTCGCCGCCTCGAGTTCTGTAAGCTTTGCTTGTATAGCGGCAAGCTCAGCAGCTTCCTTCCTGATAGCTTCCTGTTCTGCTTTCTTTTTTGCCGCAACGGCAGCTTCCCGTTCTTCTTTGGTATGCCTTCTTCCAAAATAGGTATTATCCGATTTTGTTGCGACCACTTTTTGAGTCGTCAGAAGTTGTTTGAGAACATCTTTATCTTCTTCCAGAATCAACTCGATCAGGCGATCAGTACTGGCTGTTGAGTCGAACATGGCGCGGTAGTGTGAAGCGCCCCGTGTGGAGACACCTGTCCGGGCCAGGGCTGCGTTGTCTTTGCAAATGTATCCAGCCAGATCATGGTCGAAGTAGTCGCGGAAAAAACGCAGTATTCTCGGTTTCCGGATACTTTCGTCGGCAAGCAGTCGGGTGACTTCTCTTTTTACGTCGTTGCGGGTGCGCATGCGGCCTTCGAGGATCGCCTTGCGGAGCTCCTCATCCGGTTTGATGTAGCGAAGCGAATGATTCACTGCAAGACCGAGTTCCCAGTCCTGAAGCATGACTCGTCCGTGTTCATCCGGTTTACCTTTTTCGGCAAGTTCCGGACGAAACAACGCGTCGCGATCGAGAAACAGGGAAGAAAGGCCCATAAAGACCCCGTCTTCTTTGCCTACCTTGGTGATAGTGTCGTTCACCAGTTTCAGGTAGTCATTTGATTCCTTCTGTGAAGGAGGGCGAAAGGTAAGAGCTTCAAAAAGGTAGTTGATCGTAGCCCGCAACTGTTCATCGCTGACTTCCGGTTCCTTCATTAAGTCGTATACCGGAGTCAATGGTCGAACGACTTTGGTGTTATACACAATGGCGGTGGGCAGGCCCCGGAGATCACCGGGAGGTTTCACCTTGTCGTAGGTTGCGGGATTGTCAGTGATTTGCTCGGGAAATTTGACGAGGCTCATTGGTCCAAAAGCCATATATTGGAGGATATCTTCCGCCTTTCCGAGGATCTGGGTCGCTTCAGCGCTGTTGACGGTGTAAAAATCCGGGTAGTTCTCCAATCCATGTAGATGGGCGGAGGACAAAACCACGGGAACGCTTTTTACCGCTGTGGCGTAGGCTACGGTGCCCCCGGCCCATTTGATGATCCGGTCGGTTCCAAAATAGAGTTTCAACTCGCCACCATGGTTGGTGGGTACGACATCTCCATGGGTGCGGACTCCGGGTTTCTCCGGGTCAAATTCCGGCTCGGTGTTGATCAATTCATTGAGCCGTGTGATATGCTCCTGAGGCGTCACCCGCCAGATTCGGGCCGGGGACGAGGTCGGTTCCAGTTCAATCCCTTCGGGGAGCGGCCCGAAAAGTAGATCATGGTCGAGAAAATTTCCTTTATGAGGGTCCTGATGAGCGTGAAAGCCACCTTTGTCTTCCATGACGCGTTGCAGCTCACCGACAATCCAGTCAGTAAACTGAAGCCTAGTAACCACTTCGGGTTGCTCCTTCTTTTTGGGCGGCATCTCTTTGAGCGCCACCTGGGCCCAGACAGACTTCCAGATCGCTGCGTTGGTTTCGTCTGCCGGCCCCAGTTCGAGCAGGTTCAGATCCCCCTTGCTGACGTCATCATCATGACATTCGTAGCAATGGTTTTCGAGGAACGTCGCCCCGAAAGTCTCGAAGTCGCCGTGGACAGGCTTGCCAGGTGTATAAGGAGAGTCGGCTGCCTCAACTACAATACTCAGGATGGTTGCGACAGCCGTCACCAGGAAGGTGAGGGGAACCCGGATCATGTCAGAATTTCTTTGAGAGGTCCACTGCCGGAGTCAAATTTAGCAGCCATTTTTTCGGTCATATTGAAACGGTCAACGTCCACTCCGGTTGTCTTCAGAATCGAGGTGTATAAAGCATTGATCGGGCGCTGGCCGTTCAGTTGGGTAAAACAACCGGATTTGAAAGCCCCGTTGCAATTGCCGAGCAGCATCACCGGCCAGTTGGCACCACTGGTGTGCTGGCGGTCCGCATTGTTACTGGTATAGACAATCAGAGTGTTGTCCATCATGGTGCCGCTGCCCTCCGGGACGCTTTCCAGTTCTTCCATGAGTTTCACCAGCATGCGGCTGTTGTATTGACGGATTTTAACCCAGATCGGGTTGTCCGGCTGCGGCATATGACCGAGATTATGTCCCTGCTGTTCAATACCGAGGCCTTTCCACGCTCCAAAAATTTCACCCCGACCCGATCCGATCGTCAGCACACTGGTGATGCCGGATTTGAGAGCCGATACTCCCAGATCGAGGAGAATGTCATGCCAGTCGGTTTCAAATTTGGGTTTCGAATAACGTTCATCCACTTCCGGTGCAAAGTTTCGCAAGTGATCGGAAACATTGCCGAGGCGCTCGCGAAGGCCGTTCATGTCGTTGAAGCCTTGAACAAACTCCCCGTAACGTTGTTTGTCGGACAGTGGCAGGGTCTCGCCTTTGGCTGCCGCCATTTTTTCGATGCTCTCCAGCATACCGGAGCGGGCTTCATGGTGACTGCGGATGTCGCCCCGGGAGATGCCTCCATAAAGCATCTGGTACAAGTGATTCGGGTTGGAATGCATGAAAATCGGGCTGCCGGCACTGCGGGCAGACAGGTTGGCAACGGTCGGTTTTGCCGTCATGTTTTCCATGGAATCCATGCCGATACAAAGGTGTGGAAGGAGAGTTTCGGGCAGTACCTTGCTCAGTTCGTAATCAATTGTGCTGGCACTGGGTGGCACGCCGTCACTACCCCGGTAACCGCCGAGCGCCCCGAAGAAGGCGCTGTGGGACGGGCTGGTGTGTTTGCCGTGCAGACCGTTGATAATGTGCAATTTTTCTTTAAAAGGCTCCAGCGCTTTGATTGGCTCCGGCAATACGGCTTTGGCGAGCGATACGCTGCTGGTCATTCCGGCCGGAATACAGGTCGCAGGATCAAATCCCTGGTTTTGCAGGAAAAAAATCACCCTCCGGGGCCCTCCGCCTGATGTGCTCGAAGCTGCACGACTGATTTCGGGAAACATCGAAGATCCAAATGCGGCGGCTCCGAGGCCGGTGGCGATCTTTTGGAGAGATTGTCTGCGACTGATCATGAATGAAGAACGTGGGTAACAATTGGTTGGGAAAAATAAAGCAACAGCAATATCCTCGACTGAAAGATCTCAGCGATTGCAATGAATTCAAATACGGGTCTACGCTGTCCCCATTAAGGGACCGGCAACCGGGAAACAGCAGGATTTTTGCCGAATCCGGCCTTAAAAAGTACCGCAATCCAGCATTACCAGAGTGCAGTCTCTCACGACTTCAACCCCGGCCTGACGGAAACGTTCCTCGATTTCGGCTGATTCGGTTCCGGGATTCAAGATAATCCGGGTCGGTTTAGCCTTAAGAACGTCATCTACGATTCCGGAAAAATGACCGGGATTCAGGTAGACCGTGGCAGTGTGAATCGGGGATTCCTCAACAGGAATTTCCAGAATGGAGGTAAATCCTTTGCGATCGAGAATATCCTTTCCGGACAGGCTGACCGGGAACGTATCATGACCGAACGCGATCAGTTTCTTCTGGGCTTTGTAAGCGAAACGTTCCGGTTTGTCCGAGGCTCCAAGGATAACGACATTCATAGTTGAACGAGTTTATCTCAGGATTTCGGGAAAATCGCAAAATATATCGCTAGCCTCTACCGGATTTGAACGATTTGAGGCGGCCTGCCTCATTATTTGGTTTCGCAATTTTATGATCCTTCCGACTTCTGAATGAAGTCTCTGCTACTTGTTGCGCTTTAGCGGGACATCGTTATAGATCATTAACTCAAACCTGCCATCGGGCTGTTGTTCCACCATCCATACGCCTGCGTTTGTTATACCTGGATATCCGGATAACCGATCATGTAACAGGAAGCGAAGCAGACCTCTTCCGCTGCTTCCGTGTCCAACCAATAGTATAGAGTCATCACTGCCGAAGCGTTCCCCGATCATATCAGCAACACGCTGGAGAATTACCCGGGCCGCGGCTGTCTCTGCTTCCTTCTCGACATGGCCGTTTTTGAACTCAGGCAATTCAAACTCTCTTGTTCCGTCCTTTCGCAAGGTAAAATAGCGGGCTTCGGCATCCGGAATCTCTATCCGGTCGCCTTTGCCCAGAATTTCGCCCCGGTGCTTTGGCAGGTCGGGTGAAACGATAATCGAGCTGACATACATTTCGTGAAGCTCCGGCCAAATCTCGGCTTTGGTTTTGGTAGCTTTCAGGTAGGGCAGAATTGTGTGGCGAGTCCTCCACATGGGGCTTACTGCGATAAAGTCAAAATCGTACCGCTCGAGTTTGCGGATCGCTTCGGTTCTTTGAATCTCGCCCCTGGGAGTAAACTTCTCCTGGTCGCCTACAAATGACGGCCAATCTTTCTTCCGCACAGATTCCCATTCCTCCTTAACATTATGTCCAGCTTCGGCGTGACGGATGTAATAGATCTTCAACCCGGCGAGAGATTCCACTGTCAGAGCCACCCAAAAGCCTAAGGCGAGAAGAAAACAGTTACCCGCGCTGCAATGAATTGTACAGCCATTTTCGAGTCGAAGTTGCATGACGAAACCCTACCAGCTTGAAAAGATTAAAGAAGCAAAATGAAAAAGTTTACAGCAGCGTCCCAGGGGACCTTTGCCACCTGCCGATCCAAAAGTTCCGTACTTGCACCGACGCAAATTGCCATCCGAACTACGCAAATTTCGGGCAAGCTCGAAATCGACCTAGGCCTTAATTCCATGCGCAAGATCCGCTTTGGTCGGACCTCTTTCAGTCTCCGGACAACCCGGTCGAAAGCTTTCTGGGACAGTGGGCAAACAGTGATTAAAAAAGTGCGGTTTTAGGAATTTCCAAATTCAAGGGCGTTTTACCGTTTGCAGGCCCACACATCTCCGATGTTTGCGGGGACCACGGTCTAGGCCATTTGTGGTTGCAAGAGGGCGTAGCTAACCTTCGCACTTCCGCAGTTTCATCAGGCTGGGAGATTAAAATAAAAGAAACCACAACCGCCACGCATTGATTTTAATGCTATTCCAGGCAAACTGCTTTAAGTTGGAAGCGCTATTGATAGACGTTGTAATTTAATAGTATGCGGAGAATCTTTTTCATACTTTACTTGGTCGTGTTCAGTGCTTCGTGGACTGCCTCGAATTTGATTTCCGCCGACGCGTTCCAGGTTCCTGAAATGCGGGATTGGAAAAACCAAGAGGGGAAGGTTCTTACAGCGACTTTAGTCGCCGCTGATGAAGATTCCGTGACGATTCGAAGGAAGGACAATTTGATTTTTAAAGTCAAACTGGTCCTTTTATCAGAAGCTGATCGATCTTACGTGGAGCGTTGGAAAAAAATTTTTGAGGAATGGGAGACTTTTGTTTTTCTGAGAGAGATCAAAGGCAATTACGTGATTATTTCAGCTGACAAGATCCCCGTTCCTGATTTTAAAGGCGCTCCTGCTTCCGTAACCGCGGCCCAAAAAGGGCGGGTGAGATTTGGGGATATTATCCAAGTTGCGGAAAACGAACATCTCGAGTGTACAACTAATCATGGTTCGAAGATCCGACTGGAACCTGGATGTGAGATCAGATTTCCCAAAACGGAGGGTCGTACGGCGACCTACGAATTAGAGTTACTCAAAGGTAAGCTGTTCTTGAATATTGATTCGGTAAAACTACGAGAAGAGAGGAAGAATTTTATTTTAAAGGCTCCTACGGCTGTCCTCGCGGTGAAGGGAACTACTTTTTTCGCGGATTTAGGAGAAGACGGTTTTTTATCGGCTGGGGTGATCGAAGGGGAAATCAAGTTTTCATGGCTCCCAAAAAGAAAGATGGTTGCGGCGGGCGGCTTCATCGAACAGGTTTATCATGAAGGAAGTGACAAGAGGAGAAATTCCAAAGAATTGATGACGCGCCCACTCGATGCAATCGAAAAACGAGAGTTAAATTCGTTTGTGGAATCCACCAAGGTACACTGAGCCAGTAAAGTCGATTTCAGGGTTCCCGATTGTTTCTCTCCTAACAAATGGGTCGAAATGGGTGTTGGTCAGATGTTCCAATGCACCACAACCGATTTTCCCGGTCTTTCGTCCTGGATACGCAAATAAGAATTGAATTTTCGCTTTTCCGTAACAGTCTCACAAATCAGTGGCTTCCAGAACCGAAGGGCACTAAAGGCTAAAGGGGTCACTAATGGGGGCAGGTAGATAATCTTGACAGTCGGGACGGTTCGGAGGAGGCTTTTATATGCCGAGACTGCCAAGGATAGAATTTGAAGGAGCAGTTTATCATGTCATGGCCAGGGGCAATCATCGTGGAAAGATCGTGTTTCACGACGAAGACTGCCGTATTTTCATCAAGACTTTTGAAGACGCTATCGAGAAAACGGGCTGGGAGGTTTATTGCCGGGTTTTGATGTCAAATCACTATCACCTGGTTTTCAGGACTCCGGAACCCAATCTCGTGGCAGGAATGACCTGGTTTCAGCAAACCTTTACTCAGAGGATCAATGCCCGTAACCGGTTGCGTGGCCATCTGTTTGCAGGAAGATACAAGTCAATCCTGGTTGAAAACGAGGAAATAGCAGGATCAAACTATCGCAGCGACTATTTGACCAACCTGATTCAATACGTTCATCTCAATCCCGGCCGGGCGGGGTTTATCGATGGTATGGAGAAAACCATACTTGACTATCAATGGAGCAGTCTGGCCCAATGGTATGCCGTTGCGCCCTCGAAAAGAAACGAGCGGTCGAAGGTCACCGAAGGCCTGGATATGCTGGGTTTCAGGGACACCGTGGCAGGGCGGCGGCGATACGTGCTGGAACTCGATGATACAATACGGTCAGAATCCGGAGAAGACCCTGGTGTAGAGCTGCCGGAAAACCAAAGTCTTCAAAGCACACTCGAACGCGGCTGGTATTGGGGATCGCAGATATTTCGAGAACAGTTGTTGGATCGATTCGGGAAAATCATTGACAGAAAAGTCGAAAACGCCGGGGAAGGCATGACGCAACTGGCCCGGGATCACTGTGAAAAACGAGGGGCTGAAATACTGGAATTCGCAAAGCAGCATTTCGAAATGTCCGATAAACAACTTCAGCAAACCATTCGGGGCGATCTGAGAAGAGCCGCCATCGCGACCGTACTTTCAGAACAAACGACACTGAGTCGGAAACGAATTGCCGAAATGTTGAAGATGAAAAGCGCCGGCAATGTGAGTCAGCAAATCATTCGATTCCGAAAAACGGATTCAAAGGCACTGAACCGACGGATAAGGGCATTCCTTAAAACTCAGAATTAACTACCTGCCCCCTTTTGCTGTGACCCCTTTTGCTGATCAAGGTAAACATAGTTCGTGTAACCTATTTGAACGATTTTCCCTTCTACAAGTTCGACCTTCTGGTCAAACTCCGTGAAGAGGCCGGGAAAAGGGACGAAAAAGTTGATCATCTCTCAGCGCCTCATCAAAGCAGCAGATCAATGAAAGAAATTCGCCCTTGAAACGAAATTACTCCAGTCCAGTCTGGAACTCCGCAAAAATGGTTAGAAATCAAACATGAGCTTGATAAGAAGCTCCAAGTGCAAGAGCGCGCTCAGGCTCACTTCCGGGCACGCTGGAAAACTCATCAAGTGTGGCGGCTGCGGTTCACATCTCAGAGTCCCTGCCACGATCCCGGATAATCCAGCACCGGTTGTTCCGCCTCATGCCGATCAACCGGCCCAATCAGAAACGGATTCGGAAACGGAATGGTTTGCCATAAACTGTCCCGCCTGCGGAGTCAGACTCCAAGTCGAAACTGAGGACATAGGGACCAAAGCACCCTGCCCTGAATGCAGAACTCCTTTCCTTGTTCCTTCAAGCCCCGAATGGTTTGGTCGCAGGCCGAAGGAACGGGAACTCAATGATGGCGAAGTGTCCGATGGCGGTGTTTCCCCTGAAGAGCAAGTCAAAGAAAAGACGCCAACTGAAGCCATCAAAAACGAGGATGCCCCCGGAAACTCCCTTCAGAGTTTCGAAACCTGGGCAGATGCAGCCATCAATCGGCGAGAGCTGGATTCCGAATCACGTGGAACTGAAACAGCACCGGCAGGTCGAATCCCGCCGCTGTGGCAAAAACTGGGTTTCGGGTTTCGTCTTCAAGGGGAACGGGGACAGAACATTGAAACCGGGTCGTTGATAAAGGATCATGTGTTGATTCTCTTTTTCGTTCCTGTTTTCGCTCTCGGCGCCTACCGGTGCGTCGATTCGCCTGACAGTAAAGACTGGATCATTCTTGGAAGGGAGCCTTTGACCCGCTTGTGCCGGTTGTGCAACATCGCTCTTTTGTTGCTGATTCCGGTAAGTATTTCGCTGTTCGGATGGAATCAGTATAGAAATAGTCCCGGAGGGCTTTCGAGTCATGCGATGGCAAAAGCGAAACTGGCAGCCGGGTCAAACCGATATGAACAGGCATTGTCTATCTATCAGAAAGTGATTGATGAAAAATGGCCGGATAAGGATGAAGCCGCAAGCGAGCTTGAGGCGGTCTTCGAACAGGCGTTTGAAAACAGCGGGAGCGGGCAGATAATCAGCCTGATGAAGTTCGCTGCCGGGTCAGAAAATCAAACCTTGCAGAATCTCTCGATAGAGAAAGGAAAACAGGCGTTACACCGTTTGGAAGATACCGATTTAGCCGGTGCCGCCTCTATACTTGAACTACTCTGTGAAAATGAATCACTAAAGCAGGAGCTTCTGCCACGGCGTGTGGCGATTTATCAAAAAATCATCGATGCAGAGCCGAAAAACGGCGCGGCTCTACGCTTGTTGGCGGAAGCCTTATACGAATCAAAAGCGTACGCCGGGATGCTTGCTCTCGTTGAGCCCTTCGGAAACCTTTTTTTGCCGCAAGACCCAATTTCTCTACAACTGGGGGAAGCCTGTTTGAAAACCGGGCGTCATCGGGATGCGATTCGATATTTATCAGGCTATGTCGGCCCGAAGATCATGCAGTTGAGTGAAGCGGAAGCGGGGCTCGCGTTCCATACGAAGCGAATTCAAAAGGCGGTTCAGCAAAATCTGAACCGGGAGTCCGGATCGCAATTCATCATCGGAGACGAGACAGAAACTGATACGGAATCGGAGCAACGATACACCAGTCAGGTCAGGGAAGTAATGCAGCGCGATCCAGATTATCAAAAGGCACTGGCCCGATTTCGGGAGGCCAGTGAAGTCGTAACCCATGCCTTTACCCTCGGAGTGACACAACTGCATTATGCCCTTACGCTGCCTCCGGGAGATACAAGGCGACGGCAGCTGGAAGATGCAGAGAAAACCTTTGTTATCCTCGCGAACAAGCTTGGCGGCAACCGAGAATATCTGTTGTCACTGGGACAGGTCCAATACCAGCTGGGTAAGAGTGAGGAAGCTAAAGCCTTGTTTGATCGGATTCTTGAGTTGGACAACCGATCCGCCGAAAGTTTGCTTCTGGTAGGCAAAACGATGCGTGATTTGGGGGAGCGAAACGCAGCGGTTCAATCTTTTGAAGAAGCCTGGCAGAAAAGTGAGAAACCGGAGGAAAAACACAGTGCGGCTTTGTTGCTGGCAAACACCGTTGAAAACCCGGGGAGGATTCTTCACTGGCTGGAGCTTTGTGACCAGGAAGCGGTAGATGTGCAAATACGACTCGCCACGATAAAAGCCCGGATAGCGAAAGCCGCAGGAAACAAACCCGGTGCGGTTCGCCACATGCGGGAAGCGGTTGCCGGACTAATTAAAAAAGACGGCGATCCGATAACCCTCAACAATCGCAGTCTTGCCTACCAGGAGTTGTTTCGATTAACCGGAGACCCATCTGATCGCGAAAAAGCCAACCAGGAAATGGCCCGGGCGCTTGAGTTGGACCCGAATGCCGGGATTATCGTTTCCAACGCTCTTTCCATTTTGACCGAGACAGCGATTATTAACGTGCTGGCGAACCGTTTCGATCTCAGGAAAACCGGCGGCGAGTACTCCGAAAAAATGCTGGATATGTTATACAGTAACGAAGATGAACTCCAGTCGATAATTCAACAGATCAAAGACATGCCGGAAATACAGAAAGCGCGTCCTTTGACTGATCGAGTCAGAGCAATTGCGCCCCGGAGCCCGGATTCCTGGTTCAAATCCTACAACTATTTCGCATTACTTCGCGACTATGATCAAATGGCCCGGATAGCAAATTCAATCAACGGGCTGGAACTCGACAGGACAGACCGGACCGATCATACCCGGGCTGTTTGGGCCAGTCGCAAAGACATGGTGGCTCTGAGTGCGTTGCAAGCCATCGTTGAACAGACGGAATTGCAGCTTTCGAAATTCCCGCCGGAATCGATTGAACACCGTTACTTCACCCTGGTCCGGGCCGATGCAGGAGTCGGTCTCTCCTTCTACGATCAACCCGATGACCTGGAAACTCATTTGGCGAAGGTGCAGAAAATCCGTGAACAGTTCCCCTGTTATCTTGCCGATACGACAGCCCAGGCTCTGTGCCTGTCGATCGCAGATAAAGAGTTGATCAGCGAGCCGGGCTATAAGGAAATGTATCTCGCCACCAGTCGATCTCTGCAGCCGATCTCGCGCATTTGCTGGGCGCTGTTGCCTGACAATCTGAAAGCGGAACTACAGGAAAATCACTACATCAAACAAGCCGCAGAAATCAGTTTAGAGATCGCCAGCACCTATAAAAACGTGGTTTCGATTTACGATTGGATCACAATCCATGCAATCAACCCCGGGAAAGTGAAGCAAGACCTCATCGATAAGCAGAGACGCAGCCAAATCCGATCTGAAATCGAATTCCAAAGGGTTTTGAATCCGCTCAAAGGCGACCTCGCTGTGGAGGAATGCCTCCTGCTGCTCTATGAGGGCGATGACGAAGGCGCACGCAAAGTCATCGCCAAAGCAAAGGAAATGGGAATACCTCTGCCGTGATTTGCACACCATCCAACCGGAGGGCCGCAAGCGGCTTGAACTTTGTCATTGACCTCCACAACTGCGTCACAACGGAATTCTTAGGCAATTCTTAGGGACAGACTCACAGTTCAAGAAACAATCTAAAATATCAGGCTTTATTTAAATTCTTCCAACCTTTGTCGACTATTAGTCTGGGACAAGCGGAGCCATGATCGAAAGGAGCGATGGTGTGCGCCTTGATGATCATGTGGATGGGGGCGGGCGGATCAAAACCGACGCCGTTGAAGGCGACCGCGACACTGCCGTGCCCCGGAGCGGTAGGCTTTTCGTTGGAGACGGGCTTCACCGCGACTAATAATCTGTCCCTGTTGATTCCTTTCAATACCCATCCAACCCGAGGGCCGCAAGCGGCTGTAATTTAGGCCTTGAAAAAGCGATTTCCTTTCAATCAATATTTGGTTTGTCCCTACGCGGGCGAACTCATTTTTGAACCGCCGCTGAAGTCGTGATCATATCGGCGGGGTAATACGAATTAAGCGCCCGGCCGTCCCGAGCCACGCCTGGATATTTTTCAGCATATTCTTTTCCCAACTCCGCCGTCCGCTGCCATTCAGTTTCCGGAATTTCCAATTTTCGTTTCGCCACGCGGTTTTCATCTTCCGTTAAAAAATCGGCAATAATCGGTGTGAACCCGCTCCATCGGCGTCTGTCTTCCGGGCCCGGGAACAAATCGGAATCCCGTTCGTCGAGATCGGCGTAAGTATTCACGGTGAGTAATCTGCTGCCGGCGCGAAGACCGTATGCATCCACCAGATTTAAGTCATCGTCGAAGCGGAGCATCGCGATACAGTCCAACTCGTCAGTGTAGGCTGCCACCATTAGAGGTGAAACTGAAATCACTACGGCCGCCCGGCTGTCACCGTTCATAAGATGCCATTCTATATGACGCCGCTCTAGGTTATGTCTTCGAAGGCGTGCCCGAATCCGACCGATCAATCCCGCCAGTCCGTACAATTCAGGGCGCTGGAGTCGCAGCTTTTTGTGACAAAGCGGTATTTCGCCGGGATCCGACGCCTTCGCAGTTGATTTTGAATCGTCCTCCTGCCACCAATCGATAAAATCCCCCGGCCAATAACGCGAGGGCAGCGGCATCGCTATTTGCGGGTCGTCAGGCAAAACCAGAATCGGCATCAACGAGCACTTCAAAAAGCCCTCCGGCAAATGCTTTCTCGTCACCACGGTGGATGAAAGCTGACACTTCAAATTCGGACTGATTGAGGCCGGGACATCAAATCCGAAAATCCGGATAAATCCATCCTCCATAAACCTTGCCAGCGGCTTTAATCCCTCATCGTCAGGAGTAGTTTCTTTGAGTTGATAAAGGCTATCCGCAACTCTTTTCAACTCGCCGGGCTCAGTGTTTCCGGGGTCCTCAATCGAATACACCAGCAGCCCGGAATAGTTGGCGGTTCCCTTCGCGTACAACAGCGAATTTGCCTGAACCACATATCCCCAGGTGATAATTCCTTCCTTTCTCAATCTTGGCATGCCTCCCCACAGCGCCAAAAGAGGATCTTCATGATTTTCCAAAACCCAATCAGGATAAGGAATTCGCAAATATCCCCAGCGCGCAAAAGCGTAAAACTTTCGCGGCGGTCGGCCGAATTTTTCCGAGCAATACTGGAGGGTTTCGTCCATGGTTAATCCTTGCTACGATTTTTTGATTCCAAAATCAAGCGCCCCCGCAATTTTTAGTTTCACGTAATGAGCAACCTCGGAAAAAAAGGAAAAGACTATCGGCATGGCGACGAAAAGGCCGAACTGGTCATGGAAGCTCTTCGCAAAGCAGCGCCATTTAAAGACACACTCGCTGTGGACGACCAACTCTACGCCGCGTTTCGGGAAAGAAACGCACGGATCAACAACATTGCCTGCGTGCTTTTCGTCGCCGGCATGGTTTGCGGATACCTCGTCCCATGGGGAGTGCGCGGCAGCTTCTCCGGATGGGATATAGGTGTCATGTTTGGCCTCGCGACCGGCCTGGCGACATTCTGGATCCTGGCAGCCTGTCTCACCCTCGGCGGATTCGACCGGTTAAAAGAATTCATGACCTTTTATTCAGCCAAATATGAAATCAACGCCAAAGTCATTTTCCTCGGGATCTACGTCCCGATCATTGCCGGTGGCGTGGTAAGCGCCTGGTTTGCTTATTTTTCATCGTAATGATTCCAACGGGGAGCTTCGCTTGGGGACAGAATATCAGTTAATCAAATTTACGACCGGGTTATAAGGAAAGGTAAATCATTTCGGTGAATGGAAGAACACCGCCTGATGCACCTCATTTTTCGGGATTGCTGGCCTTTTTGCCCACTGGCAGGAGCTTGCTGCGAGCCTGACAGCGCACCGCTCCGCTTTGCCCACTGGCAGGAGCTTGCTGCAGAGCCCGGCAGCGCACCGCTTCGCTGTTTTGCTTTCAGGCGGTAGACTTTCCCGCAGTTCTACTGACAGAAAAGGCTTCCCGGTTATAAAATCGGGTTCCGGATTTCAAGCGGGTGCTTTGGGTGTGTTGCTTTTCGCGGCTTCGATCTACGAAGGCATGCTGATGACTGCCTTGCGCAGATCACGAATAATTCGCAGTTCACCCCACTCGGCTCCCCGCATTTGACGCGAACCTTTCTGTCGGTCCCGACCGAAATTGGCACGGTTGGTGTTGAAGACTTTTTCAATAAAGGCAGCACTGCCCAGTAAGGCCCGTGGTGAAGTATCGGATCCGGTAGATAAAGGAGCGGATACCAGCGCGAAGGAACACGGGCTCAGTTGGAACAGGAGAGAACCTTCAGGAATTCAAAGTTGGGCAATGGGTACTCGGGCCTTAGACGTGTAACCCCTTGGTTTTAGGGGGGAGTGGGCAGAGAAGGATTCGAACCTTCGAAGGCATAGCCAGCAGATTTACAGTCTGCCCCGTTTGACCGCTTCGGTACCTAC
>JARGOZ010000160.1:0-3077 GCA_029213025.1 Verrucomicrobiales bacterium
ACAGGAGATTTATCCTCGGCGATTACAGGAGATTTATCCTCGGCGATTACAGGAGATTTATCCTCGGCGATTACAGGAGATTTATCCTCGGCGATTACAGGAGATTTATCCTCGGCGATTACAGGAGATTTATCCTCGGCGATTACAGGAGATTTATCCTCGGCGATTACAGGAGATTTATCCTCGGCGATTACAGGAGCTTCATCCTCGGCGATAACAGGAGCTTCATCCTCGGCGATAACAGGAGTTCCTGAAAAGTCAGCGTCACTGGCAATTTTCGGATCACTAATCCCGCATGTTTTAGAAGCGAGTTCGTCGTTATCTTGTGAAATTGTCGTTTCCGATTTCTTAGGTGGCGTTACCAGAACTGGATCGTCATCGAAGAAGTCAAAATCATCAATATCCGCAAATCCCAACGATCCGAGGAGATTTCCCCGATCAGAATGAACGGCCAACTCAGAAGCGCAGTCTCCTTTATTCGAATCCATAGCAAAGCAAAGTGTAATTTACGAAAATAATAAAAAATATAATATTTCATTAAAACTTTTCAACGTCTATTTGATTTTTTATATTTCTTAACGAAACTGAATAAAATGAATCGCGTTTTTATAACTTTTTTTGGTCTGGCAGTTATTGTCGTATTCCTGGGATGCGCATCTGTAGAAAGCACTGTCGGGAGCGATCACATGAAGGGGCGTATCAGTTTGTCTCCTCAGGACCAGGCGATAATCGGACGGAAAATTTGGCAGAACGAATGTGGGGGGACGGTTTCCGGTTTGACGAGCTGGAATAAGGGAGAAGACTTTCCGTCTCTCGGAATTGGCCATTTTATCTGGTACGTGAAAGGGCGGCCCGGACCGTTTGACGAAAGCTTTCCGAAACTGGTGCAATATATGGCCCAAAGAGGGAAAGCCGTTCCGGGGTGGGTCGTAACTTCGCAAGGTTGTCCCTGGAATTCGAGGAGTCAGTTCCTGGCTGAGAAAAATTCCCCCCGAATGAGTGAACTGCGAAACTTTCTTGCTGCTACTGTGGATGTGCAGACGGGATTTATTATTCAACGTCTGGAAGACTCATTGCCGAAAATGAAAGCGGCCACACCTAATCCTTCGGATCGCGACAGGCTGGAGAAAAATTTCTACAACGTGGCTGGATCGCGTGCCGGGATGTATGCGCTGATCGATTATGTGAATTTCAAAGGTGAAGGCATCAAACCCTCCGAAAGCTATAATGGTGAGGGATGGGGATTGCAGGATGTCCTGCTGGAGATGAAGGCCTCAAATCAACCGGCAAACTATGAGTTCAGTGAAGCGGCTAAACGGACTCTTCAAAATCGGGTCCGAAATTCTCCTGCTTCGAGGGGCGAGAATCGGTGGTTAAACGGGTGGATGGTCCGCTGCGAGGGATACAAAAAAGGAATTTGAGACATTTTCCCTCTTTCCTTCGGTCGGGATAGGCGTAAAAGGTAAGCCAATCTTGTAAGAAATACTTATGTCTACTGAACGATCTCTAATTCTTTTAAAACCGGACACCGTAACCAATAAAAACTGCGGTGAAGTCATAAAGCGATTTGAGGATGCCGGTTTCACGATCCTGGGCTGCAAAATGATGAACTTGAGCAACGAAATTCTGGCTGAACACTACAGTCACGTTGCTGACAAGCCGTTCTTTCCCGAAATTGTGAGTTTTATGCAGTCCAGTCCGGTGATCGCCATGGTTCTGGAGGGAGATGATGCTATTGGGAAAATCCGGGATATGCTCGGGCCTACTAATTCAAAAGAAGCTCCGGAAGGAACCATTCGCGGAGATCTCGGAAGCGATATGATGGTAAATGTCTGCCACGCCTCCGACTCTCCTGAAAACGGCGAAATCGAAATCAATCGATTCTTCAATTCGGAAGAACTTTTTTCCTACTAAACGGAACGCTACTGTTTTTTCATTCCGGGCCAGCCGAAGGCTTTCGGTTCGGCCGCGGGCTGAAGTAAATCCGCTTCGGAAGGCAGGTCGATGTGGACCATTTTGGGTTTCGGATCCAAATTTTCGTTGAGCTGTTCCTCTGTGACCGGAAGGGAGTCGACTCCCCCTTTGGGGACGCTTGCTCCGGAGACCCACACCATTGCGTTGAGCACTACACGCCGGAATTCGTCGATTGCCCAGTTTCTGTGCCAATGACCTCCGGTAAAGCCGATTCCGCGGCCTCCGTCCCCGCGCTCAACGGCCCACATCATGGTCTGTCTTTTTCCGAGGCCTTCCTGCCCTTTAGGGGTCCAGTGAATATAGCGATTAATTCTCTCCCTTGTCGGCACTGCAGTTAGTATATCCCGGGCTGTTTTTGGATCGCCGAATCGAATGTTGTAGTACCATTCGTCATTGGCTGTAAAGTCGGGTACCCCGGCTGCAACAGGGTGTTCCGAATCAAGTTTTACCGGAGCGGTCCAATGAGGGTTGCAGGAGAAACCTGCCTCGTAGTGTCCTCCAATCCATTTTTTGAAATACTCGCCCTGTTCACCGGGTGGAACTTCGACTCCGTAGTGCATAAACATGATTCCGACACCTTGTGATGCCATTTTGTCGAGCGTGGTTTCGTGACCATTCATCGGGTGGCGGGCATTGCCATCAGAGTAAACGATCACGGCATCAGCCCCTTCGAGAACACTTTCATCTTCGGGCCAGCCGTTGTGGACCACTTTCACTTCCAGAGGCAAACCGCTTTGTTCGTTCAAACATCGGGCAAGAATAATAGCTCCTGCGTTGAATTCGTGTTGTCCGGACGGGTGGCTGGGTTTTCCGGCAATAAGTACAATTTTTTTTGCCTCTCCGGAATGAGCTGCCTGCGAATCT
Source organism: Verrucomicrobiales bacterium (assembly GCA_029213025.1). Lineage (GTDB taxonomy): Bacteria > Verrucomicrobiota > Verrucomicrobiia > Verrucomicrobiales > DEV007 > Arctic95D-9. The sequence continues at coordinate 2,839 of JARGOZ010000160.1, forward strand.
CCGCAACCGGTTGTGCAAAGAATAAAGGTTAAAATTGCTCCCGGCACGATGAGAGAAAAACAGATGGTCAGTAATTGGTGGAGTGGCTTTTTCATACAACAATTGCTACCCTGCCAAAAGGGGCGGGCAAACTCAACCTCGTTCGTGTCGAAAATTCGAATGAGTTGGCTCGAGGGACCGTCTTACCGTGTATTCTTCAGCCTTTTGGTCAATGAGCCAAAGGTGCCGGAATTAGAGTC
>JARGOZ010000160.1:3087-15693 GCA_029213025.1 Verrucomicrobiales bacterium
CAGGGGGGACTTTTTTGTTGATAGTGCGGAAATGAAGGTGTCTGTATGCCGGTAGGAAGGCGGCAAAAAATTCGATTTTGTGCGTGACAAGCCTTCGAAACAGACGAATGATAGACTCTCGATACTTGATGAAGTTTCCGGTTCACTCAGCACGGTTTATTGCAGCATTTGTTCTTATCACAGGAACTATGATGCTTACTTCTTGCACTGTGAAAACCGGAGCGCACATCACCAAAGTGAATCCTTATCATCTGGAGCCGGGATACAGCCCGGGCACTGATGAGCAGATGATTGATTTTGAGTATCGTCGCAAGACTTATGGTGCAGTAACGGCAAAAGATTTTTGTGATCGTTACGGGAATTACTACACCATATTCTGGAAAACTTCGAATTGCAGCTCTCCGGTTACCGTGAGGCTTCAGTATCGCCAGGCAGCTACCGGCCCGAAGATTTTCATACAGGAAAAGCTGGTCGAGTTACCGAAACGAGCAAACACCACAAAATTTGAGATCATTGGTGATGACTATGCGAAGCAAGGCGCGGTCACTCAATGGAAAGCTTCGATCATGCAGGACGATGCGGTCGTGGACGAATTTAAATCATTTCTGTGGCAATAGGTTACGAACTCCTTAAATTTCATACTGAGTAATTTAGGGAGTTGTCCGGTCGCCCGCCAACTCCGCCTGGTTGCGGAATTTCGCTCGTCTCACTCTGAGTCATTTTTTACCCACATTCATTTGCTGTGAATACTGATACCTCCATATTTGTAGGAAGCCTGGATGATATCGCCTGGGTAAGGATTGAGGGGGTCGCGACCAAGGATACTGCCAGTGGGATCCAGGGTTACTTCAGCGAAACGTTCTCGAGAGGGCTTCGTAACTTTACAATCGATCTGAAAGACTGCCGACTGATCGATTCCACTTTCATCGGAATACTTACCGGGCTGGCTGGGAGTATCGCCAGTGAGGGGAATTCAGGCGAGGTAAAAGTGATTCATCCGAATGAAAGAAACGAAAAATCGATTTGTAAGCTGGGTCTGGACAATCTGATAACGATAGATCGCGACGGTTCAAGTGCCTGCGAAATGGAATCTTTGATTTCGCAATCTCTTCACCCTCTCTATGGAGGGGAGATGAGTAAGGTCGAAAAGGCAAGCCTGATTCTGGACGCTCATGAAAAAATTTGCGAAGCGAATGAGGAAAACCGGAGCGTGTTCAAGGATGTGCTGAAATTCCTGAAGCAGGATCTCCTGAAGTGGTCGAAGGACGGTGACAAATCGGCCGGCAATCCGGGACCCGATAAGGGGTTCAATGATTGACGGGTGAAATGCGACTTTTTTTTGATTCCTGATGGAACACTTCATTTACGCGTCCATCATCGCTGGAATATTTTCCCTCTTTTTTATTCTCTGGAATGCGGAGCACCGCTCTCTCCGGAGAATAGCCCGGGAAAAAGAGGCAATTGAGGTTGAGGAGCGCCGCATGATTGATTTCCTCCACGGACTGGGGGAGGAACTTCTTGAGGACAGCTCGCCTTCAAGAATGCATATGTATATTGTAAAGGGGGTTGCCAACGTTGTCGGTGCAAACGGGGGAATCCTTTACCTGGTCGACAACCAGTTCGATAAATTGGTTCCGGTGGCGCAAACTGAAAACACGACTCCTATTGCCCCGTTTCCGAAAAATTTACGAAGCGAGGAGGAGACTGCGGGAGGCGCACAGCAGTATCGTTCTTTTATTCGCTTATCGCCTCTAAACAGGGGCGACGGCTTGATCGGAAAGACGATTGAAGGGAACAAGGTGATATCCATTGATGACCTGGCACAATACTTTGAGGAAGATGAGGTCTCCGAGCATTTCCATAGAGGTGTCGCTGTATTGGTTGCCCCGTTGATTTACGCTAATAAAAAAATTGGTGCGCTGGCAGTGAGTCGGCCTGGAAACAATCCGTTCAACGCTAATGACCGGGCGGTGTTCGCGAGTGTTACCGAACAAAGTTCTTTTGCCCTGGGGAGTGCAATTATCCATGCGGAGGCGCACGAGAAGAGGCGTTTGGAAAGCGAGTTGGCACAAGCCAGTGAGATCCAGAGGATTTTGCTTCCCAAGAGTGATCCTGAACTTTCCGATTACCGGATGGCGGCGACCTACCGACCCGCCCGACACGTCAGTGGTGATTACTATGACTATGTGAAAGTCGATGATAATCATTACGGTGTGGCAGTCGCAGATGTGTGTGGAAAAGGTATTGCTGCCTCACTCATTATGGCGATGTGCCGTTCTTCACTGCGATCAAACAGCGCCGGGAATTTGAGACCTGCGCATGTGCTGCACAAGGTGAATAAATCGATTTTTCCTGATATTCGGGAGGATATGTTTGTGAGTTTTATTTACCTGATTTTCGAGCGGGGTTCGCAAATCATTTCGGTAGCCAATGCCGGTCATGAACCTCCTTTGATTCGCAGAGCAAACAAGGAGGGGATCGAAATGTGCGAAGTTCCCGGCATGGCCGTGGGTGTCGATAAGGGCGGAGTCTTTCAGCGAGTCGTCAAGAATCACGAGTTGACCATGGAAAGCGGAGATATTCTCCTCCTGTACACAGACGGTTTGATAGAGGCAATGGACATTGAAGGTGAGGAGTATGGTATTGAACGGTTTATGAAAACGTTTCAGGAGGCGGACGGTTCCTCTGCCGATGAACTTCTCGACGTGATCATAAAAGATGTTGAATCCTTCTGTGAAGGAACGAATGCGACGGACGACATCACCTTGATTGCTGTCGAAAAGCGGTAAATATTCCGCGCCTTGCAAATTCCGCTTCCTTTGGGTGGAAATTTTCAGACACTGCGCCTTTAGTGCGTCGCTATCCTGAAGACCCTGAGAAATGAAAATCAGGGAGGGAAAATATTCGTAACAAACCATGAGTGAATCAGAAGACCGGAAATCAGAAGACGAAATTATTGATCCTGTTGTCAATGAGGAGGGAAGTGTTGAACTTCCTGATCAGCAAAAGGAAAGCGTCGAAGAAGGTTCGAGCGACGATATCGGGGTTGTCGAATCGATTCTCGGAGAATCAGTGGAAGACGAAGAAATCGTTTTCGATGGCGATCCGGAGCAGTCCGAGTTGGAAAAATACAAAGATATCGCAGCCCGAAGCCAGGCGGATCTTGAGAATTACCGCAAACGCATGGCCCGGGAGCGGACCGAGGCTATTCAATATGCCAATTTTTCCCTGCTTAGCACTTTGCTGCCGGTAATCGATAATTTTGAAATGGGCCTGCAGGCAGCGAAAAATGAAGGTGAAACTTCTGTGATCTATCAGGGAATGACGATGGTTCAGAAGCAACTCTATGATTTTCTAACCGAAAACCGGGTCGAACAAATCGAAGTGACGGAAGGGGCCGAATTTGATCCCAATATTCACGAAGCGATCAAGCAGGAGGAAAGTGAAACTGTCGAAGAGGGCAAAATAATCTATGCGATGCGCAAAGGCTACCGTCTGAAAGACAGGCTTCTGCGTCCGGCCAACGTGGTGGTCTCGAAAGGTGCTGCCACAGAACAAAGCAGCGAACAATCCTAGACGCCTTGACGAACAACCCTGCGAAGGCTCGTGACCATGGAAAAACGTGATTATTATGAAATTCTGGGTGTCAGCAAAAACGCTGACGCGCAGGCAATTAAAAAGGCTTATCGCAAGCTGGCGATGAAACATCACCCGGATAAAAATCCGGACGATCCTGAAGCGGAGGACCGGTTCAAAGAACTCGGTGAAGCGTACGAGGTACTCAGCGACGATCAGAAAAGAGCGGCTTACGACCGCTACGGCCACAGCGCCTTCAGTCAGGGAACCGGACCGTCTGCCGGTGGTGGTTTCAGTGGTGATCCGTTTGATATTTTCCGCGAAGTGTTTGGCGGGGGTGGTGGTCGCGGAGGTGGTGCCAGCATTTTCGAAGATTTCTTTGGCGGTGGCGGAGGCGGTCGTAGGGGAGACGGTAAACAGAGAGGCTCTGACCTGCGCTACGATTTGCCGATCGACTTGGAAGATGTGGTAAAAGGTGTCGAGAAAGAAATCAATATCGAGCGACTCGTTCCCTGTGAGTCTTGTACCGGGACAGGTGCCCAGGGCGGAAAACCGGATCTACGGAGCTGCAGCACCTGTGGAGGCGTTGGGCAGGTAATCACCAGTCGGGGATTTTTTCAGGTGCAGCAACCCTGTCCGGCCTGCCGGGGGGCGGGCGAGAGTCTCTCCAATCCGTGTCCCAAGTGCGATGGCGAAGGTAGAAAAGAAGGCACCAGCCGAATCAAACTCAAAATTCCAGCCGGAATTGGCGACGGAAACCGACTTCGTTCCAGTAGCAGCGGGGACACCGGTGTTCGGGGCGGCCCGGCGGGCGATCTCTATGTGGTGGTTCATGTGAAACCTCACGATATTTTTGAAAGAGACGAAAGCGATCTGTACTGCGAAGTGCCACTGGCTTTCTCCACAGCTGCTCTCGGCGGCGAAATGGTGGTGCCGACAATGGAGGGCAAAGCATCGGTGAAAGTCCCGGCGGGAACCCAGACAAATACTTCTTTCCGCTTGCGGGATAAGGGTGTTCCGGATGTTCGTACCGGTCGGAAAGGTGACCTTTTTGTGAATGTGAATGTCGAAGTTCCTGTGAAACTTTCTAAAGATCAGGAAAAGAAACTTCAAAATTTCACCGATACGCTGACGGAGAAGAACACACCTATGCGTGAGTCTTTCTTTGAAAAAGCGAAGCGATTTTTTACCACGTAAGCATCTATGATGGATTGGATTACCTCCCCGGAGGCCTGGATTGCCCTGGCGACTTTGACTTCTCTCGAAATTATTCTCGGAGTGGACAATATCGTGGTCCTTACCATCATCGTGGAAAAACTGCCGGAAGAACAGCGGGCGAAAGCGCGATTTATCGGTCTGGCTCTCGCGTTGATATTGCGGGTCATTCTGCTGCTGTCCATAACCTGGGTTATGGGCCTGACCAATGACTTGTTCCGGATTCCCCATTTTGATATCGGTATTTCGGGGAAAGATCTCATTCTGCTGCTGGGTGGACTCTTTTTGCTCACCAAAGCGACGAAGGAAATCGACCAACATATCCGCCATGAGGAGGGTCATGTTCATGCAAAGGTCGCCAATACCTTTCTGTCTGCCATGGTGCAAATTTCCCTGTTGGACGTCGTGTTCTCCCTGGATTCAGTGATCACAGCCGTGGGAATGGCGGAAGATCTTCCCGTAATGGTTCTGGCGGTGATCATCGCCATTGTGTGTATGATGATTTTTGCCGGTCGGATTGGCCGGTTTGTCACCGAGCATCCTACCGTTCAGATGTTGGCGCTGAGCTTTTTGCTGCTGATCGGTGTCACTCTGATTGCCGAAGGGCTTGATCTTCACTTCCCCAAAGGCTACATCTATTTTGCGATGGGATTTTCTTTGTTTGTCCAGATTTTGAATCTCCGGGCAAGAAAACCGGAAACGGCCGAAACCGGTCCGGATGTGTAAAAACAACAGACCGTACAGGGTACAATGCCGGACTGTACCCTGTTAGGTCTGTGATTGTACCCTGTTAAGTCTGATTATTTTATGAAGCTGCGTTCTCTCGATCTGAACCGGTTTCGTTGTTTCGAAAACCTGCGGGTGTCGCTTCCCGGGGGAGTGGTGATTTTTCACGGAGACAATGCCCAGGGCAAAACGTCGATCCTCGAAGCGATTTGTGTATTGCTGAGACTTCAGAGCCCCAGAACCTCCACTCTGGCGGAGTGTGCGAGATTTGAAGGCGATTCTTTTGCGGTGGGCGGTCAGCTGGAGGGGGAGGATTCTTTCCAACTGCGCTTTCAGTTTCGGGAATCCGGAAAGAGACTCCTCATCGATGGCGAGACGCAGAAGCGGATCGGAGATTATCTGCGCCACAGTTCGCTGGTCGTCTGGATGGCAAATGATGACCTCACTCTGGTGCGCGGAGGCGGGGAGGGCAGACGCAAATATCTTGATTTCATGGCGTGCCAACTGTTTCCGGATTATCGACCGGCTTTGAAAGCTTATGAAAAGGCTCTGAGATCCCGGAATTTTCTTTTGAAGCGGGATGCCTCTCCCAAATGGCAACAGATCGATGCCTACACGAAAATACTGGCTCAACAGGGGCTTGTAATCACCAACCGGCGACGGGAGCTGATTGCGTCTCTCGATCCGTTTTCATCTACAGCTCAGTTTGAAATCAGTGGTCGTGTTTCCGAGGATTTGCAGATGCGTTACCAATGCGGCACCGGGGAGGGTCTGGATCTGGAAGCGGAACTGCTTTCCCGCCGTGACGAAGAATTCTCCAGGCGCCGCACGACCGCGGGGCCCCATCGCGATGATCTCGATTTGAAGTTGAACGGAATGTCAGCCGCCAAATTTGCCAGTGAAGGCCAGCAGAGAACAGTTGCTCTCGCGTTGAAGCTCGCTCAGACCCGTCTTTTTATCACGCGGCGGGGCGAACCGCCGATCCTGTTGATTGACGATGTTTTCGGGGAGTTGGATCCGGCCCGGAGAAATTATCTGATGGCGACCTGGCCGGTTGATTCGCAGAAAATCATCACGACCACCAATCTCGACTGGCTGGACGATAAATTTACCGATGCCAATCGCCTTCTTGTGAAGGACGGACAGATTTCGATATAAGCGGATATCAGACTTCGCCGACGAATCCCTGCCATTCCGGATGCTCAAAAATCACCTTCAGAATGTCGTTAAGGACTTTGACCGGGACCTGCGCGGCGTTGATATCAGAGCGGCGGTCACTATAGAAATTCACCAAATCTTTGGTCTCCTCTTCGTAGGTTCTGATGCGATTTCGAATTACGTCTTCGTTGGCATCATCCATCCGTCCGCTCTTAATCGCCCGTTTTCTGATTCGGGTTACCAGTTCCTCCCGGTCAGGGCAGGAAAGATGGAAAAGCTGTAATACGTCGACATGTTCCTCCAGTAATTTAGCCTGTTCAACGCTGCGCGGAATCCCGTCGAGAATCAAAATGTCGATATCCGGCTTGAACATCGAAAGAGCGGCCCGTGCTTCGGCCTGGATTTTGAAAAAACGGATCGTCAATTCATCGGGAACCAGTTCCCCCTTGCGGGAACATTTCACAAACTCCTGGCCGATATCGCTCCTTGTATCCATCGAGCGAAACGCATCTCCCATTGAAAAATGGTAAAAGCGTGGGATAGCTCCGAGGATATTTCCCTGAGTGCCTTTGCCGCAGCCTGGAGCTCCAAGGAGGATGAAACATTTGTATCGTTCTTTTTGGTCTTCCGGGGACATAATAATGTATTAAAAAGATTTAAACTGTCGAATTTTCAACATTCAACTAACGTTGCCTGTCTATTCGCGCAAGATTATGTTTTTCAGCCCGTTTATTGCCCTGCGATATTTGAAACCGAAACGAACTTTCGTTTCGATTATCACTGTGATTTCGGTTCTCGGGGTGACCCTTGGGGTTTGGTTGCTCACCGTGGTTATTGCTGTCTTTTCCGGTTACGGGGAGAAAATTAAGGACAACATACTGGGTTTCGAGCCACATTTGGAAATCCGCGCCGGTGGCTATATTGAGGATTTTGTTCCGCTTCTCGAAAAACTGGAGCAAACAGAAGGGATTACCTCCTACACACCGTTTGTATGGGGCAGTGTCATCATGGAATTCCAGGGGATGCGGAATGCCCCGGTAATCCGTGCGATTCAACCACCCCGTCCCGGCAGCGAGGATTACAACAGGATGGCCGCCAAGCTGGCGAAGCGCAAAAATCCTGACTACGATCCCGAGCATGCACCCGATGAACCCGAAATGATTCCCGCCGGGGAATTTTATCTCGATCCGTATTCCGTGGTTGTCGGAGACGCGATGGCTCAGAACCTCGGACTGGACGTGGGCAGCAAAATTCTCCTGTATTCCCCGAAAGACGTCGCTTCAATTATGGAGGCGCTGGATCAAATCGAAAATGGAACAGAAGAAGAGAGAAAAGAGGCCGTCAAAACAACCCGGGAGATGACCGTACCCCAGGAAGTTACCGTAAGCGGGATCTTTGACTCCGGGAACTGGGATGTTGATGCCAACCTGATTTTTCTCTCCCTCGAAACCGGCCAGGTGCTCTACAATTTCGATCTGGAAGAATGCCATGGAATTGCCATTCGAACGGAAGATGCCTTTAAAGCCAATGACTTCAAAGACGAGCTGCTGGTCGCTCTCGAAATGGGGGAGCGCCGGACGGCTAATTACAGTCCGGCGATGGTGTCGAATCAGGAAGTTTTTCGCTGGACGACTTTGAACTCAATTCTGCTGGGGATTATCGTTCTCGCTGCTTTGCTGGGGCAATTTTTGTTTAGAAAAAACAGGGTTCCAATCTTGATTACAGCCGTTTCAGCGGGACTTCTGGTTATGCTGATTCAATGGGTATCCACATTCGCCGGTGCGCATGAGTCGTTGAATTACGTGGAGCAGACCGGGGGGCTGCCCTATCAACTGCTCACCTGGATGCAAATTCACAAACTGATTTTTGATGCGATCGCGGCGGAACGGCAGGCCATGTATTTGATCCTGTTCATGATCATGATTGTGGGTGGTTTTTGCATCATGAACACAATGATTACTGTGACTTTTCAGAAGCGCTCCGAGATCGGACTCATGAAAGCTCTCGGCGCAAAAGAGAGTCAAATCGCGTGGCTCTTTCTGCTTCAAGGCATGTTTGTCGGACTCATCGGAGTAATCGTAGGGCTTTTGTGCGCGCAATTTACCATCTGGCAGCGAAACAATATTGCTGAATTTATCGGCAATGCTTTTGGCGTTGATTTGTTTTCTGCTGAAATCTATAAAATCGACGGCGGACTGCCGGCCAGTCAGACGTGGTCAGACCTTGCTACCATTTCAATGGGCGCTTTTATCGCTTGTACCCTGGCGGCATTTATCCCGGCGATCATCGCGGCTCATCTGCAGCCTGCCAAAGCACTGCGCAGTGAATAATCCCGCTTTTTGCCGGGCTTGCTAACAGCTCTGATAAGGATTAGCAGTAAGACAGGGTTTATTGACCGAAAATGGAATATTACGTGGCATTGTCGGGCGAGAAGGTCGGACCTCTAACACAATTTAAACTCGTGGAAATGTTGCGGGATGGAGAAGTGTCGGCGGATCAGAAAGTCTGGCACCGGGGTATGGATGGTTGGCTTCCCATATCGGAAGTACCATCTCTTAAACCGGTGGTGAAGCGCCTTGGCGACCGGGAAGATGAGAAAGATGCGGACCCGCCTCCTCTTCCGGACCCGGTTGTTTCAAAGAAACGGGTCGCGGTGGCTACCGAGGTCAGACCCTTGACCCGGTTTTGGGCGAGATATTTCGATTACACGATCGTTGCCGTGTTGGTAGTGATTTTCTCCGATTTTGAGATGCCGCCAATTGATCCGGAGCTTTCCATCGCTGATCTGATCACCCGGTACGAGGAAATTTTCCGGAGTGGCGAACTCAGAGCTCTGGCAGAGATGCAGTTTTATGCGCTGCTCATGTGGCACGTTATAGAAGGCATAATGATCAGCGTTTTTGGAACTACCCCGGGCAAAGCTTTGTTCGGAATTCACGTCGTAACTGGCGGAGGATCAAAGGTTCCTGTGTTAATTGGCATTTATCGTTCTTTTTTAGTTTACATTTTAGGACTCGGGCTTTTCTATTTTCCCTTAATTACTTTCGTAACGATGGCGCTATCGTTTTTCAGATTGCTGTCTCATGGAATTTGTCCATGGGATCAGTTGCTTAAGCTCAGGGTGAAACATCCCCCGTTGAGTTTCGGGCGAATTCTACTTGCTGTAGCGGCATTCATTACATTAATGACCTTGCAATACCTCAACTTCTCATGAGTCGATACTGTTCCCTAGTCCTGCATGCCCATGTTCCGTGGGTAAGAAATCCGGAGGTGGATCGCTGTCTCGAAGAAGACTGGCTTTTCGGCGCAATTGCCGAGTGCTACGTGCCGCTCCTCGATACACTGTATCAACTCAGGGAGGATGAGGTGCCGATGCATCTGACGATCAATATGTCTCCGCCTCTGCTTTACATGCTGCGGGACAGGCTGATGACGAGACGGGCGCTGGCTTATTTCGACCGGACAATCAAGCTCTGCGCAGATGAAGTGGAGCGGGGCGAATCTACCGGCTTTGGAGAACTGGCAAAGTTTTACCTTGATCGCTTTCAATCGCTTAGGGAAATCTACGTGGACAAATTTAACTGTGATTTGGTGGGGGCGTTTGCTGATCTTCACGAGTCCGGAGATATCGAGTTGACCGCATCAGCCGCTACCCATGGCGTGTTGCCGCTGTTAATGAAAGTTCCTGAATCGGTAACTTCACAGATCAAAGTCGGGTTGTCCGAATTTGAAAAGGCATTTGGATTCCGGGCCAAAGGTTTTTGGCTGCCGGAATGTGCTTTCGCTCCAGCGCTGAGTCACCTGCTGGTCAACGAAGGAATTGAGTGGACCCTGGTGGAGCAGCATGGATTAACTCATGTGAATAACGGCAAGAAGATTTTCCCGCACCGACCCGCTAAAACGGTGGATGGACTGCGCGTTTTCAGCCGGGATAACGATGCGAGCCAGCATGTCTGGAATGCCGAAGAAGGATATCCAGCAGATCCACGTTATCGCGACTTTTTCCGCGACATAGGGATTGAAGCCCCGATGAATCTCCTGGCCGAGTATCTCGATGGTTCGGAGATTCGGAGATTCACCGGTTTGAAATTCTTCAGGCGCACCGGTCGGGCGATGGATAAAAAAGAACTCTATGATTTGAATCTGGCGAATCAGGCTTTGGAAGAGAACTCCGTTCATTTTGTCAACAGCCGCGGCGCCCAGTTGGCTTCGCTGGAATCTCAGGGAATTGAACAACCGATAGTGGTTTGCGCCTTCGACGCCTCCCTTTTTGGCCACTGGTGGTTTGAAGGAGTTGAGTTTTTGAACCGTGTTTTCCGAAAAGGTGTAGAGCGGACTGATTTCAAATTCATCACTCCCGGAGCATACGACGCAATTGCAACGAATCTCCCCGAAGCCATGCCGGTATCCTCCTCATGGGGCGAAGGGGGCTTCTTCGAAACCTGGATGAGTGATAACAATAACTGGATCAATGCCGACCTTTACGAGCGTGGCACCAAACTGTGTCGAATGGTGCAGACTCATCAGGAGAGCCGGGACGGAATGTCGCAGGATCGCGCGGAGCACCGGGAAAGGTGTCTCCGCCAGCTTACGAGAGATTTGTTGATGGCTCAGGCCAGCGATTGGGGCTTCCTTCTTAACAATGAAGCTTCGCAGGAATTCGCCGGTTCCAGAATCAAAGATTATCTCAAAGCCTTCGATGAAGTCTGGGGAATTTGCACGTCTTTTGGCGATCTTGAGCCTCTCGATGGCCTTGAAAAGCGTTATCCGATTTTTCCGGATATCGAATGGGATCTGTTTAAGCCCGGAGTCCTTGTGTAGTATTCGGATTTTTTCTTTCCGTTAATGGCGCAGAACTTTGTCTATTTTGACCTCGAAACCCAGCGCTCGGCCAACGATGTTGGCGGCTGGGACAAAAAGGCGGACATGCTCATGTCGGTTGGTGTTACCTACAGTACGGCACGAGGTAAATACAGAATCTACACCGAGGACGACGTCCAGGAACTTATTGATGAGCTCCTCGAAGCTGATTTGGTGATAGGGTACAACCACATTTATTTCGATTACGAAGTATTAATGGGTTACACAATTCTGGATCTGAAAGAGCAGACGTCGAATCTGGATCTCATGCTCGATTTGGAAAAGGAACTGGAGCATCGCCCGAAGTTGGAAGCCGTTGCCAGTGCTTGCCTGGGGCAGGGGAAGTCAGCGGTGGGAACCGATGCGATCAAGTGGTGGAGACAGGGCAAATACCGGGAGGTGGCTGAGTACTGTTGCTACGATGTGAAAGTAACAAAAGAGGTGCACGAATTTGGGGCCCGGAACGGGCGGGTTGCCTATGTAAACCGGTTCAATCACAGAGGTGAGGTTCCTGTAAACTGGGCATTTCCGGCCTGACAGCGGGATCTGTGGCGGGAATTAAGGGTGAAGAAAAGATTGAACAAATTTCGGCATAACCCGTCCAAATCCTTCGTCAGCTTACCAAGGTATCACCGCTGTATCTCCAACAACCCTAGCATGAAGAAAATACCAACTTTAGTTCTCACCGTAGTCCTCTTCGGAGGTATCGCCTTTTTTTCCACGACTCGCGGAACAAGCGCGCCGAAAAAGTCGATGCGTGATATTCTCCCGCTCCCACCGACCATTTACGATTCATCCGGAAACAGTATTCCGACCGAATCATTGCGAGGTAAGACTGTTGCCTTGTATTTTTCAGCGCATTGGTGCGTTCCCTGCCGCCATTTTACGCCGAAGCTGATCGACTTTTATAACGGCAACAAAAGTTCCGACTTTGAAATCGTATTCATGAGTCTGGATCGCAACGAGAAAATGAAGAAGGAGTACATGCACGAGGAGGGGATGCAATGGCTTACTGCTCCCGGGCAGGGCTCCAAAGAGATCAATCTCAGTATGGACTTCTACGGTCTCAAA
>JARGOZ010000160.1:15703-17592 GCA_029213025.1 Verrucomicrobiales bacterium
CGGAAAAGCATTGGCGAAGTGGAAAGCCAAAGTTGGTGCAAATTCATAACAAACTGACTTCCGTACAACCCTGAAGTGGCCGCCCGGTGATTCGGGCGGCTTTTTGTATTTTCCTCCCTGTAATTCGTATTGTAAGTATCTGCCCGTAATGCCGCTCGATCTCTGTCTCAATGAACGAGAACCGTAGAAAGCCCGATCCTGATGCCCAACTTGTGGCGCGTGCCAAAGAAGGTGACACGGCTGCTTTTGATGAGTTGGTCGTGAAGTATTCGCCGAAACTCTATGGGTTGATCTACAATATGACCTCCAACCGGGAGGATACCAACGATGTACTTCAGGATGTATTTTCCAAGGCCTACCGTTCCATCGGGAGGTTTCGGGGGAAATCCTCGTTTTACACCTGGATCTACTCCATAGCGACGAACATGACTCTGAATTTTCTTAAAAAGAGAAAACGGCGCCAGGGTATGAGTCTTGACGACATTGATTCAGCCATTGAGAACGACAAAGAATTCATCGAAATCACTTCGAAAAGCGATCCGGTTCATGAAGCTTATCTGGGAGAACTTCAGATAAAATTGAACGAAGCCATGCAGACCCTGTCAGATAATCACAGAGCAGTGGTTACTTTGTATGACATCCAGGGCGTTCCTCATACTGAAATTGCAAAGATCCTCGGAGTGTCCGAAGGGACGGTGCGATCCCGGCTCTTTTATGCTCACAGACAGTTACAAACCCAATTAGGAGATTTTTGGAAATAACGCGTGATTGAAAAACCGAACAGAACAAATTACCCTTAACCATCTGCAGACATTCCCAACTACCCCATGAGCGAAGACGATAAATTACAAAAACTGCTGCGACTGAAGAATTACGAAACTCCGGGCGAGGAGTATTTCGATAATTTTCTCTCAGATATGAAACAGCGCCAGCGGCTCGACGCGATGAAACTTTCTCCGGCAAGCCTTATGAAGGAAAGGGTCGTTGAATGGTATAACGATATGGGATCGGCAAAATGGGCGGTTCCCGCCGGGTCGTTTGCAGCAGTATTGGTTACTTTTTTTGCTTTTACCGGAAAAGTGCGCGAAGAACAATTGTCGCATACCGGCAAAACACCGGTCGGAGATTTGCCCGGTAAGGCTCCCCGGACTCAGATCATCGATTTACAACTGCCGGAGGCAGGTAACATGTCGGCTGATAAAAGCAAAGGTAACAGCCCGGTCCTTCCGGCAGGTTTTACAGGCTTCCGGGAACTCTAGGTTCCCCGTTTCAATCGTTTTGCAATGAAACGGGAATCTGTTTGGCTGATTCTGCTGTTGATCGGGTTCAATGCTACCGGAAGGGGATTTGCCCAGGCCGGTGAGCGTTTCGAAACGCGTTCTGTCGAGTGGCCCGGCCTGGGGCGAACTACCGCTGTGTGCGTGAAAAAAGGCGGTTTGTATGTCTGTGTGCTACCTGGTGGAGAAGGCGTTGCCGACCAGTCTCCAAAAGTCTTTAACGAAAAGGGGGAAGAACAACCAGCAAAGCTGTTACATTGTGATAATGAAAGTGGAATTTGTTTACTGGAGTCGCCATCAGGCTCCGAAGCAGCGATTTTACCCCTGGCGGCGGGAGCGGATTTCCATCCCGGGCAGTCTCTTTTATCCCTGCTACCCGGAGCTGAATTAAAGACCCGTTTAGCCGGCAAGGACAGGATCTACCTCGGTAAGGAACTTCCCGCACCCATGCTTCGGCTGCGGGTAGAGCAAGGCTATGACTGGCAACCGGGAACTCCGGTCATCAATAAAGAGGGGGAACTTGAGGGGATTATGGCGAGTCGGAAATTGCCGCGCGCCAACGAGGCCCACGCGGTGCCGGCAGATGTAATCCGGAAAGTCATCAATGATGTG
>JARGOZ010000161.1:0-15186 GCA_029213025.1 Verrucomicrobiales bacterium
CCCAACCGGTTGATTACGGTATTCGGGTGCGGAGGTGATCGCGACCGAACGAAACGGGCTCCCATGGCTGCCGCGGCGGAAGCGGGAAGTGATCTTTCGATCCTGACCTCTGACAATCCGCGGACTGAAGATCCGGAACAAATTCTCAATGACGCCGAAACGGGTTTCAAAGGAAAAGCCTATGAGAAAATTCTCGACCGCCGGGAGGCAATTCGATTCGCTATCGACACGGCCGGGGCGAGAGACATTGTCTTAATTGCCGGAAAAGGGCACGAAACCTACCAGGAAATTGACGGCGTTCGACATGATTTTGATGATCGTCTCGAAGCCCGTAATGCCATAGCCGCGAAGGCGGAAAAACCGGTTGAACTGGAAGACGAAGAAGGACGTTTTTGAGTCATGATCGCTACGCAACTTTCTGAAATGGCCAGATGGGCAGAGGGGGCTTTAATCTCCGGTGTGCCGTCCGTGGAAGTGTCCCGGATTTCGACAGACACCAGATCGGTGCAAAAAGGGGATGCCTTCCTGGCTCTGCGAGGGGACAATTTCAATGGTCATGACTTTGTGGGCAAAGCGGTCGAAGCCGGTGCGGAGACTGTAATTCTCAGTGAGCTTCCCGGCGAAACGGAATCCTTTCCCGGAAACATTATTCATGTGCGCAACACGCTGAAGGCTTTTCAGAGCATTGCTCTCAACTATCGGCGAAGAGTGATCTCTGATGTGTTTGCTGTTGGCGTGACCGGCAGTAACGGCAAAACCTCGACAAAAGATTTCCTCAATGCTGTGCTCTCGCGGACAGGGAAAGTAAATGCGACGAAAGGGAATTTGAATAACCACATCGGCCTGCCTATGACTGTTCTCGAAACCGAAGCCCAACATCAGTTCGGGATTTGGGAAATGGGAATGAATCATCCGGGAGAAATCGGACCCCTCGCCGAGATAGCGGCACCTGACGCTGCGGTGGTTACCAATGTGGGGACGGCTCATATTGAACACATGAAAACCCGTGAAGCGATAGCGGATGAAAAAGCTGCTCTGCCCCGTGCAGTTCCAGCAGGCGGATTTTGTGTGATGCCGGAACAGGATGATTTTTATGAGCATGTAAAATCGCAACTCCACTGTGAGATGATTGGGGTGGGCGGTCCTTCCAGTGCAATCCGGGCGGAGGAGATTACGATGGGTGCAAAGGGAGTTTCCTACCGTTTGTTGATTCATGATCAATCCGCGTCCGTCTCACTTCCCGTGCCGGGGCGGCACATGGTTATGAACAGTCTTCTTGCTGCTGCAGTTGGTTTTCGCCGGGGAATTTCGATTGAGGAAATCGCAGCGGGACTGTCGGCGACGGAATTGACAGGCGGTCGCCTCGAACAACTCGAATGGAATGGGATTTCGATATTAAATGACAGCTACAATGCCAACCCCGATTCCATGAAGGCTGCCATCAGCAGTCTGATGGAATCGCCAGGCCAGGGAAGGAAAATTGTCGCTCTGGGTTTTATGGGAGAGTTGGGAGATCATGAAGAATCCGGTCACAATGATGTCGGGGTTTTTGCTGCGGAAAACGGTGTTGATTTGTTGGTGACTGTATCGGAAAAAGCGGCGCTGATTGCCACAGGTGCGGCCGGTAAAATTTCGAGTGAAAATTTTGAAAGTCATGAAGCCGCTGCATCGTACCTGAAAGGGGAATTGGCTCCGGGTGATACTTTGCTGGTCAAAGGAAGTCGCGCGGCGAGGATGGAAACCGTCATCGAACTTTTAAAGACAAACTGAAACTAAAGCATGTTGTATCAACTTCACGAGTACGCCAATTCCAGCGATTGGCTGAGCTTCCTCAACGTTTTCCAATACCAGACCTTTCGCGCTGCAGCGGCATGTCTCACTGCGTTTCTCGTGGTGGTTCTGCTGGGGGAAAAAGTCATTCTGAAATTGATTTCGTTGAAAGCCGGTCAGCCAATCAGGACAGCGGACGAAGTTCACAAGCTTGCCGAATTGCATGGCGGTAAAGTGGGCACTCCAACCATGGGGGGAATTTTAATCGTCGGTGGAGTTGTGTTAGGGGTGGTTTTGTGGGCCCGGCCCGACAATCCATTCATCTGGGCTCTGCTTGCTGTAACTCTGGTTACCTGCCTGCTCGGATTTGTTGATGACTATCAAAAAGTTGCAAAGAAAAATTCTGCGGGTGTCAGCGGTAAGCTCAAGCTGGTAGTCCAGGTTGGTATCGCTTTGCTCGCCATTCTATTTCTGTTCTTCTACGATCACGAAGACTACGGCCTGTTCAAACCTTACACGACCGAAGCAGGTGAAATTTTCCGTGTCTCCCAGCATATCAGGGAATTGTGGGTTCCGTTTATCAAAGAGCCGGTCATATCGGATATGGGTATATTTGCCGTTTTGGTTCTACCTGTTGTTATTGTGGCGTGTTCCAATGCGGTAAATTTGACCGACGGGCTCGACGGGCTTGCTACAGGTTGTACCCTGACCACATCAGCTGCCTATGCGATTTTTTCCTATGCTTCGGGACACGCTTTGGCTTCTTCGTATCTCTACGTTCCATTTCATCCCTTTGTCGGCGAAGTAACGATTTTTTGTACGGCTCTGTTCGGGGCGTGCCTTGGCTTTTTGTGGTTCAACTGTCATCCCGCCAAGGTGTTTATGGGCGATACCGGTTCACTGGCTATAGGTGGAATGCTGGGAATGATTGCGATTTGCACCAAGCAGGAGATGTTGCTGGTGATTGTCGGTGGTGTATTTGTTATGGAGGCTGGTTCGGTCATTCTCCAGGTCATCAGCTTTAAGACGACAGGGAAACGAATTTTCCGGATGTCACCGATTCACCATCATTTTGAGTTGAAAGGCTGGGCGGAGAGCAAAGTCATTAACCGTTTCTGGGTCCTGTCGATTATCTTTGCGCTGGTTGGTATTGCCACACTGAAGATCCGCTAAACCGGTTTGGTGAAAATGGAGCTGAATGGAAAAAAAGTCGCCGTTCTCGGGTGCGGAACCAGCGGGTTTTGTGCGGCCCGTCTGGCGCAGAAAAAAGGGGCAGTGGTGACTACTTACGACAGTGGTGCGACCGAAAAACTTGCTAAAGCTGTCGACAGATTCAAATCAGCGGGGTTTCAACTGGTTACGGGTGAGGCAGCGCTCGCACCGGAGGATCACTTTGACATTACCGTGATCAGCCCCGGGATCGACGCATCCTGGCCTCTTGCGAAAGCATTCGACGACGTCAGTGATGAGCTAATAGGCGAAATCGAATTTGCCTGGCGTCTCAGCCGTATTCCAGTGATCGCGATAACCGGGACCAACGGAAAAACGACGACTACGATGTTGACCGCCCACCTGCTGAATCAATGCGGAAAAAAAGCAATTGCAGCGGGGAATTGCGGATATGCCTATTCAGATGTGGTGTACTTCGGTGAAGACTTTGACTGGGTGGTTCTCGAAGTGAGTTCTTTCCAAATGGAGACGATCAAAGACTTCCGGCCTCAAATTGCCGTTTGGATGAATTTCGCTCCGGATCATATGGACCGGTATACTTCGGTCGAAGATTATCGAACCGCGAAGATGCGGATTTTCGAGAACATGACCGCTGATGATCTGGCGATCATAAAGGCGGAGGAAGACATGGATCTATCGTCGCGGCAAATTTCGTTCAGCGCTTTTTCCGATCAATCCGGTTACCAGTATCGGAACGGACACATTACCGATCCGGCCGGCAAAGACGTTTTGGATTTCTCCGCCACCCGCCTCAACGGCAAACACAATGCAGAGAATGTCATGGTTGCGGTCGCAGCAGTCAGAGAAGCAGGAGTGGAAGCGGGCCCCGCACTGAGCGATGCGGTTTTCAGTTTTGTACCCCCGCCACACCGTTGCGAAGTGGTCGCAGAAAAAGATGGCGTTATTTTCGTGAACGATTCGAAATCGACCAACCTGCATTCTTTGGAAAGTGCCCTGTTAGGGCAGGACTCGGCGGTGACCTTGATCGTTGGTGGAAAGAACAAAGGTCTCGATTTTTCCGAGTTGAATCAAATTATTCCTAAAACGGTGGCTGGCGCCGTTTGCATGGGTGAGATTGCCGATGAGATCGCCGAATGTTGGGGGGGACTCATACCCTGTCATGTTGTTGGCTCTCTCAAAGAAGCTGTCGAAACCGCTTATCGGGAAAGAGGTCCGACAAACGTGATTCTTTTTTCTCCGGGGACTTCCAGTTTCGACATGTTCAGCGGCTTTGAAGAAAGAGGGGACTGTTTTCGTAAAGAGGTAGCTAATTTATATTAATATTATATATTAGTGTAATAATTTACTCTTTTACGAGGCAACTCACCCCGTTCGGAATGGAAAACAAAAGACGCAATCGAAAGGATAACTGTGCAAAGAAGGAAGGTATATTCTCCAAAATTTTCGCGGATACTGGAGGAAATCCCGAAGAAATTGAAGACCAGGACTGGTATCTCGATTCACCCGACGTCCGTCTCACCCGAATCTTTTCAGTCGTGCTGTGCCTGCACATTGTTGCAGTAGGCGGGATACTCGCTTTCAAAATGATAAATAAGGCGGCCCGGCCGGGATCGTCAACTCTGGCGAAAACCTCTGTGGTGCTAAGGGAAGAGCCCCCGGCTCAAAAAGAGTTTGCCGGCAAAGTTTCCTCCTCACCGCCGCCGGCTGTAACAATTCCTTCTGTCGCCAAAGGCGGCAACCGGCAGGACAGATATTGTGTGATTCCGGGCGATACTCTGTCGGGAATCGCCGCGAAACTGGGAGTCTCCACTCAGCAGTTGAAAATGACCAATCACATTCAGTCTCCGGATGAAATTATACCGGGCATGTGGCTGAAAAAGCCGGTTCCTGTAGTTCTGGATCCGACAAAAAATGTGTCCTACGAAACTCTGCCGTCCGATCCTGTAGAAGTAGTAAATACGGCAAAGAAGCCGGCCAACTCGAAGGGTCGCTCTTACGAAGTGCAAAAAGGCGATACGGCATGGGGGATTTCACAGAAGTTTGGTGTTCATCACAGTGTCTTGCTCAAACACAACGGTATAGCGCGTCCCGAATTGCTGCAGGCCGGGCAGGTGATTCTGATACCTGAAAAGTAGAAACTGTACCCTGTTAAGTCCCGGACTGTACCCTGTTGAATAACGATGAGAAGACGAAGTGTTTTCATCCTCTTAGCCGGGGTGTTTTTTCTGGCCGTCCTGGGGGTGGTGATGTTAATGAGCACTTGTGTGTTTAGCGCACACGCGGACGAGTCGAATGTATATCGCGAAGCGAAGCGGCAGGCCTTTTGGCTGGGCATCGGTGTGATGGCGTGCGGAATTACGGCCCTGATCGATTATCGATTCTGGAAAAAGCAGGTCTGGTTGATTCTCGTAGGCACGGGCGGATTGCTGGTACTCTGTTTTGTTCCGGGAATCGGCCAAATGATTAACGGGGAACGGCGTTGGATTGATTTGGGCCCCTTGCAAATCCAGCCATCGGAATTCGCCAAACTGTCGGTGGTATTTTTTCTTTCCTCCTGGTATTCTCTATATCCGGATTGTGGTAAACAGTTTTTTAAAGGCTTTGCGGCTCCACTACTTCTTTCCGGCATGGTTATCGCATTGATTTTGTTTGAAGTGGATATTGGGTCTACCGCTGTTCTGGGTATCACCGTATTACTCAGTCTGTTTGTAGCTGGTGTAGACTGGAAATATATAGGAACGCTTTTGGTTACAGGTATGTTGGGATTCGCCGGCATGATGTTGTATTCGCCTGATCGAATCATCCGTCTTGCCGCCTTTTTGGATCCGGAAAATATCGACTCGGTGCGGGCTTTCAGCAGTGGATTTCTTTAATGGCACTGGGTTCCGGTGGGCTTACCGGTAGAGGACTGGGAGAGGGGAGACTGAAAATGCTATACATGCCGTTTGCCCATACCGATTTTATATTTCCCATGATCGGGGAGGAACTGGGGCTGATCGGAACCCTGATTATAGTGTTCGCCTTTATGTGTGTAGTCTGTTCCGGAATGTTTATCGCCTTTCACGCTCCGGATCGCCTCGGGCTGCTCATGGCTACAGGGATCTGTTCGCTTCTTGCGGTGCAGGCGTTTTTCAATATTGGGGTTACGACCTCGATGTTGCCCAATACAGGATTGCCTCTTCCTTTCGTCAGCTACGGAGGTTCCTCGTTAGTGATCTCCTTCGCAGCTGTCGGGATTTTAGTAAACATTTACCGGCAGGGACGAATCACCAGGCAGGAGCCGTCGGAGTGGGGTGTACGGAATCACCGCGAGACTCCGAGGATTTAAAGATCGAGAATCGAACTGTTCGAAGTAACCGGCTGTTTGATTTCCGCTTCAGTTTTTCGGAAAGCAACTCTCGCTTCGTTTCGTTCCTGAATCTGCTGCCGCAGGGCCGCCCAGCCAATTCCCAGATGTTCGTGAAAGGCTTCGTCGGTAATCAGCAAATACCTGCCCTGCGGAATGAGCTGGCGGAGTGTCACGGTGGAATTGGTCGAGTAGTGAAGATCAGTGGGCGCGGGAGTGGGGGCGAGACCCTGACCTTTGAAAAGGCCCACTGCGCGTGGCATATGGTTTCCTGAAGTAACAAGGAGAAAGCTCTTTCCCGCCAACAGGCCCTTCAAATAGCGGGGATGATCTTTCGTGTCTCTTGCTTCGGTTTCGGTAAAAATCTTTTCGGTGGGAACTCCCATTTCCTTCGAAATGTCGCGCATCGGCCGGACTTCAGAGGGGAGTCCGGAAAACACGAGAGTGGAGTCGGGATGTTGGCGCCAGTATTCAATGCCTTTCATCAGGCGAACGAAGGTTTTTCTCTGAATTTTCGAATTCCGGTCGGCATGCTCATTGGAGTAACGATGCCCTCCTGGCAAGACGACGATATATTCCGGTTCGGATGTAACTGTTTCGAGAACCGGGTATTTTTTTTCGAGGAGTCCGTTGAGTCCGTAGGCGACTGCTTCAATCGAACAAAAGTAGAGAAATGCAGCCGCAGTCCAGATCATAATGCCGCCGAGATCACCACTGATACCTTTAAACCAGAGCCAGCGAGGATGAGGTTTTTTGCGGGTGGTACCCCGGGAGAATCCGACCAGGAGGAGGCCGATAATCACCAACTCGAGGGTGATGGAGATTGGTGTCAACCCGATCGCCGTGATTTTCTTGAATACGAACCAAAAGTCCATGTCAGAGGCATTGTTGGAGTGGTGGCGTCATAGAACGATATCACGTGTCGATACCATTTTGACACAATCTTTAACGTAGGGAAGGGTCAAATCACCTGTTATATTTTTGAAATAAACTGCCGATAATATTTTTTACCAGCAATACAATGAGCGAGACGAACAATAATTCGAACAATTCAAATTCAACAAGGAGGTCATTCGTGAAAACCGGTGGCGCTGTAGCGGCAGCCACGGGAGTAGCAGCCGGCTTTCCTTCCGTTACATTTGGAGCGAAAAATGACAAAAAGTTGAAAATCGGCGTCGTCGGATGTGGGGGCCGTGGCGGTGGTGCGATGATTAACGCTCTCAAAGCGGACGACAATGTTGAACTCCACGCCATGGGTGATCTCTATCGCACCGAAGCGGAAAAGAAGCTGGCGATGCTGCAAAAGTACGGTTCAACCAATCAGAAACTGGCTGAAGGGCTCGATACCAGAATCTTTGAAGGATTGGATGCCTATGAAAAGGTCATGGATTCCGGAATCGATGTGGTCCTTTTAACGACTCCTCCGGGGTTCCGCCCTCAGCATTTCAGAGCCGCCATTGATCGCGGGCTGCACGCTTTTGTCGAAAAGCCCTGTGCCACCGATGTGACGGGCGTGAATCATTTCACCGAAACAGCAAAGATGGCTGAGGAAAAAGATCTGTCTGTTCTTTGTGGCTTTTGCTACCGGTACAGTGTGCAGGGAAGGGCTCTTTTCGAAAGAATTCACGATGGCCAGATTGGGGATGTTTTGAGTATCCACTCACAGTACTACGCAACTCCGGTAAAAGCTATGCCACCGGAAAGTCAGCGTCCTGCCGGCATGAGCGATACCGAATGGCAGATCAAAAACTGGTACAATTTCACCTGGTTGGCCGGGGACGGTATTGTGGAGCAGGGCTGCCACAACGTTGACCGGATTGCCTGGGCAATGAATGATGTCGATCCGATTGCCGCATTCGGCAGTGGTGGTCGTCAGCGCCCCAACGAAGCAGGCAATATCTACGATCACTTCAGCATCACCTACGAATATCCCAACAATGTGATGGCTCACGTCGAATGGCGTCAGTTCCTCGATTCTTACAATTTTACCGGAGACACGATTGTTGGAACCAAAGGGATGGCCAAATTCGGACCGAGTTCCGCCGAAATCACCGGGGAAAATGCCTGGAAGTGGCGCAAGCCGAGAGCCGGTATCAAAAACATGTACGATGTTGAGCATGAGGAATTTTTTGCGGCCATTCGAAGCGGGCAACGCAAAGATGACGCCGCGTGGATTGCCCACTCAACCACCATGGCAATTCAGGGCCGTAACGCCTGCTACAGTGGCGACAAAATCACCTGGGACCAGATCATTGCCAGCGACGAAGATCTTGTTCCCGATAACATTCAAATCGATGCACCGCTCGACGTCCGTCCGATGAGTATTCCCGGAGTGACAAATACAAAGGCGTAATATTTTGTCTTAATTTCTGATGCCGGGTCTGCAGACGCGGGTCCGGCATTTTTTATGTCTCAATGATTTTCAACGCGATGTAGGGCACGAGGTTGAAAATCAGGATGAGAATTTTGTAGTTTGCGAGAAATCGGAAATACTCGTTCAGAACGTCGGTTTTTTGCATTCCGAAAAGTTTACTGTGAAAACCGGTGATACACTCGCGCATCGCGATGATCGCTATTGTTGAGGAGACCAATAATCCCGCGTTTAGCAAAGTGCTCCAACCAAAGAGTTCAGTGATTGTTTCCATACGGGTTGGACGGATCGAAAATCCCTGTAAAGCGGAAAACCGGAGTCCCCCGCATTGGGAGACTCCGGTCTTTCAACGGGATATTTTCAGGCTTTTATCTGTTTAGAATACGGGTGGGCTGCATCAATCCCGGATTGAAATTCTGAGGAGCCTGAGCGAGAGGCGGACTGGCGAACTGCTGCTGAGGCGCCTGTGGAGAGAAGGTCTGAGTAGGAGCTGTTTGTTGGAACGGCTGTCCCTGGATCTGAGCCGGAGCTGTATTTTGCGGTGCCACGAACTGCTGACCTTGCGGAACCGTCTGAAATTGAGGCTGCTGGCTGAGACCTTGCGGATTTTGCGGAACTGCCTGAACCGGAATCTGATTTTGCGCCGGATTTACTATCTGCTGGACAGGCTGTTGACGTTGCTGCTGAAACTGAGCTGGATTTCCATTTGGTTGAATCGAAATTTGCGGTGACTGCTGAATGATTTGGCCTTGTGGGGCAGCCTGGGGTTGAGAGACAACCTGCTGCTGCAAAACCTGCGTTTGCGGTTGAATGGTTCGATATTGCACCGGAGCCTGGCGGGTGACAACCCGGGGAGCGGCTTGAACAACGTGCTGTTGTTGGTATTGAATAGTCTGCTGCTGATGCACAACCTGCTGTCTCTGAATCACCTGAGGTTGGTAATAGGTTGGTTGGTGGTGCACGGTTTGCTGGCAGGGCGGTGCATAAACCGGGCGATGCTGAACGATAATGCGTTCGGGGCAGTGATTGTAAGGAGTCGAGATGAACTGGCTGCAACCTGAGCTGCGCACCGGATAGTGTGGGACCGTGTAAGAGCTGCCGCATCCACCGGCAAAAAGATCTGTGCTGTTCAGGGCGGCAATTCCCAAGACTGTTGTGAGTATAATTTTTTTCATGGCTGTATTTTTCCTGGTAATAGATTCGACGCCTCGTTGGCAAGGGATCGTTCACCGGGTTCTTACCGGTCCCTTGAGAATGGTTACAGGTTTCGGAAAATAAAAATTGGCGGCTAAAAAGGTTGTTTCAGCGTAATGAATTTTACTTCTCTGTGTTCCGGGCTATGCCTTTCGCATCATGAAACGACCTGCTTCAGCTCTCGATTGGTATCGCCGCATGCTTACCGGGGTTCTCGCATTTTTGCTGATTCTCGTGTTCGTTGGCGCGATCGTCAGGGCATCGGGCGCTGGTCTCGGATGTCCGGACTGGCCAACCTGTTGGGGCTGTCTGATCCCGCCCTGGAAAGCGGATCAAATTGACGTGGAAAAAATCGATTTCGAGAAATTCCGAAAAAAGGCGGAGCGTCTCGGGCGCGATCCAAATGAAGTGACCCCGGAAACGATTTTGGCGAGTTTTAATCCGGTTCACACCTGGACAGAATTTATCAACCGCCTCGTCAGTTTGCCCATCGGCTTATTCTCCCTCGCGTCGGTGGTTTTCGCTTTGGTCATGCCTTCCGTTCGAGATCGTGGCAAGTTTCGGATCGTCGCAGTGGTGAGTCTGCTGATTATCCTTATTAACGCCTGGATGGGGCGGGAAATCGTGTACTCGGGTCTGAAACCGGGGATTATCACTACGCATCTCGCTTTGGCGATGCTGTTAATTGTGCTTTTGGTCTACGGAATTTGGATCGCACGGTCCCGACCGGTTGAAATCAATGCGACGCGCGGACTGGTATGGACTGTCCTGATTCTTTTTGGGCTCGTTGTCACGGAAGGGATTATGGGGGCGCAGGTTCGGGAGATGACCGATGAGCTGGCAAAATCCCACATAGGAGAGGATCGTGCCGGATGGATCGCGGAGATCGGAAAAACTCCAATCTATCTGGTGCACCGCAGTTTTTCCTGGCTGATCGTGATCGCCTCCATTGTTGCGTTTGTAATCGCGCGGAAACAGAAAATTTCTGACTGGCGCGTCAAAGCGATGCTTGCGCTCGTGCTGGCTATGATGGTGATGGGGATTATTCTCGGTCACGTAGCTGTTTTCCCGGTCGTCCAGGTTTTACATGTAGGGGCTGCGGCGCTGATGGTGACGCTGATTTTCAGCTTGTTCCTGAGATTGAGCCCGGCGCTAAAAGGGCGGCGGGATTTGCTGGCATCCGGGGGGGAAGAGGCGTAGTTTCGCGAAAAATGGAGGCACCATCCAGTACAGGAATCTCAATTCGGGGAGTTTGGGAAGATCTCGTCAGTCTCACCAAGGCACGGCTCAGCGTTCTGGTGGTGATCACGGGGGTATTCGGGTATCTCGTTGCTACGAAGGTCAACGGCACTTTTTCTTTCGGTGGTTTGATTCACACCACTTTCGGAACCCTCCTCGCAGCGCTGGGGGCAGCGGTGTTTAATCAGATCATGGAAGTCGACGCTGACGCCCGGATGAGCCGAACGGCGGAACGACCACTTCCGGCGAATCGAATTCCCCGCGGTGGTGCGTTTGTCATTGGTTTCTTATTGAGCGCCTTTGGGGTCGTTCATCTCTCTATGATGACAAATTTCGCAGCAGGTGCATTTGCGGCGTCCACTTTGTTTGTCTATTTGTTTATTTATACACCACTGAAGAGAAAATCGTCGTTCAACACGATCGTCGGAGCGGTGGCAGGAGCTCTTCCGCCTCTGATCGGGTGGGCAGCCGGGGGAGGTGATTTGGCCGGAACGGGGGCGATGTTTCTTTTTGCCCTTTTATTCTTTTGGCAGCTTCCGCATTTTGCGGCGATTAACTGGATGTACCGCGAGGAGTATATCAAGGGCGGCTTCGTTATGTGGTCGAACCATGATGAAATGGGGCAAAAGACGGCGCGGCTGGCGCTTCTGTTTTCTGTCTGCCTGGCGGGTGTGGGAATTTTCGGCGGCGTAGCTTCGGTTCTCAATTGGTGGGCCGCCCTGGTTTTTATCGGTCTCGGTGGATATATGTGCTATCTCTCCTTTGTTTTTTTGAAATCGTCTCAAAGAAGCGATGCGAGGAAGTTGTTTTTCTTCACTCTTATGTATCTTCCGCTCGTAATGATTTTTGGATATTTCGGCTGGATCACAAAAAATGGAATCTGAACAGGATAGTAATGATATTTCAAGGGAACCACGTGAGTTAAATCTCGTGGCATGGTATGGAACGATTGCCGGGTTGTGCGCAATTATTCTCGGCGGATCGTTTTTTATCACGCGTGCCTACCTGGAAAACCACCGGGAAAATCGCAAGAACTGGCGTCCCGGGAAAATTGGCCGCCTGGAGGATGATCTGAAAGCCGTTAACCGGGATGGCAGGGAAGTTTCACTGAGTGAATTGAAAGGCAAGATTTATGTGGCCGGCTACCAATACACAGATTGTCCCGGCGGATGTCTGGGTATGGCTTCCGTGATGAAAGAGCTGCATGACAAGTACCGGAATAATCCAAAGTTTCATCTCGTATCGATCAGTGTAAATCCAAATGGAGATACCCCGGAAAAGATGGACGCCTGGGTTAAGGATAAAGGCGTGGATGCTCCCAACTGGTGGTTTCTTACCGGAGACGCGGAAAAGATCAAAAACTATATGCTTAGACATTTTAAATTCTATGCGACGGAGGAAAATACCGATCCACTCGCAATCGCAACACAAGGACAGTGGGCTCACGATCAACGGCTGGTAATTGTCGACGGGGAAGCCAATATCCGCGGGTATTACGGGGTGATGGATGTCGAAGGCGGCGAGACGGCTGTAAAACTGTTGAAGCGGGATCTTGATATGATCCTTAATCCGGAAAAAAAACTGGCGGACTACCCGGAAATTCGTTTTCCCGTAACTCAACCTGAAGTGGAGAAATGATTGAATCAACCTTAACGGAAACCTCTATTTTCCCGCCGTTAAATGCGTCATTGAATGCATTAAGTGCGATTTTCCTTCTTGTCGGTTTCTGCTTTATCAAAAAAGGAAAAAAAGAAGCTCACAAACGCTCGATGATTTGTGCCCTGATTTGCTCCAGTGTGTTTCTGGCGTGTTATGTGTACTATCACTATAATTCGGGCCACACTACATTTCCAAAAGAATATCCCGTCGCGCGAATTGTCTACTTCTGTATTCTGCTGCCCCACGTTCTCCTGGCGATAGTGAATGTCCCTCTCATTATCATAACCGTATTGGCTGCTATAAGAGGGAACTTTGAAAAGCACAAAAAGATGGCACGGATTACTTTTCCCATGTGGATGTTCGTCTCCGTTACCGGGGTAATTGTGTACTTTATGATCTACCAGTGGTTTGTGCCCACGGCTTAGTAAACTTTCCCGTTACCTCCCCACATACCACGGGGAATACTCGCCAGTTTCACAAATACACGATTTCGGGGAGTTGCCAGTTTGTCCTCTGCGAACCGGCACAGCTTTTCTGTCAGTGGTAAGGCTGTTTCGTCGGACAATTCAATTCCCTCGATTTCGAACAGGGCAGCGGGTTCCGATGTGGAACCGCCGAAAGCAAGATGCGATTGCAGTTCCAACTTCGCCATCGTGATCGATTCCGGTTTACCCAGTTCTGCGGCGACCAGTTTGGTTACATCGGTGAGGATTTCCGATGGATTGGAAACTGGATTCGAAGTGTAGATGGAAACCAAAGGCATGAGGAAACTTACATCGCGTTTCGGTAGACCGCTTCAAGGTCATCAGCGGTTACCGGCAGCGGGTTAAATTGAGCCGTCCACTGCGCGGCGGCCTCTTCGGCGAGTTGCGGGAGCATTTCCCTGTCAAAAGGTAAATCGGATAAACGATTTTTCATTCCGCCTGCCTGGAGAAGGCTGGTGACCCGATGGGCCAGTTCAGGGTGGAGTTGACGATAAACCTCTGCGGATTGCGGGTCCCGGGAATTGAATGCAATGACGTGGGGAAGCATGACGCCTACCGCCTGACCATGGACAATTCCGTAGTGTGCGGTAAGTGGATTGGCGCAGGAGTGGGCGATACCCAGCATGGAATTTTCAATCGCTGCACCGGCAAATGCAGCCCCCAATTGCATCTGGGCTCTGGAAATGATGTCGTCCGGAGAATGTAAGACTTTCTCAAAACCGGCATGTAACAAGTTCCAGGCTGCTGAGGAATAGGCGGATGAAATATCGGTTTTCTTATTACAAACGGCAGTTTCCAGTGCATGAGCAATCGCATCGATGCCGGTATGACTGGTTACGGCGAGGGGCTGGGTAGTGGTCAGTTCCGGATCGAGAATTGCGACGGCGGCAGCCGCCTTTTTGTCACCGCAGGCCATTTTTGCGTGCGTCTCTACGTCAGCGATGAGAGCAAAGCTTTGACACTCGCTTCCAGTTCCGGATGTAGTTGGGATGGCAATAAATGGAAGCATCGGTTCGGTAGCTTTATTCACGCCCCAGTAGTCTTTCATTCTACCGCCGTTGGTGAGGATGAAATTACATCCCTTGGCGGTGTCCATACTGGAGCCGCCACCGAGACCTACGATCAAATTGATTTTGTATTTTTTCGCAAAGGCTACACACCGGTCAACATCGTCCGTCGTGGGATTCTCATGGACATCATCAAAGATGAAAGGATTGCAGTCCGCGCCGAGAATCGAATCGGCCGCCCGGAGCGGGTGACCCGTTTTTAGAATACCCGGGTCTGTGACCACGAGGATGTTTCGCCCGCCCAGTTCACGGCATCTACTCCCGAGTTCGTTGAGTTTGCCGCAGCCAAATACGACCTCCCGGTTCGGCACGTTCTCGAAGTGCTTTACGGAATCAATGACATCAAATCCTTCGCAGAGTGAATTGATGCTAATGGAGGAGACGTCGGACATGACGGTGAGATTACGCGGTCACGCAATCTCTGCAATCTGGAATGAACGGCGTGTATACAGAAATTCAAAAAGGTTGCCTTCGTGGGGCTGATCCCATTTGATCCGGTTGGTCGGAACGTTGCCGATGTTGAGTCGGTCAATGGTGGGGCAATCGAACAATTCGTTGATCCACTCCAGGTCACGCGTGATCGCTGTCACCACCAGAGAAGGGCCAATTTTATCAAGTACTTCAGCTTGAGGACATTCCACGACAGAGGCGAATGGAAACAGAAATTCTCTGATGGCTAGGTCTTCATCAAAGGAATCCACCCGCACAATAGTGGGCTGCAAATAATTCATGCCGTCGCGAACCTGGAACCTGTCCCCTTCGCGGAATTTCGCCGTTACGTCTGTTGCTCCTTTTGATTCGAGGCCGGTTTCCACTGCTTCGTTGATCCATTCGGCAAATTTCGGGTTGGCAAAACCGGAAAGC
>JARGOZ010000161.1:15196-17548 GCA_029213025.1 Verrucomicrobiales bacterium
TTCGGGATCATCCTGAGCCAATGGCTTGATGTCGGCAAGCCGCTTCGCCACCGCTTCGGCGATCTCGTCGCCGTATTTGGGAACCACAATCGTCGAGGTGCAAATACAGCTCCGTCCGGAGTTAGCGGAAACTGATTCAACGATCGTATCGATGTACTTTTCCCAGTTTTCAATTTCATCCTCGCCGATCACCAGCTTGGAATATCCGGTTCCGTGGACTTCTATCCGGGGATCGTGTTCGTATTGTTTCACCGTCGAATCATCGCCAAAAAGCATACAGCGCCCTGCCCGCCGGATGATCGCTCCGGAGCCGTCATGCTGCGTTGGATAGAGGGAAAAGGCCTCCTCGGGACAACCGGCTTTGATAAAGGCCAAAATGATTCTCCATGGCGTCCATGGCTCTTCGCGACCCGGTTTCAGGAGCACCGGAATCTTCATCGCTATGGAGGGAATCCACAGCGCGTTCACCGCGGGAGAGTTACTTGGCAGGATCACCGCCAACTCGGTTGTTGTAGGAGAAAAGCTGACCGGCGCTCCTCCCTGTTCGCCGTAGCCTTTGTCGAGGACGTCGATATCCAGTCCCCGGGTTAGGCCCCGGAAAATGGTTTCAATATCCCCGAAAATCCCGCCGAGGCGTTGCATATTCATCCGGATCAGTGAGTGGGGAAGACCGCTCGTTCCAGCCAGAGCCATGACGTAATCTTCAGGCGATTGCGGGTCACCGTCGATTCCGACAGGCAGATCGTCATTCAAAAAGATTTCCCCGGCTCGTTTGGTGATCTCGATCAGCTCGGAAGATTTCATCGCCCTCAGTTTCGCACGGGCTTTGTCCATCTTGAGCATGTCGTGCTTGATCATGTCCGCGCAGGCGAAACTGATTTCCACAGCAGGCTCATCGGTTCCCAGTCTCTCAATCGTTTGAGAATCAAGTGACTTGTAGGGACGTCCCTGGCGGAGAATTGGGATGTGAGGTGTTTTCATGGTCTGTTATTCAAAGGATATGTTTTCCCATTCCAGATAATCAGACTCTGAAATGAGTTCCCACTGTTCCAAAGCACTCATACGACAATTTATGCCACAATATCGTGCCGTCGATTAGTAAACACCTTCGATCACTTTGCTGGTCAAAGCTCCGAATGGGCGTACATCACCGACTCCATCCCACGGATATTTTGCGTGGGGCTTACGGCGAATTGCTTCGTCGCGCTCAAGGAAACGGGGCATGAAAAATTCGCGCGTCAGAGTGGTCAATTCAACCCTCCCGTACTCCCCGTAATCCATGGTTTTCCTGGTGTCATCCGCATCCACGATACGCAGGACGGCTCTCGGTTGCGGAGCCCAGTAGGTGACGCTGTAGTTGTTCTCCTGAAGTTCTTCGGGAATGCTCACGGCGAGACCCATCAAGGTATTCCCGTAAGTAGGAACAAAAAGAGCTTCGTTTTCGAGAACTTCCTCCTGAAGAAACCGAACGTATTCCGGTGTCATCGATGTGCCCCCGCAGAAGCAACCTTTGATTCCGTTGCCGGCGATGGAAATTCTCTCTCCAATCGAGGCCAGTAGTTTCGGAGTTGTGAAGATGCAGGAAATGTCACGGGCTTTGATGATGTTGACTGCCTGTTCCATGACGTGGGCCTGGTAGCGCTCCACCTGATCGAGTTCTTTCCGGCCGATGAGACGCTTTACCCAGCGGGGGTCCAAATCCACATGATAGCAACTTCCACCCCGGTGATTGGCGAGATGTTCTACCGCAAGGCGAAGACGGCGTGGACCGGTAGGGCCGACCATGATCCAGTTGCCACCCTTCGGAAAATATTCATCGGAGAGCTGGTCGGAAAATTGCTCGTAATCGTGTTTGTAATCATCCCAGCCGACACGTTGTTTCGGACATCCGGTGGTTCCGCCGGTTTCGAAAACATTAAAAGGGCGACCTTTATAGGCATTCGGCACAAAGCGTTCATTCTTTTCTTCGCGGAGCCATTCGTCTTGGAAGTGGTCGAATTTTACGATGTCGTCGATCGACTTCACTTCTTCGCGGGGATCCCAGCCTGCCTCTTTTTTCCAGTCGAGCCAGAAAGGGCAACCTGTCTCTTCCGAGAAATGCCACTTCATCATTTCCTGGACCCGGTCGTCGAGTTGGGCTTTTGCTTCGTCAGATGTCATGTTCTTGAAAAATGAATGATATAAAGATTAAGGAAAAAACTTACGAATGGTTTTCTCGGAAGGTTTATCGGTGAATAAAGAAACTACGATCATAGCGGCAAGTCCGGCTACAAAACAAATCGCCACCGGCATGATGTGCGCGACGGTGTATTCTCCGCCAAAACCCGATTTCCAGAAGAAGAACAGCCAGGT
>JARGOZ010000162.1 GCA_029213025.1 Verrucomicrobiales bacterium
GGCTCAATTAGAACCAGGTATTTACCGGCAACCCGAAATAACTCATGAATAATTTCCTGCTCGCGACCCCTGTTTGGCTCAATCGAATGAACGGTGTACACCAAATCAAAACTGTTGTCCTGATAGGGCATTTCGCTCAAACTCGCAGCGACCACATCCACATTTAAACGGGGAGTTTGCCGCGCCAGCCAGTCCCGGCAAACAGCTAAACGCGACCAACACAAATCAGAGCCATGAATTATTGGTGGAGGATTTTCGAACTGAGATAGAAAACTCCACAAAGTAGTCCCCTCCCCAACCCCGGCATCCAACACACTTTCAACCCCGCCGAGATCATCGATAATCGATTTAACGGCACCCATAAAAACCTTTTTCCGATCGCGAACCTCGGCTCTTGCATCAAAGGCCTCGACATAACCTCCCGACTGAAGATCGTAGGAAAGTTCAATCGAGGTCTCGCCGGGCGGATCTCCCACCTCACCGTTGAGGAGCTGTATAATATTCTCCCCCCTATCGTAGGCGTCCCGAAGTTCCCGGGGAGTAGGCGTGGTTTTTGGCATTTGCGAAAAATCTATAAGTTTAACTATACAGAATCCGGGGGCGATCAATCCCGGTAGGGCCTTGTTTGCGGGGGCGACTCCAACCAGTTGTAAATATCTTTACTCATCATCTCTTTCGCCACATCCCACAAAGCGCGAAGCCTGTAAGCGTGAACCTCCCCGGCTCCGAGTGAAACTGATTTTAGTCCGCCTCTCATTTCGAGAGCTTCAAATAACTTGCGATTGCGGTCCCGGGCTATTTCGCATCCCTGGTAACACACAAACAAATAGAATGGTTCACCCCGGGTTTCGCCGTCTCTACACACTGGATGAATAAATTCCTTGGTGTAGCGGTAAGGCACGGCCATCAATTGTTCAAAATGGTGGACAATGCTACAGGTCAACCGTGCCTCCATTCCGACACTGACGCCCCAGGCATCCAGATCCAGAAGCCGGTCAAAAGGTGTATTAGGACCGTACGCATGCCGGGTTGTATCACTGCAAATTTGAAAAGCACGACTGCCAAACGCAGAAAGCGAAGCGAAGGGATGAAACTGCCGCACTGAACTGGCATGCCCCCTGACGTACTCAGTAAAGGGACCTCTCTCGCTGGGAGTTGAAAGACAATCAAAGACCTCAGTTGAGTTGCAAAGGGAAAAACTATGGGTAGGGACGATGATCGTCCCGCTTTCGGCGACAGTGTTAACCAACGAAGTCAACATGCCACTCAAACATCCCTCTTTCGACCGGGACTCGTGAATACCAAGTGCGCCAAAATTCCCAGTGACGTAGACTGAATCCCCTTTACCCGGGCCCAACTCCTTCAGAGCAATTTCGACGTCATCAGACGAATAAATGAAATTCATAGCGGGCATTCACGGCACCAAAGTTCACGACTTTGGCTCATTACCCTCGGGCAATCCTTCCACCATTGTGCACAACTCGCCAAATGAATCCAACTTATCTATCTCTTCCGGGGCAAACTCGCAATCCCAATGCTCCTGTATCGCAAGTAGGATCATCATTTTGTCGAGCGAATCAATCCCCACTTCTTTAAAAGTCTTATCTCTGTCTTTTTCCGGATCGATCTTCAATCCGGAAACAGCACCCTCCATGAGCTCCAACACTGTTGTTTCGATATTTGTCATCTTTATGTTTTATCTTCTTTCCAACATCGAACTTGCATACGATAGACCCACGCCAAAGCCACATATAACAATCCTTTTCGGTGACGATTCGGAAAGCACCTTTTCAAGGGTAATCGGAACTGCGGAAGAAACCGTGTTGCCAAATCCTGAAAGGAAAACCGGTGCTTTAGAATCATCTATCCGCATCCGCTGGCGAATCTTTTCAACCATAAATCGGCTGCCCTGATGAAAAACAAACGAATCTACATCGGCGATGCCGACGTTTGCCTTATCCAGTAGTTCGTTGATCTGAGTCGGCACTGCAGTCAGCGCAAAGTTGAATACTTCTCTACCGTCCATCTGCAACTTACCCGACCGGTTGTTGATCGCACTCCCGCCACTTCCATTGGTCGCAAAAACGCTTTCCACAATTGAATACCCCGGCCCTTCCATTGTCAGCAAGGTAACGGTAGCAGCATCTCCAAATAACAAAGCCGTCGCTTTGTCTTCAGGATCGATAATTTTGGAATAGGGATCGCAGGTAAAGAACAATCCCCGGCGGATAGAATTTGCTTCCATGAAAGAGCTAACCACCGAGAGCCCATAGACGTAGCCCGAACAACCCAGGGAAATATCAAAGCAGGCGCAACTCTTCTTGAGCCCAAGCTTGGAATGCACAATGGCTGAGGTATGAGGAATACCGTGCCCGTCCGGACTCTGAGTGCAGACAACAATCACGCCCACATCATTGAGATATTCCCCGGACGATGCGAGTGCCTCCGCGGCTTTCACGCATAAATCTGAGGTGTCCTCAGTGTCGTCTTTTACCGAAAGACTGGTCGTGCCAATCTTGTTTTCAAGAAATCCCGGCTCGCACTCGAATTTTACAGCCTCCAGTTCGGTTACCCGTCGTTTTTCGGGCAGAAAGCTCGCGATGCTACTAATTCGGACTCCGGATTTCATGAAGCCGTCAGAAAAGTAATATGTCCAACCGAAGCTCCGTCAACAATGATCTCCGACCGGCCCAACCTGTCTCCCAATACCTGAGAGAGCTTAAGCTCCAAGTTTTTGATGGTATTTTCAGGAAGCATTTGTGACAATTCGATTTTGGTAAACAGCCACGGTGCCTTGATATGGGGAAGCACCAAACTGTTCAAATGCTTGTTTAAAAAGACAACCGATTCGATCGGCCGGGCATCCGCCGGGACCACCAAAATACCGGTTCGATTCTCCAGATCAATTTGCGCACTCTCGACCACCTTTTTCTCGTTGCACTCTCGTCTATCCGAAATTGACCTGTCACTTTCAAATATAGCCCCTTTTCGTTCCGCACCTTGTATTTGACAGCCAAACTCAACGCGAAACGAAGAGTCTTTCATCCTGTCGGCTGGAACATCCCAAACAATATCCGGTTGCTTCACCAGTTTTGAATGGAAATTGATATAGAAATCGGACATCGCGGAGCAGGGATCGTCACTGGATGAAACAACCGCATCATATAAATCAGTCCCATGAAGGTAATCACGGGCTCCGCGAAACGCCATTTCCACTTCTTTCACTTTCATTTCTTCAATGAATCACAGGATGCGTAGAGCTTTTCCAATGCCTTGACGACCTTAGTGGTCTGATCAAGCGGAATCGGCGAATCCTCCCTCCGGCCCTCGATCCAATCCAAAAACTCAGTCACTTGCCCGTCGCTTGCCCACGGGTGATCTTCAACTTCAATTGATTCTGTTTCGCCACCCAGATTGGTGACCACTTTGAGGTCAGGCCAAATCAAGGTGCCTTCCGAACCATGTATCGCACAATAAAACTCGTCACTTCCCGAATTGCATAGATAAGAGGTTTCCAAAGAAATAAAGGCACCATTTTCCAAAACCAATTGTGCTGCCAAAAAATCTTCAATGTCTGCCTGTTTTAAATTCGGAGTTTTCTTTTTCTCCTCCTCAAGCAAATGACTTGAACTGTATGAATGAGAAGATTGAATATCAAAACAACCAAGAAACCACATACTCGCGTCCAGCAGGTGAGACCCTAAATCCCAACCCGGTCCTCCGCCCGCTAAATCTCTGCGCAGGAAAGATATTTTTTTTGGAACGCCGTTACTATTTCTCGCAACAGCCTCAACTCTGAAGGGCACTCCAATCTTTCCGCTATCGATCAATTGTTTGCAGCGAATCGAACATTGTCGAAATCGTTGATGCTGACCACACATTAATCGGCGGTCATATCTGAGGGCCAGTTCCCCGAGTTCTTCCACTTCACATTGACTAAGGCACATTGGCTTTTCAACCAACACATGACACCCGTTTTCCAGAGCTGTTTTTGAATGTTCGAAATGATAGGTATTCGGGGAACAAACATGAACCACATCAAATTCGCCCTGTTTGATGACGGCTTCTAAATCACTGCCCACAAGAAGGCCGTCAATTTCCTTTTGACAATTTTTCAGGCACTCCGGATTTACATCCACGCACCCGGATACTCTGCTATGCGGTGATCGAGTCCAAGCCGGAATATGAAATGTGGTCGCTATATGACCACACCCGACAACCAAGACTTCGATGAGTCGACTCTCGCCAGTCTTCATATTCTATACGAATTGATCCATCCCTGCACGAGACTATCCATAGAGAGGTCGGTTCTTTCGCAGAACCGACGTCGCAACCCACTCTCCGGGATCATCGGTATACCCAGTCACACTGTGATGCTCCACTTTATGGGAGAAGCAAGTGAAGGACGGGTGCCAGGTAAAAAGAGAAGTGAAATCCATTTTATGGGATTGTATCCCTTCCTTATGGTGATATTCCCGCCTGTGGGGAGACGGATTGTAAAAATCCTTAATAAGTAACCAACCGGACTTCTTCAACACCCGGTTTGCTTCCGATGCAATCTGAAACAAATCTTCGGGGTCACACAGGTAGAGACAAAACCCAAAGATCACAATATCAAATCTTGAGTCATCAAACGGCAGAGACTCTGCGGTCCCCTGATGAGCGTCAACGCCGTTTCCTTTCGCCTTCTCAACAGCCTGACCGGATGGATCGATCCCGGACACGAGACTTCCTGTCCTTTCGTGAATAGCCACAAGACGTTCACCTCCTCCACAACCAATCTCCAGTATACTGGTTTCACTATCGACTTTGCTAAGTTCGAGAAGTTCACCAAGTATAGAATCAGTATCGGGCGAAAATGAATCTCCTATGTTGTTGCGCGCAAACCACGCATCACCTTCAGATTCCAGAAAGACATCTTTTTGCGCCATACAATTACTGCTAAAACAACTCCCAATCTTATAGACTGGGAATTTTCTCTTTATTGTAGTCGCTTATCATTCGTTGAGAGATAGCACCGGATGCAAATTCCCTTCGAGTTTAATGAGTACCGAATCAGCCCATGTCATCGAATCGGGACGGGATGTTTCAATTCCTTGAAATTTGCAGTCGGTTCGAATGGATGACAAGGCCTCTAGATACTTGCCTGACTGAAGGAAGAAACTTCTGTGCCCCCCTGGCTGTTTAAAATTGTAAATTTCCTGTCCGGCACAATGATGATTTTCGTAAGCAAAGCCAAATGATGGGGAAAAATCCCTTATAAACAGTCGCCCGCCGGGCTTCAACATCCAGTCGATCACTCCCAAACAGGGGATGATAAGATCCCGGCTCACCCAGGACAGCACATCTTCGCAGATAATGATATCAAACCGGTCTTTGGTGGCATCGTCCAGATTAAACAAGGTTGATTGAGCCAGAGTGGCATTTTCAATCTCAAGCCCAAACTGAGTTTTTGCAAAATTACACGCCTTGCTGGATGACTCCACACCATGAACCTCGCATTGATGCTCTTGTCTAAAATAATTAAGTAGATCACCAATGAAACAGCCAATCTCCAATACCCTTTTTTCATTCACATCTCCAAGCTTGGAAACCATTTCAAAAATGCCCTTCTTTTTTTCACGAAGACCCTCGGGTGCCGTCTGATTCTGAGCTTCCCACCAACGATCAAAAAACGCGTTAGATTCTGTCTCTAGATAGAAATTGTCCTGTTTAGCCATTTTTTTGTTAGTCAATCCTGGAGGCGTTCTCTTCAGCATACAGCCATGTTTTCGCCATATTTATGGGAGCAAAACTCTTCCGCATGTGAAAATTCGGCAAGTTAGTGGTCACCCAGTTCTCCAATAATCCCACGGCATGCGGCTGCACACCGGAAGCGGGATAGAAAAGCCGGCGGGTCAACCGGGAATCAACATACCGCACTGAACTCTCGCCCGATAAGCCCAGCACTTCGTTGAGACATTCAGCCAGTCCATCCTTTAGTTCTGCAGCATCGACATCTGACTTGGTCAACATTTCACATTGGATGAGCCGTTCACCATTCAAATCTCTATCCGGGAAACTAAGTCTGCTCAACCAGGGAAATCGTTCGTTAGCAACCAGAATTTCCGAATACCCGTGTGTTGGATCGCTGCTCGACGACATAATCACATTGTGAAGGCATCGTTTGTTGTCGATCAAGTCAGCAAAAGATTCAGGGAAAACATCTTTCAATATGATCGCTAATGATGCACAAAAATAGACGGGACTGCCTTGGGGATCATAAACGACTTCGTCGCTTTCATAGGTAATTCCGGTTGATGAAAAATTGACCTTGGTCGAAAAATGAATGTTAACCCCCATCCTCCGCAGTAAAGATTCCATATCGGATTGAAACGCCTCAAATAACTCGCCATTTGGCATTCCGTAGCTGGCGACCAGATCACCACTTCGCACCTCATTTCGAAACAGGTCGCCTTCATCACTTGACGTTATGGAAAAATCAGCCGGAAAAAACCACGGGAACAGCCGGTGCTCGATGTCAGCCG
Source organism: Verrucomicrobiales bacterium (assembly GCA_029213025.1). GTDB lineage: Bacteria > Verrucomicrobiota > Verrucomicrobiia > Verrucomicrobiales > DEV007 > Arctic95D-9. Next base: position 6,528 of record JARGOZ010000162.1, read on the forward strand.
TCGTTTCTGAGTACCTGACTCCAACCTTCGCAAAAAAGTCAGCGTAGCGTTCTGAAACAAGAGAGTTGATTGGGGAACTGCCCTGATATTCTCCCGGGGGCGCTGTAAATTCGCCCTTAATTTCCTCTGGCCAGGATTTCAAATCGGATTCATAGGGAATTAGGTGCCCCATAACCGATAAACCTCTCTGATTGGGAATCTCCTTCATCTCCGTTCCCAGTTCAGAGATAATAAAGTCAAACAAAGGCTGAGACCGGGGTAGTTCCAACCCGTGAAATCCATTGTTAAATTTAGTATCGCCGACAGTGATTGAATCAAAAGCAGTAAGCAGATGATCCCCCGCTTCAATTATATCGATACGTAAGTCCGGTCGACTCTTTGCTATATGATAAGCCGTTAAACAGCCATACAAGCCGCCTCCTATAATTTGAATGCCAGACATATATTCTATTAATCCTGATGAAACCGGTGACTCCGGACCGCAAGGACTCAATGGTGCAATCCCGTAATCAATTCCCGAACCTCTTCGGCATTTATACGCTCATCTTTGGTACCAATCACCCCGATAATTCAGAGTAATGCTGAATCTGATACCGAAGAAGGAGTTCGGCAGCGATTAACCTTTCTCAATATTTTATTGATTTCCCGCTGAGCCGCACGATCTGGAAAAATTGCAAAATAGACTACCGACACCATCCGTGCTCAGAGAATTTGATGTCTAAATTACTCAATCACTCCTAATTATGTCGTCACATTTGAGAATTTGTTTTTGTAACCCCGCCCAGGGATTCCATATTAATTTGAAACAGTGGTGTAAATTCTTTATCACCATCAAGAACAACAGTTCTACAAATACCTGTCGCTCTAGGTATCCCCCCTTTGTTCGGAGTGCTAGTGTGAACAAGGTTCTTGTCGAACACCAGAAGGTCACCCAGTTCAAGATCGGCGACAACAGCGTCCTGCTTCTCTTGTTCCTCGACAGTAATCACGCGCACATTCAACCCAGATTCGTACACCGTATGAACACTATCCCGCTCTCCTCTTTTATGAGAACCTGGGATATACCCCACACTTCCTGTTTCTCTTGTTGGATGTAGCACCGGAAACCAAAAAGTCGGTATAATTTCCGCTGCGGGATAGGAAGTTCCGTCCTGATGCCAATCTTGATCGAACCGCGTATCACCAGGAATTTGTATAGGTGTTTGAATCGGTAACAAATGAATATTTTTCGCCGGAACAGCATAAAGCTCAGAGGTAATCTTTTCGACGTTCATTGATGCCAGAACCTGAAGAGCCGCACAACTCGATCCAACCGCTATCATTGCATAGTACACAAATTTATGATCATTCTTCTCAGCTTCCAGAATCACTTTATCAATATCTTCGATAGAGGTTGCTTTCCCGCCTCCCGGCATTAGCGAGGCCAACGCAATTTGCAAATCTGACAATAATGACAGATCAATGTGATTTTTCAGAATTACATACCCATCGGTTTGATACTGACGTAGCTGCTGGTCGCTCAGGATTTTTACTTTTTGGTCACTCATTATAGTAGGTTGAAGTAGGATAATTACTGTATGACGGCGGGGACAAATCAAACAGCCCTTACCAGACCTGTCACCTTTTGGAGGTCTACATCGCTTAAGTAAGGACTCATGGGGAGGCTGAGACATTGATGAGCCACCCGCTCAGTTATTTCGAAGCTCCCTTTGCCATAGTTGAATTTCTCAAAAACCGTCTGTAGATGAAGTGGAACCTCATAATAGGAAACGCTTGGAACCTCTTCAAATGCCAAAACATCCCGAATCCTTTCGCGGTCCTCACAAAGTACCGTGAACTGAGCAAAGACGTTGGTATTTTCCGCTTTAGTTCGCGGGCATTGGATGCCGGGGATTCCACTAAGCAATTCGCTGTAGGATCTGCCTACTGCGGACCTCATTCCTATCTCCTCAGGAAATATCTCCAGCTTTTCGAGCAAAATCGCAGCCTGGATAGAATCCAGCCTTCCAGTCAAACCAAGTACAGGGTGATGGTGCTTTTCTTTTTGGCCGTGTATCCGAATCCAACGCATCTTTTCTGCTAACTCATCGTCGTCGGTGAAAATGGCGCCACCATCTCCGTAACAGCCGAGCGGTTTGGAGGGAAAGAAGGAGGTACTGCCAATGGTGGACAATGACCCTGACATTTTACCGTGGTGAGTTGCTCCAAAACTCTGGGCGGCGTCTTCGATTACAGGGATATCTCCGTGACGGGCGGCGATCTCGTTGATCGCGGTCATGTTCGCGGTCTGTCCGTAGATACCGACAGGCATGATCGCTTTGGTTCGCTCGGTGATGGCCGGCTCGATCAGATTGGGATCGATGTTCCAGGTATCGGGTTCGATGTCGACAAACACCGGTTTTGCACCCACCAGAGCGATCACTTCCGCGGTGGATATCCACGTATAGGGTGTGGTGATGACTTCATCTCCAGGGCCGATCTCCAGAGCCATCAGAGCGATTAAGAGGGAATCTGTCCCGGAGGAAACTCCGATAGCGTGTTTGACGCCGACAAATTCACAAAGCTTTTCTTCCAATTCGAAGACTTCCGGTCCCATGATATATTGACCATGGTCGAGAACCGCAGCTATCCGGGCGTCGATCTTGCCTCTGATCCGGGCCTGCTGCGTTTTTAGATCTATGAAGTCCATTTGAGTTCGCTGTGCGAAAAGTGGGAAAGTCTGCTGCGCGAAGGTGGGAAGGTTCGCTCTGCGAAGGTTACAAGGTGCTATCGTCTGATTGAACGGGTAAATGCCGCGATGCCTTTGAAAGCTTTTCATATTCATCCCGCAGAGCTTGAGCCCGATCCGGCTCGATATAACCAAGATCTTCCGCTACGTAGAGAAGCGATCTGACTTCTCCACTCGACCCTTTGGCTATGTCTAAAAATCTGGCGAAATCAGCAGAACTTCTTCGCTCAAAGCCCTCGGCGATGTTGGTCATTGCGGACACCGCCGCCCGCTGAATTTGATCGCGAAATCCGAAGTCTTTGTTTTGACTAAGCTCATTATAAACTTTCGAAACCAACACGCGGCCAGCTTGCCATATCTTAAGGTCCTCAAACTGTTTTGCAAAATCAGCCATAATTTAACCCAACGAATCGAAGGGTTGTTGAGCGAAAATTTAGCAAAAATAGTCGAGTCAAACTCTCTACACTATTTCACTTTGCTACATTCCCACCTTCGGACCTTATCTCACTTCCCATTCAGCTCCGTGGCTTTCGCCTTTGCCGATGGAATAGACGTCGAAGCCGGTTGCTGACGCTTTTTTGCGGTCGACGATGTTCCGGCCGTCGAAGAGCCAGGCCGGTTTTTTCATGGTTTCGAAGATGGCGTTGTAATCGAGCGTTTTGAACTCGTCCCACTCGGTGAGTATGGCCAGGGCGTGGGAATCTGCCGCGGCCTGATCGACGCTGTCGACTTTCGACAGGGCTCCGGATTTCACCAGATCCTGCGCATCGGTTATTCCGACATATTCCAGATCTCTGATGATTTGCTGCAGCGAAACCCGGGGATCGTAAATGGCGAGGTGGGCTTTTTCTATGAGAAGATCGCGGCAGACATAGATCGCCGCCGATTCGCGGGTGTCGTTGGTGTCTTTCTTGAAGGCAAATCCAAGGATTCCGATCTTCTTTTCGGCTACCGTGTTGAAAAGGGTGTGGACGATTTTTTCGGCGAATCTCCGTTTTTGCCAGTCGTTCAATTCAATCACGCTTTTCCAATACGCAGCGACTTCGGGCAGCCCGAAGTAATCGCAGAGGTAGGTGAGATTGAGAATGTCTTTCTGGAAACAGGATCCGCCGAATCCAACGGATGCCTGCAGAAATCTGGGGCCAATGCGGCTGTCGGTGCCGATCGCTTTGGCTACTTCGCCCACATCTGCTCCGGTTACTTCGCAGAGTGCGGAAATGGAGTTAATGGATGATACCCGCTGGGCGAGGAATGCGTTGGCGGTCAGTTTTGACAATTCTGATGACCAGAGGTTGGTGGTCAGGATTTTCTCGCGGGGAACCCACTGGGCGTAGACGGATACCAGTTTTTCAATCGATTCTTCGTCCTCGCCTCCGATCAGGACGCGATCCGGATTACTCAAATCGGCGACGGCGGTGCCTTCAGCCAGAAATTCCGGGTTGGAGAGGACTTTTACCTTGTCCTCTTTGCCGACAGCCCGCAGGACGCTTTTGATCATCGCCGCGGTGCGAATCGGCACGGTCGATTTCTCGACAATAATGATGTCTCTTTCGACCAACTCCGCTATCTGGCGGGCGCAGCGTTCCACCCATTTCAGATCGGCGGCCTGGCCTTTGCCGGTTCCGTAGGTTTTCGTGGGCGTATTGACGGAGATGAAAATCATATCCGCCTCACCAATCGCGGAATCTACATCGGTGCTGAAATGCAGGTTCCGCCCCCTCGCTTCCCCGACAATCTCGTCGAGCCCGGGCTCAAAAACCGGCAGTTTCGATAGATCGGTATCGTTCCAGGCGGCGATCCGGGATTCGTTGATGTCTACGACCGTGACGTCGATACCGGGACATTTCCCGGCTATCATCGCCATGGTCGGGCCGCCAACGTAGCCAGCTCCGATGCAGGTAATTTTCATGAAATACGTTCTCCGGCAAATGAAAAGCCGGGCGTCGTCTGTAAAGCAAAAGTTGTTTTCAGGAAAGGTTAATGAATTTACGAAATCGTCACGTTCCTTCCCGATTACTCTACTGAGAACAATTTTACCGGATCGACACTTATTTGCGGAAAAACCAGAGAGGTAAACATCTGAGAATCGGTAAGCACCTCTCTATGCAAATACATTGCCTGTTTTGAATCCGGACTGGACAATCTTTCGAGGCACCGGTCTTCCGCATTGAGTATCCAATACTCTTTTACCCCCGCTGCGGCATAGACTTCGGCCTTCAATTGGTCTTTTTTCAAAGTCGACACAGCGACTTCGACAACCAATTCCGCCGTCTCCGGAAGTTTCGTGACGAAGTCATCCGGTCCGCCTTCGATCACTGCAATATCCGGCTCCGGTTCCGAATCTTTTGTTCCAATCGGGTCCTCTTTTGCGACAAAATACGGAGATTCACCAAGCGCCAGTTCGAAGATTGCGATTAATCGGCGAACGAGCAGTATGTGAAAAGGTGACTTCGGCATTTTCTTAATGACCAGGCCCTGAATCAATTCCACATCGGTTTCTATCAGACCAAGCTTCCCGGCCTCCTGATAAAATTCCCGGGAAACAGGAACCACCAGTTCTCTGGTTTCCGGAGATGATAGAAAGGGAATCATTGGGGTAGAATGTATCACGATTCCTCAAGCTTTTCAGCCCTTCATTAAGCCTTCAAAATAGGGAATGGTTTCTCTCAAGCCCTCTTCTAAACTGATCTCAGGCTCCCAGTCGAGGGCTTTCATTGCGAGAGATATGTCTGGACGACGCTGTTTCGGGTCATCCTGAGGAAGGGACTCGTTGAGGATTGGGGATTTGCTGCCCGTTATGCGCAGGATGGTTTCCGCGAGCTCAAGAATGGTGAATTCACCTGGATTACCCATGTTCACCGGCCCGGTCACTTCATCCTGATCCATCATTTTTTCAAAACCGCGGATCAGATCGCTCGCGTAGCAAAAGGAGCGGGTTTGCTGTCCGTCGCCGTAAATGGTAATCGGATCGCCACGAAGCGCCTGGCAGATAAAATTTGATACCACCCTGCCGTCTCCGGGGCTCATCCGGGTTCCATAGGTGTTAAAAATCCGGACGACCCGGATATCTACTCCGTGCATGCGATGGTAGTCAAAAAACAACGTTTCCGCGCAGCGCTTACCTTCATCGTAACAGCTGCGGATGCCGATAGGATTGACGTTGCCCCAGTAGGATTCGACCTGAGGGTGATTGCCCTCGGTCGGATCGCCGTATATCTCCGAGGTCGATGCCTGGAAAACCCTCGCCTTGATTCGCTTGGCCAGACCGAGCACATTGATCGAACCCATCACCGAGGTCTTGATGGTCTTGATCGGATTAAACTGATAGTGAATGGGGGACGCCGGGCAAGCGAGGTTGAAAATCCGATCCACCTCCACTTTAAAAGGATCAATCACATCCCAGCGCATCAGTTCGAAGTTGGGATTGCCGATGAGGTGCGCGATATTGCTTTTCGAGCCGGTAAAATAGTTATCGAGACACACCACGTCGTGCCCTTTTGCGATCAGGGAATCGCATAAATGGGAGCCAAGAAAACCAGCCCCTCCGGTAACAAGTATACGCATCAGAAAAAGAGAGATTTAGGGCGGATCGACACTGTACCCTGTTGAACGTTGGACTGTACCCTGTTGAATCCGGGACTGTACCCTGTTAGATGTAGAACTGCACCCTGTTGAATCATGCTTTCAGGAACTCTTTGATCAGCGGGATGGTTTCTTTGCCTCTGGTTTGCCATTTTTTCAGGGCGTTTAGTCTGGTTACAATGGGATTTTCACCGGGATTTTCGCCATTTTCGGAAATGGAGATCATTCGGTTCAGCCGCTCTTCGCCATGAGCCATCCGCGGTTCGAGCGTTTCTTCGAAGAAATGGGCGACAATTTTTGACACCTCAAAATCCGCTTCAAAATGCTCTCTCCGGTCCCCTTCCATGTGAACGGGAATGATCGCCCCGAAGCCTTTTAATGTCGCCAGCCCCTGACTGGCACAGCCTTTACTGATATCCAACCGGCCCACCACATGATCCATGGCCATGGGATCGGACGAGACAAAAAAGAGGCCGTAAATCTGGCCAATTGATTTGGGTAATCCCAGTATCTGCACAAACGACACGAAATAATCGATAGATTCCTCCTCCAACGCTGAAAGCCGACTAACCATGCAAGCTACCGCCCCTGGTTAAAATCGCGATTTCCGAGTGAAACCGGTCAAATAACCTGTTATTTTTTCTGTCAGATGTGTCGAAAATTGTCAAAATCGCTGACAACTCTGCCTGAACCTGTAAACACGCATTCCGGTTAGTTCAATTGATAATGAACAAATCTTTTGCCCCGATTTTACGCCCTTACATCTCCTCCAGAACGGATACCGCAGTTATCCGTTAGCCGCTTTGATTGGCCTTCCCGCATTCTGTCGGGAACAGGCCGGCTAAGGCTTCTTATTTCTCCGACCAATGGCTTTTTTCGCTGTCCGACCGTCGTTATACTCCCGGTCGAGGCGGAGAAATTCAGCTTTCATCTCTTCGAACTTTTCCGGATGACGGCCTGACAAGTCGTTGCTCTCGATCCGGTCAACTTCCAAATCGTAGAGATATTTGAGATCAACCAGCTTCCACCTCCCTTTGACCAATGCCGTCTTCGAATCGGCGAAATTCTGGTAAAGGGCTTCATGTTCCGGTCGTTTTTCGCCGCGAAATGCCGGAACCAGGCTGATCCCACGAGCTGCTCCGATTTTGTGGCCGTCAAATTCCGCCGGATAATCGACACCGGCCAGCTCCCGGAAGGTGGCGTGGAAATCGACGAGATGCCCACGCTGCCGATTGAAGGTACCCGGCACAGTGATTCCGGCCGGCCAGCGGGCAATCATCGCAGTGGCGATCCCGCCCTCATTCTGGTTCTGTTTATACAGCCGAAACGGGGTATTACAGGCATTGGCCCACTCTTTCGGATAACAGTAATAGGATCGACCGTCCCACGGCATGTACTGATTTTCCAATGTCGGTTTGCGAGTCCGGTCAAATGGGCAGGCACCGTTGTCGCTCAGAAAAATGACGAGCGTATTCTCAGCGATATCTTCCTCGTCGAGCTTTTCGATGACTCGACCAACCTGCTGATCCACCCGGTCGATCATCGCCGCGTAGGTAGCCATGCGGAGATCCATATCGTCTTTCTCTTCATCACTGAGACTCTCCCAGTCGCGAACATCGGGCTCAGGGTCGGAGAGGCCCATATCCTCCGGAATAACCCCCAATTTCTTCATCCTCGCATACCTCTTCGAGCGAAGATCAGCCCAGCCGTCTTTGTATTTTCCCCGATATTTCATGACATCCTGTTTCGGAGCCTGGAGCGGGTAATGCGGGGCGTTGTAGGCGAGATACAGGAAAAACGGCTGCGCCGGATTACGTTCACCTATGTATTTCACGGCGTAATCGGTAAACGCATCAGTTGAGTAAAACCCCTCCGGAATTTCGTAAGGCTCGTTTTCCAGGCGGTAACTGCAGCCGCCTTTGGTGCCTTCACCGGTGAAGAAATTGGGGGCACCTTCTAAGAATCCGAAATAGCGGTCAAATCCCCGTTTCAGCGGCTCATCGAAGATATGCCACTTTCCGACCATAAAGTTCTGATATCCGGCCGTTCCGAGGATTTCAGGAATCGTGATGGCCGACCGGCTGTTTTTTTGACCTCGGTGTGATACCGACCTGTCATCAGGGTGGTACGAGTGGTTTCACATTTGGCGCAGTTTGTGAAGTGAGTGAATTTGATGCCTGCGGCCGCCAGACTATCAATATTGGGAGTATCAATCTCGCTGCCGAAACAGCCCAAATCCGAATAGCCCATATCATCGACAAGAATCAGGATGATATTCGGCTTTTCCGCCGCGCTAAGAACAGCGGAAAAAAGAGAGCAAACTAAAATGGCGGCAAAAATGAACGGGGACGGATGCTTCATCCCCGAATCTAGCCGCGAAACGGACAATTCAAGATCAAAATCGGGTCGCCCAGCTGGTTTTTGGAAGAGTATTCAACAACCTGCTTGCGGCGGATCAAGCTCCTCAGTGCTGAATTAGGCCGCGCAGTGGGATCAAATTTTCCGGCACTCTGTTTCAGATACGGGGCGAGTTTCGGGAGGTCATTCATTCCCGGAACCGGACATCCGGTCGTGCACGGGATCCGGCCAATCATCTTTTTCTCATGTCGATCCCGGAGCATCGAGGAGGCACGCGGATTGAATCCGTGAATAATCACATTATTCGGCACCCGACCGCGGAGCGAGGCTTTTTTATGACTCGGGGGATACAGAATTTCTGCATAAACACCGCTTACCCCGGTTTTGGAATCACCCGTCTGGATATAGGCATTGGCATTTTTCGCAATTCTCACGCCTCCCATCGTGAAAAATCCGATTGGAGTCTGCGCCCCGCCGAATCCCAATCCGCGCTTGCCGGTCCCAACCGGAATCGTCAAAACCGGAGCCCACGAGTCGAGATTGTAAATTGTCATCTCCTGTTTGGAAGGATCCACCACATAGGCCACAGACGGATTGTAGTCGGGATGCCCGGCATACTTTTGCGCCTCAATGCCATCCTTTAACTCGGTCACTATCTCCGAGTCTCCGGTCCAGTTTCCATCCAGCTTCGCCCGGGAATTTTTCGCAACGTCGAAAGAATTTGTCACCGATCCGGTTCGCGACGCGACATGCCGAACGGAGCCTCGTTCCGGGACCGAACAGGCTCCGAAAAACAAGGCTGAAAACATACAGAATATCGAAAACTCCACCCTGGTCCCCACCGACATACTACAAGGACGATTCAACCCCGCCTCCCATGAGAAATTTCCACTTAAAACCCGCCTTCCGCAGCGGCACGGGCCGCTTCATCATCCATTGCGGGTAGAGCACCGCCCGGTTCGCCAATCTCATCGAATCCATGCTGAGCCGGCACCTGATCCAGGCCGCTAACACCGTCCAGATTAAACACTTCACCGTCATTGGTGATGATTTCCAGATCCAGCGGGTCGAATTGGTCATCGCCTTCTGCCGCAAACAGGGCATCTGCAGCAACTCCAACCCGCCCGTCCGAAAAGAAGACCTCCGCTTCTCCATGAACGAACACATCCCCATCGGCTGCCGAATAGCTGTTTTCGTCGCTAACCAGCCCAATCGATTCGATGCCCAAATGGTTCAGCCCCGTCATCTCCCCTTCGTCCACCCGTCCGTCGCCGTTCCTGTCCTGCCAAATGGCGAACTCTTCCCATTTCTCATCGTTTTTATCGAGAACACCGTCCGCGTTACTGTCGAACTCTTCGCGCAGTCCCTCCAGATCGGTAGCCGCTGCATCACTGGCGTATTCCGAAAATGCAAACTCGGTCGAATCGTCAATTTCCCCGTTGCCGTTCGCATCGTGAATCAGGACTCCATCGTCACTACCCGCCCAGGCGAGAGCTTCAATCACTCCGTCACTGTCGATGTCGTATCGATAACCGGTGCCTGCCTTGACAAATTCCACCCCGTCACCATCCCGATCGATTACCACCGGGGCCACTCCTATCGAGAAGGACACGGTGGCACTGTCACTACTACCGTTCCCGTCACTAATCGTGTAGGTAAAATCGCCGGCATAAGCTCCACCGGTATTCACAATTTCCAGTTCACCGCCGCCTTTATCCTTAACGGTAATATTTGTCGCAATTTGCACCGGCGAACCTGATGAACTGTCCATCCCGTTAATATGAGTAATCGAAATACTGTTTCCGTCTGGATCACTGTCGTTTGTTAAAACAAACACACTGAAAACACCATTTGCAGACGAGGCACTGTCATCCGTTGCCTCCGGGGCATCGTTCAACGACAATACACTAATTGCGACAGTTCCGGTATCGGTTGCTCCATACGGGTCGGAAACCACATAAGTGATAACATCCGGCCCGTTGTAGTTTAGGTCAGGCGTGTAGTTGATCGAGTTATTCGGATTCACCGTGACAACGCCGTGATTGGCCGTTGGAGTTCCCTGAACCGAAAGAAAGTTCCCTTCCGGATCAGAATCGTTGCTCAACACGTATATATTGCTAAGCGGAAAGTCTTCAGGAACTAAAAGCGGCCCATCGTCCACCGCGACCGGAGCATCGTTCACGGCCGTAAAATTCAGCACCACCGTAGCAGAATCAGTTTCTACTCCATCACTCGCTGTGTAGTTAAAAAAGGCAAGCCCACTGTAGTCCTGATTCGGAGTAAAAGTTACCGATCCGTCCCCGTTAAGAACCACAGATCCATTTATCGGAGTATCAACAGCGGAAAT
>JARGOZ010000163.1:0-3123 GCA_029213025.1 Verrucomicrobiales bacterium
ACGCCGGGTGGTGTGGGGGGCGCGGGTTCAAACCCCGTGCCTACCCGATTCGCCTCTTTGGAATCATTCTCCAAGTGCGCCCGGAGGCGGATCACCAGCCATGTCAGGATGCAATACAACTATCCAAAACCTACCAGTAGACTGGTGTGCATAAATCCCCCATGACTTCCATTTGGACGCGCCTTTGAGAAGCATAAGTTGTTCTTGCGGTGGAAATGGGTCGACACGAATTCGTCGCACTTCAAACAGACCACCCCATATGGACGAATTAGGATCGTGGTCGCATCTCCCGAAATCGTTCTCAGCGATCAAGCGCTCGGCCTTCCCTGGGCTGACTTTCAAGAATGCACCCAACCCGACATCCTGTGAATTCGTTCGAAACGACTTTCTAAAGAAAGGAATCTCGAACCCTGTTGACTCTTCGATCCATTTTTCGTTCATCAACGTGTTGCCTACATATAGAGCAAGGAACATGATGACGACAATGCTCAAACACCCAATCTTTCGCTTGTGTTCTCGCAGTTTTTTCATAGGCGATTAAGGTAGGAACGCCAGTTACCCGGCGTCCCCCTCGCAGATCCCAGCGTGCGATTTTCCCGCACTAGGCTCCTCAGCGATTCGCGCACGTAACCGGTTGTCGTTCATTTCGTGTACTTTTCCTTTCATTGCTTTGAAGATCAATCGAATAATGACGGGATCAAGTTCCCTTCCGCATCGTTGCCATAGAGCGGACGTGGCTGGATGTGACCTAACAGGGTACGATGCCGGATTGTACCCTGTTAAGAACTAATAAATGCAGAATACAGGGCCAAAAACGTGATGCAGACACTCTCTTGTTCGCACCTGAAGTACCTATGCTCAGTGGTTATGCGGACAGGAGTGTCCGCATCACGTTTTTGCAAGCTTTCGATTTCCCACCTACAACTCCACCGTATCCATCACAGTAGCGTAGCTGACTACCGTATCGCCGTTTTCCGGAGGTAGAGAATCTGTAGTCATTACATCCAGCTTTCCGCCTTCGCGGATCACGAACATGGGAATGACTTCTTCGCCGTTTCGCTCGAGAAAATCTTCGTAGCTGAATTCTTCGGTTATCAAAGTGAGCTTGGCCTCCGATTCGGTTTTGCCGAATTCCTCGAGCTTTTTCGCCGTTACCGATTCACCAAACAAATGCCTACCTGACAACTCCATGGAGGAAGAGTTCCGTTCGTTCTTCTCCGTATCAACCGGCTGAAGCTGAAATACATTTGATCTACCAAGAGTGTGGGAAAAACCGATACACGCGAGAGAGTTCACTTCATCGTTCGGCGTAACCGCAAGCAGGCGGCCGATCCCGGACAGATCAATCTCTTCTGTGGCATAGTCGGATATGATATTCGCGCTGACTCCCGGAACACCGGCCATGCGCGCTTTTCGCACCGCATTGTAGTTCAGATCGATAATCAACACCCGGAATCCCGCTTCCTGTATCGCACCGGCAATTTTGATAGTCCAGTCGTTTGCCCCGGCGAAGACGATGCCCTGCGGATTGGGTGATGCGAGGCCGAGCTTTCTCGCGATCGGGGCGGCCAGTAATCCGTAGAACGATACTGTCCCGAAAATAATACTGAATACCACGGGCACGATCCTCGCTGATTCTTCCACAAAAGCAGCGTGATTCGACAGCTCCAATGCAAAGATTGCCGCCACGGCCGCGGCCACAATCCCACGGGGTGCCATCAAAGCGATAAACAATTTCTCCCGCACTTTCAGTTCCGTCCGCGCCGTACTCACAAAGACTGACAGGGGACGGATGACGATGATCAGAGCAGCGATCACGAGCAGAGCCTCTTTCCACACCGCGACAATTTCCTCCCAACCGACCCGGCCACCGAGAATAATAAACAGACAGGAGATCAAAATAACCCGGAGATTTTCTTTGAATTCCAGAATGTGCCGAACCTGGGCACGATGCTGATTGGCAAGACCTATGCCGAGCACAGTAACGGTGAGCAGACCCGACTCATGCTGGAGCAAATTGGAGACAGTGAAAAGAGCCAGACACACCGCCAGGAGAACTGAACTCTGTAGAAAATCGGGAACCCAGTGGCGGCGCAAAACAAAAACCAGCGCTCTCGCAGCGGCGTATCCGAGTCCCAGGCCTGTTAGAATCGTCAGGCCGAGATTCATCAATGTTTCAGAAAAAGTCAGGCTGTGATCCCCGTGCCCGAACACCGCTCCGAACACCAGAACGGCGAGGATCGCACCGATCGGATCGATAACGATGCCCTCCCACTTTAAGATGGAATCGAGATGTCGCTTCGGCCGTACATTTCGCAGCAGCGGTCCGATCACAGTGGGCCCGGTTACGACGAGGATGGCACCGACCAAAGTCGACACCTGCCAGCTGAACCCGGCGAGGTAATGCAACGCAATCGCCGAAAGCACCCAGGTGATTCCCGCACCCACACTGATTAGTCGGATCAGTGGCGGACCGGCGTCGCGAAGTTCGCGGAAGTGGAGAGTCAGACCTCCCTCCAGCATGATTACCGCGACCGACAGGGAAACGACGGCGAAAACAACGTCCGAATTTACAATGGCACTTTGGTCATAAAACTGTCCGGCAATAAAACCGAAGGTGAGCAGCGCGAGAATGGAAGGGAACCGGAATTTCCACGACAACCACTGGGCGAAGATGCCGATCAATATTACCGAACTGAAAAATATAAGCCAAATTTCCATCGAAGCTGTCTGGGAGAAAAGTTCATAGAATGTCCCACGATGGATCGAAAGCAAATCACAAAAACAGGCAGCGAGCCATAGTTGTGGATTTTCCGGACAAGGCCGGGACATCGGACCCGCCCCACCGCCGCAGTTCACCCGGCTTCGCAAAGTAGACAGCCGGACTGTTTTTCCGTCCAGTGAGACCCGTACAGATCAAGTACGGAATACCCTTGATCGTTATTCCTTCGTTTCAGCCAAAGTCCCATGGCAAAAGTGTCATATACCGCCAATCCAGGGCGAGGCGTTTGACTTCCCGGACCTTCGCGCGTTGGTGTAGTATGAATAAACTGTTTGTCCTCCTCCTTCCCGGAATCTTTTTGACCTCCTGCTCCGACACCTCCACCGAACCGGACACTGAAC
>JARGOZ010000163.1:3137-17486 GCA_029213025.1 Verrucomicrobiales bacterium
TCCAGGGGTACATTTTATTGAGGAAAATCTTGCCGGAAAAATCACCATCGAAACGCGGGCTCTGGCCGACGGGACGAAAGTGCCCTGCTATATCATTCAAACCAAATCGATTCCGCATGAGCACATCATGGGCCCCTGGAGTCCCGAAACGATTACCGATGGAAAAGACAAAGGTGGTAAATGGTTTCACGGCGGCAAACTGCACGATGTTGATGGGCCGTTTGTGAAAAATATCGGTCAACTGTATAACGATGAGAAGTGGAAACTATACAATGAGGATGGCACCGTCCGCGTGACGAAAACCCGCGAAGCTTTTATGGCGGCGGCCCGGCCCGACGTCGATCCGGCCTATACCAATCATGTCGTGGAAGGTCAGGCAGAGTGGGTTGAGGGGTTGTATCTTACCGTGGCGATCCCGGTGACGCCGGTCCGTCAGGATACCCCGGTAAACTTATCGCACGGAGCTATGGGGCTGGCCTTAAACGGGGTGGCTTTTGATCCTCCGGCACCGATTGAAGCGATTTTGGGCGCTTATACCATTGCTCCACTGGATGACCACGGCGGTCATCTCAATCCGTTCGAGGGGTATCACTACCATGCGGCTACGGGTTCAACGAAAGAAGTCGCTCAATCCGACGGGCATGCACCACTCATCGGACTGGCGCTGGATGGCTACCCGATCTTTGCCCACCTGGATACCGACGGCAATCCCTCGACTGATCTTGATGAATGCGGCGGCCATTCAGACGAAGTTCGCGGATATCACTACCATGCCGGTTCGCCGGGCAGTAATCAAATCATCAAAGCCTTCCGCGGAGCCCGCGGTGTCACTACCTACGAAGGGCTTTCGGAGGCGTCCCAACCCGGTGGAAAAGGCAAAGGGCAGAAAGGCAAGGGGAAAGGACCGAAAGGCGAAGGCCCGCAGGATGAGTAAAGGATTCTCGGGTAGATCTGCGGCGCAATTGTGATGCGGGCACTTCTGCCCGCATGTTACAGACACTGGTTTCGCCGACTCAGCCGGACGCGGGAAGAAGTGCCCGCGCCACGTACGTGGCGTCATACAGGGAAAATCCAAACGGTATCACTATCAATTTGAGAACAGCTTTTTCGCTTCCTCGAGTAGCAACTCTCCGGTAGGGCGCTCCTTTTTCGTACCGTCAAACACAGCGCGGATCACGCCCTTTTTATCGATGAGATAGGTGGCGTAGTTTTCGTGCTGATAAGCTGCGGTCGCGGTGACCGGTGTATCGAGGAGGATCGGAGAAAATCCTGTCTTATCGACTGCTTTTTTCAGGCCTTCGACACCGTCTTTCTCTTCGCGGAAAACGGTGACAAGCTTGCAATCAAGTTTCGCAAATTCCGGTTCGAGTTTGTTCAGCTGGACCAGCTGAGCCATGCAAAATGGTCACCAATGAGCGCGGGTGAAGGCAAGGACCACGTTTTGCCCTCTGAAGTCGGAAAGCTTGACCGCGTCGCCATCCTGATTGGGCGCTTCGAAATCGGGTGCCTTCTGATTGAGTGTGGCCACCGAGGGTGGTTGTGAACAGGCTCCCATAATGAACGGGATGAGTAATAGTCCGAACAGTTGGCGAATTCGCATGATGTTTGTATACTTGTGTGATTTTTCTCTAGTTACCGGATTTCAACCACCGGCTTCTCTCTTCTACCAGTTTGTCTATATTGGAAGATCGAAATTTTGAGTCCATTTTACCATCCTCGGTGTTGTCGAAGTAGGCCGGTCCTTTGATGCGAACGACCTGTTTTACATACCCTTTTGTCGGGTACACATAGTAGGCCAGGGTTGATGCCTCGACCTGGGCTTCGCGTTCCGTTTCGGCTCTGGAAAGTTGAATGTAGGCATCTGCCAGGGCGATCTGCCGACTGCGGTTGTCCGACCGGGCGATCTCGAGGGCATCATACTTTTTGACGAGGGGGCGCAGCAGGTTGCGGGCTTCTTCGAGCCGGTCGAGGGTGATATAGCGGGAAGCGAGCTCTGAAGCGATGCTGAGATCGTCGGGCGCGGCTTCGTGTTGCCGGACCAGCGAAGCGAGGACTTCCAGGCTGTTGCGCTGACCTTCCGGTGTCCACTGGTTGCGGATCTCTTCAGTGACAGGCTTGATTTTCCCCATGGTTTTGATTTTTTCGGCCCAGTCACCACCCTGAACAACTCCGTGCTCATCGACGAAGAACAACCAGGGAACGTATTCAAACCGGGTTGCATAGTTTGGATCGACCAGAGCGTTAAAAGTCACGCCGAAGCGGTCGTATTGCTTTTTGGCCGGTGCCACGCCTTCCGAATCCATAGCGATTCCAACGACGGTAAATTCGTCACTGCCATACTTCTCATAAACTTCCTGCCACACGGGCAGGTTTTCGCGGCAGCCTCACCAACTGGCCCAACCGTAGATCAAATATCGTTTACCGAGGAAGTCTCCAAACCGCACTTCGTTTCCTTCCAGATCGATCAGCGGGATATCCGGCAGGGTTTCGCCCTGTTCAAAACCGCGACCTTCCGGCCAGCTGGAATGGTAGGATGAACTTTCTGCAGCAGCATCCGGTTCGGCAGCGCGACCCGGGTGCAGATTGACCTGGTTATCCGTTAATTGAAACGAGAAATCCATGATTTTGCCGAGAGTTTCAGCATCAACCAACAACTGACCTTCACTTTTTCGATGAGCCACCTCGTTGAGATTGACCGGCACGCAGAGTTCGTCGCGGCAGAGAACCAGGGTATTCCCTTCAAGTTTCGGTTCCCAGCCGAATTGTTTGCCAGCTTCCTCCGCGCTTACAAGGACCACTTTATCCTGGACGTGATGGGCAACCGGATCGGCTGCTGTTAGCGGGTATCCCAGGGAAACAAGGCAGTATACAAACAAGAAGAGCAATATTTTATTCATCGTAAAATTTCCGGATTCAGCAAAAGAAGCTTTGCATCGACTGGAACTGACTCCGGCGCGATCAAAACCTTTCAAAAACCGGGTGACATTCTCGTTTCGTGTTAGAGCCGCGTGTCACCATCACCCATGGAGGTTAACAAACCATTAAAACCTGGAAAAATAATTTCGTGACGAAATCACGCTGCTTACAAGCGGCGATCAAATTTTCACGATCTGTGTAAACACCTCACACCTGGTGCACAAAGACAAGCCGAACACCTAAGTCTCCGGAATCCGAGTCGCATCATTTCCTGAAAAACTGCGATTAAAGAATCATTAACGTTCACCGGAAAACAGTCATGAGATGACATGAACTCCATTTTCAGATGTCTATCCACACAGATAACCAAAGCTTCCGGACAAAACGGAGCAATACATAAAAGAAACTAAAGAAAACTCAATACTATGAAATTAAACAAAGTCATCATTCCGCTCGCAGTAGCAGCAGCTGTTGTTCTCACTACAGGAACTACCCAGGCAAAAGACGGGCCCCGTGGCAAAACGAGTTCCCTGATTGAAATCGTCCTTTTCGGCAATGATCGCAAAAGTCCTCCGAAAAAGAAATATGTAGCTCCGCCAAGAAAGATCGTCGTGAAGAAGCCAGCGCCCAAAAGGCCGGAACGGCACGACAAAAAGCGGTCCAAAAGAAGAAATTAATCATCTCCATCCTATAACCAAAGAAACCCGGTTTTCGAACCGGGTTTTTTGTTGGTTCAGCCGACCTCTAAGTCCTGTCCCGCAATGTCCGTGACTTTACGAAGGTCACTCGTCGCGCAAGGTTGCGTTCCCCGGACTGCCGCCGGCGAGGTAGCCGCCACTTTTCCCGGAGGCATCCGCGCTAATCCAGAACGAGTACAGGGAGCCGTTGTTGAGACTAAAGCGCAGTCTGACAGGTTTTCCGGACAGGGCCGCGAGATCGGTTGCTCCCTGCCATCGCAGTTCGGTTTTTGTTTTGTCCCCGGTTACCGGAATACAGTTATCGGTGGTGAAAGGCTCAATCGCTTTGTCATCAGCATCGACGATTTCTGCGGTGAGTTTTCCATTGGGAGCATCGACATTTACAAACAGGTGTTTTCCGGAAAATCGAATCGTCCGTGTCTCCAATGCCCCGCTTTTTGTAGTTGCATCCATGGAAGCAAAGCCATCCCGGCGGAGGCGGGCGATGCCCATGGAGGCGTTGGCGTACATACCGTTTTTTGTGATGTCGAAACCTTTACCTTTCCGAGCGGGATCTCCGGCAAAACCGGTGTAGTAAAACCAAAGTTCGTCATCCATCACCAGACAAATCGCCGCGTTGGAGTGGAGGTAGGACCGGTCCCAGGTTCCCGCTTTTTTTGCGCCAGGAATAAACGGAGTTCGATCGCCGGGACGCGACCAGTGAAAGCCATCGCGACTGAATCCCAGATGGAGTTCCGTCATCTTGGGGAGACCCTCTTCCGCACAGAAATTGTTCTCCGGTCCGGTCATGATAGTGAATGCCCCGAGCATAAGCGACTCGTAGGCCACGGCGTCGAAGTTGTAGAGGGCGGGCTTCTTGATCGGACCTTCCCGATCAGGAAAGGCGTAGAAATGGCGGTCAGCCGGGATATCGAGATTGTCGGCCCGCAGCCATCTGACGCGATTTTTCAAACCGGCTCCTTTCAGGAAATCCGGTGATTCGGCGTATTCCCGACTGCGGCGGCTCCAGTTAGAGCGGATGCTGTATACCCAGACTTTTCGAAAAGGATTGTAAAAGATCGTGGAGCGGTCGCCGGTCGCGCCCCAGAAAGTTCCGGAACTCCAGTGAATGCCGTCTGCAGAAGTATGCAGAAGCCCGCCTTTGGGCCGACCCCAGACCAGCATTTTAAAACGATCGCCACCATGGGAAGCGTCAGGATCCATGATAACGGCCGCAGAATCGCGAATCCCCTCTGCGGGAACCACGCGGTTGGTGCCCGGTTCCACATCCAGCCCAGGGCGGGTCCAAACTATGCCGTCCGCACTGGTCGCGTAGGCCGTGCCATCGAACCAGCCGGCGCAATACCAGGCTTTGAATAGTTTGTCGGAACCATCGTACCACACCCCGCCGCTGAACGGCGCGGCCATAGGCGAGTTTCCACTTTTCTCACCGCGCTCAAGAGGCGTTTCCGGTTTCAGAACCGGACTGCGCGGGTCTTTCTCCGCCTTGTGCCAACTGCGGGTCAGTGAGGTTTCCGAAATAAGGAAATCGTCCACAAACAGCTGGCGGCCGACGTCGACGGGAATCACTTCGGGTCGATTTTCCAGGTAGGGAACCGGCAGCGGCTCTTCCCCGTAGGCGGCCATGTTAGTCCGGTCACGGGGATCGGACTCGATTTCGATGCCGTTGTACAGCGTCTCGGAATTCACCTTCTCACCCGGAGCGGAAGGGCGGGATTCCGGCGCGAAACCGACCAGAACGCACCATTTTCCGTAGTCCAACCGGGTGCCGGCCTCGACCTTTTTCCGGTAGATCCGTACCCGGTCGATGGCGTTTTTTCCAAACAGCTGAAAATCCCCGATGTCGTCGACTCGCTCGAATCCTTCCCGTTCCAGCTCCACCGCGATAGAGGCCGCCCCTTCGATTTCGGGGTCCGGAGTCAGGACGGTGAGTAACCCACTTTGCAAAACGGTGGCCCGCGAGTTTGTGATGGAATGGCGAAGGAACGCCAGCCCTTCGAGTTCCTTCGGGCACTCCGCGAGGGTATAGGTACGATCAGTAAATAACGTCGCGCCTTTCTTAAAGACGTCGACCGATGCATCCATCGTCCCGAAGCGTAACGTCGCGCGGCTTTCTGCGTCGGCTGCGAAAAGCGAATCAGTCTGAGCAGCAATCATGAAGGTGATGCCGGCCAGCATGATCGAAAAAAGAAAAGGTTTATATTTCATGGAGCCGCCACGGTACAACCTCCCTCATGGTGGCTCGACGTCGGATTCGTGGAAAAGTTATGTTATGGTAACATTCGCCGGAAGCCGGCTTATCACTTCGGAGTTTGTATCTACACAAAAAGCAGGCGACGAAAGATTCGCCGCCTGCCCTTTATGGTATTTGGTGTGTGTAGTACCAGACGTGGTCTGAAAATTCGTGTCACTACCACTGCATCGTGGAGGAGATAAAGGCATTCCTGCCGGGCTCTCCGAGGAAAATATTGGTCCGCTCATGGGCGGTATCAAAGATATTGTCGACTCCGCCACGGAGAGTCCAGACATCGTTGATCTGCCAGGCTCCGAAGACTCCATAGACATCGTAGCCACCAGTCTGGAGGTTTGTGGCATCACCGTCGGCGTCGACTGCGTCTACTACATTTTCTTTACCTGCGTTCCAGATTGCTTCGATGCCAAGTTCGAGGTTTTCCATGGGTCGACTCCCGAGTGTAAGGGCAATCTGGTCACCGGTGATCGAGTTCAGCTTGTAACCCGTAGCTTTGTCTTCTCCGCGGACCATACCTATGTCGAGGCCTGCGAACCAGTATTCGCGGTCGTAGTCAGCGGAAAATTCGAACCCGTAGATTTCGGTTTCCTCCCGGTTGACCGCCTGAAAAAGGATATTGAACGGAGGAGGTCCAAAGAAATTCGGATTAGTAACTTCGGTATCGATCGTGTTCTGCCCTTTCTTGAAAAAGCCGGAAGTCCGAGCTGAGAACTGTCCCCCACCGAAATCCTCGTCCTCGAAATGCAGGCCGAGTTCCAGGTTCTGACTTTCCTCCGGTTGCAGTTCCGGGTTGGGAACAAATATACCGAAAACCGGGAATGCTCCGAAGTGTGCTCCATCCTGGTAGAGTTCATTCAGGGTAGGGGCAGTAAATCCCTCGGAATATTGACCGAATAATGACACGCGATCAGAAATATCATAGTCAAACCCGACCTGAGGGAGAATAGCGCTGTCCTCCTGTGACAGGATGCCGCCTGCGGTTCTTTCGGTACTGTAATTGTCAAATCGAACTCCGGTGAAAACAGTGAGTTCTTCGGTGATATCAAATTCGTCAGTCAGGAAAATACCGAAGTGATCGGCAATGGCATCAGGACGTCCGGTAAATGTACCGGCACCGCCGCCGAGCGGGTAACGGGTATCCGCTCCATCCTGTTTTTCGTGGAAATAGTCGATGCCATAGACAAATTCATGCTCTAATCCACGGTGCCCGATTATGATACTGCGGTTATTGAGATCTATGCCATAGACATCGAGATCCTGGGAGTTTGATCTACCGGTATCAGGGTTGGGTGGCACTGCAACATAGTCCCTCTTCTGGCTGGTTGAGTTGTAGTAGATAGAGGTTTTTACATCGACAAGATCATTGATTTCCGGATTATAGGACCAGTCTCCATAGATTTGAGAGTAGCTGATCACCCGGTCAGCCAAAGGGTTATTTGCGTTTACTGCGAGAGCCTGTGGATTTGTTCCGCCCTGATCCATGGTTTCATATCCAGTGATACCGAATTCAAACCGGGTTTCATCACTGGGAGTGAAAACCAGTTTACCCATGGCCGATTCTCTTTTGATCGCTGAATATTCGAGTTCCTCTCCGGTTCCAAGTCTGATATTTCCACCTTCGCGATGGGATACACCGGCCAGAATTTTTACCCTGTCATTACCAACCGCACCAACAAAACTGTTGGACCATTCACCGGAGTTGGAGTGGAAACCATTCTTCAATTTAGCACCGAATACCTGGCCATCTCCAAGTAGATTTTCGGGATCCAACGTGGAGACATTGAGCACACCGGCTGATCCGCTACCATAGAGAAAGCTGCCGCCGCCGCGCAGAACCTCTATATCGCTGAGGAAATCTGTTTCGACGAAAAACCTTTGACCAGCGTGACCGGAGACATAGTTCTGGCGGGCATCATCCACCCGAATCGTGATTGCGCTGCCGTCTTCGCCCCGAATGATCAGTTGCTCACCCAAATAGCGCGGTCCGCCCTGGAATTCAATGTTCGGTTCGGCCCGGAGCAGATCATCGATCGATAGAGGTTCGATGCGGGCAATTTCATTCATATCGATCACGCTGATGGATGAAGGCACATCCTCGAGGAGTTTCGGAGTCCGCGTAGGTGAGATTACTACTTCATTAACAATGGAAGGTTGCAGTGTAGGAGCGGTAGAAACTGTTACTACAGGTTGCGACCTGGGACCGGATGAGACCGATCTTGATTCAACGACTGTTGTAGCGAGTGGAGCCGGAGCTTGCTCAGACTCAGATTCAACCAGCGGGATAAGAGCTGCTTCCTCCAGAGGATCCGAAACTTCCGGGGCACCGGCTTCCTGTCCCGAAACGCCACGATTAAGAAGAAATGCCGCAGCGAAAATCGACAGCCAAATCGTATTGTTGAAAAGTTCTGTTTGAAAATTCTGGTTCATGATTGAACCTTTTCGCTATTGAGACCCATTTGCAATAACGATTATATGCGAATATTGGCTCTAAATTGCGAAATTACTCTTATGAAAACAAAATCATCGAAAATCCTGCTCCAAAAATGCTTTATGATAGCGATCTGCTCCTTTCTATTACCAGTCCTGGTAGAGGGCAGTGAACCACCCGAAAAAGACCGGAAAGCGATTCTGGCCATGGCCGGGGAATTTCAGGTCTTTTTTAATTTCGAGGAAACGGTCCCTCTTCAGAAAGGATATGAGCTGAAAAAGCCTTATACCGAAGAAGCACACGAAATCGTGATTGTGATCGGCGATACCGGTAACCAAATCACCATGCAACACATCCTCACCACCGGAAATGGATCACGCGTGGTGAAACACTGGAAACAGACGTGGACGTGGGAAGACACCAGGATCACTGAATTCCAGGGCAACCAGAAATGGAAAGTACGCGAGCTGCCGGCCGAAAAGGTCAAAGGTACCTGGAGCCAGCATGTTACCCAGGTGGACGACAGCCCGCGCTATGAAAGTTGGGGCAGGTGGAAGCACGATGGCGGCTATTCGCGCTGGGAGTCGAAACCGACTAATCGCCCCCTGCCCCGTCGCGAGCACACCAAACGATCTGACTACCAGATCCTTCTCGGTGTAAACCGCCACGCGCTGACGCCTCACGGCTGGGTTCACGGGCAGGATAATTTGAAGAAGGTGATTCGCGAAGACGGCGGCACTGCCCGCTACATTGCCCGCGAAGCCGGCCTCAACGAATATGAGCATATCAAAGACCACGATTTCTCCCCGGCGACTGACTACTGGACGGCGACGAAGGATTTTTGGAGCAAAGTGTCCGCTTACTGGCACCATCTCGAAGCCAACCAAAGCAGCTTCGAAATACTCAAAGAAATCGACGAAGTGTCGCTGGTGAAAGCACTGTTTGAAATCGCTGACGAGATCAATGAGAAGAAAAGAGAAGTGCCTGGAGAGGATGAGATCGCAAAAATCATCGATCCCTACGTGGTAATTAATCCTTCTACATAACGGGATTTTATCATTTTCGGATCGAATTTGATTTTGTATGGTAAAAACCTTACCTGTTCGGTGGTTTTCTCCATGCGATACGACTTTTCAGCACTTCCCGGTTTTCCTGTGCTGTCGTGCCTTCTTACCGGTGCGATGGCACTCAGTTTTGTTGTCGAAACGGCCGCTGAGGAAAAGCCCCACGCGGAAGCTGCCAAAGTGAAGAAAAGCCATGGTGAACCCCTGTTGAATTGGCTTTTGAAGGAAACCAAACCCCGGGAGCAAAAATCGACCAGGAAAAATGAGATCTCTCCGGGGAAATTTCTGGCCCGGTTACAAAAGGTAAAAACGGAACCGGAGAAAACGCCCGGCCCGGAAAAGCCGGAGAAAAAAGTTCCCTCCAAAGCGAAGACCATAGCGGAGTGGTCGAAATCCCGCGCGAAGAAGATCGAGATTACCGCCGGCTCACCTGCTTATATTGAAGCAGCCCCGATGATCGAGGAAGTCGACCTGGAGGCCCTTGAGGCTCTGGCCCGGAAAAAGGCGAAAAAGGTCACGACTGAGGAATTTCTGGAAGTGCCTCCGGCATTATAGATTCCCCCGAAAACAGCGCTTTTCCTGTCGAAATTTTTGAACATTTTACCGGATAACATGTCGGAACCGGCATACACACAAATATAATTGAATTGATTGAACCACTATTCACAAACAACACAGTCGGCATGTCCGTTTTGGCCATGATCCCCGGAATCGATCCGATTTACCTCGTTATCATCGGCGGTACGATGCTGCTCAGCTTTCTGGTCAGCAACACGATGAAAAGCCGGTTTGATAAATATTCCAAAACCCGAATCCCGGTGACAGGCCGCGAGGTGGCTGAGATGATGCTGCGGGAAAACGGCATCACAGACGTACGGGTTGTCAGCGTGCCGGGACAGCTGACCGATCACTACAATCCACTGAACAAAACTGTGAATCTGAGTGAACCGGTCTATCACCAAAATTCGATCGCCGCCGCTGCCGTCGCAGCGCACGAGTGCGGCCACGCTGTGCAGCACAAGAGAGCTTATCCGTGGTTGACGCTGCGCTCGAAAATGGTGCCGGCGGTAAACATTGCCAACCAGGTACAGAATGTGTTGATGATGCTGTTCATCTTCGGTTTTTTCATCACCCAGTCGCCGATGCTGATCTGGGCCATGGTCGCCTGTTTGGCTGCAGTGGCCCTGTTCTCGATCGTCACGCTACCGGTGGAGTTCGATGCCTCGAACCGGGCTCTGGCCTGGATTGAGAGTAGCGGACTGAGTTCCCGGATCGAGCATGATGAAGCGAAAAATGCCCTCTTCTGGGCCGCGATGACCTATGTGGTAGCGGCGCTGTCCTCGGTGGCAATGCTGGTGTACTGGCTCAGCATCGCGCTGGGAAGAAGAGACTGACAATTGGGCCAAAAACTTTGCGCGGGGGAGAGTCGAGCGGCTCTCCCTTTTTTGTTTACTTCACCTTCTCTTTCAATTCCTCGAACGCATTCGGACCGTCCGGAATGGTCACGACTTTCCCGGTCGGGTCGAAGAGGATTTCCGTAGGGAAAAGGCGGACGCCGTAGGCCTTCGCGATCCTGCCTTCTGCATCGAGCATCATGGGAAAAGGAAACGGCGCTCCGTCCCAGTATTTTTCCGCCAGCCCGGGCATCTTTTCATCCACGATATCGAAGTTTTTCGCATCGTGAGAGTGGATAAAGATCACTTCAAACTGGCCGCGGTTTCTTTGATTTTCCAGATACCAGGGGACCAGATCTTTCATCTTTCGCTGACAGGGACCACACCAGTGTGCCCAGAAATTGAGATAAACCCACTTGCCGCGCAGCGAATCCCAGTCAGTGGTCAGAGAGATGCCCCGCACATCGGAGAAATCCAGCGGCGGTGCTTTAGCATCGGGTTGATCGGCCCATTTTACCGGGGGAATTTCCACTACACCGAGATCGACTTCGGTCTGACCGGGCTGGATTTCGAAGTCGACCTTTTTTCTGCCAAACATGGTCCCGGCGTTGAATTCGGCTTCGTATCGACCGGGCGGCAGTCGGAAACGGGGCGAATTAGCGGCGATATACAGAATATTCGTATAATGTGTGCTGCCCTCCGGGCGATAAAAAATCGAGGTGCGGGCTAACTGGATCGGATGCTGAGAACTCGAGCTGACCAGCTCAAGCGAGACTTCGGCAGCCGGATGCATCACCAGTTTCAGATCCTGCGGCGCTTGATCCCGGGGAACGACGGCGACTCCGGCTTTGGTTCGGTTATCGTTGTAGGCAAGGATCCCCTCCCACCAGGCCTCCATCATTTCGAAGGAAAAATCACCGTAGGTATCGGACTGGCCTTCGCCATTCTTTTCCGGAGTTTGCACCGTTAGCCGGGTTTTTCCCTGCGACATCGAAGCTCTCCATTTCGGGGCGATATCAACATAGGGAACCGGCTTGCCCTCCGCATCGACGGTGGTTCCCGCAATTGTCTTCATTCCATTTTGGGCACCGGCAAAAACTGGAACGACAACCACAAACAAACAGACAAAAGCTCGAATCATACGGGAGAAACTACCAGAAGCAGTGGTCCTGGCGGAAGGGAAATCTGTTGGTTTTTTAGTAGGTAAAAGGCGGGAACCCGGATTGCTGTCGAAAACCGATAGCTGTGCGAAGCGCAGATTGATGATTTTTGCAGTCAGCTTCGCTCTTTTGCGATGCTTTCTACAAGCCCGGAAAAAAACGTCAACAATTACCAATCGCCAATCTGCAAAACCCATTCACTGCAACCCCCCGATAAAGTTGCCGATCTTCTCCAGAGCAACGATTGAGCGCTGGCAGGGGGGTCCCGACCATGTAAAACGCTCTGAAACCAATGACCAAAATCGAAGTGAAAGACAATAAAAAACCGAAAGAATAGCCCTTGTCCAGCCGCGCCGTGTTATGTGTGTTGGTTCTGGAAATGCCACATCTCCATTTCGAGGAGATCATACATCTTGAGTTCAGCCAGTGGATAAGAGGCGATCACGTCTAGTGTCTGCGATATGACTTCCTTAGAGATAGTGTCGGCCTTGTGGTTCAAGAAATTGAGAAGCAGTTCAAGAAGTTTATCACCCTGGGCGCGCACATCAGATTGCAATGCTGACAAGATCGGATAAACGAGGTGTTCTCTACAAAACCCCTGGCGGAACATCAGGTACAATTGCTCTGGGCTCAGTTCATCAATAGGGATCTTTCTTGCTTCATGATATCTATTGATGTCTTCGGAAGGGAACAGGGGAGAATCCCAAATTGTTCCATCAAGCTCCTCAATGGATGTTTTCATTTCGCATAACGTTCGAGAGCGCTCAGCCCTGACGGAGATCGCGGGTTGATTGTGGAATAATCTGGCGAATCAGAAAAGTCATTTCGACTCTGCGTGGTCAGGGTTTGAGTGCCTCGGCTTGTTCGGCGGCGTTTATTGGGTGCCTGCGAATGAAGGAAATCAAAAAACTTGTCGCCAGAATTACGATGATCCAGAGCGTGTTCAAATGTTTCCACGACCATGTGAACCCCTGATAACCGGCCCTCCAGACATCATTGCCATTTTCATCCTTCGCAGGCTCCCGGCGACGTGATTCCAACGCTGAGTAAACAAACGATTCATATCTAATACTGCCACCATCGTAGAGGTGATTTGCAGTATGAAAAAAGAGCGGAGATCTCTTTTCATCAACGCGTGCGCCCTCAAGACAGGCTCGATCAACAAATCCAGAAGCATAAAATATGACAATCGATACTGTCAGGAGCGATAGATGGATGTAGATGCGTCTCTTCAATATTCTTAGCCGATTGAGGTAGGAACGCCGGTCACCCGGCGTCCCCCTCGCAGATCCCATCGTGCGGTTTTCCCGCACCAGGCTCCTCAGAAAGACGCGCACATAAACTCAGCGTCGATCACAATGTATCGAGCTTTGCTCCTAATGCAAACAGGGAGCGGGACACATTTGATGGAAGCAATCCTCTTCCGATGTGAGTGCTTTGTTCGCTTTGTCTCTCTGCCCACCCCTTCGCCTTGTGATCGGCCTTACCGTCTCTGACTACTATGGGTGAGTCTGACTCCTCCCCGCTCTCGCCAACATCTTCCCTCAGTTGAATATCGATGATGGCAAGTCGCAGCCGCAAAGGACCATGGCGAATCAGTCAGGTCGAAACGGTGCGTAACGCGATGACCAATCGATGGCTTTGGGAACAGGGCGTTCCCTCAGTGGAACAACAATGGATCAGCATTCGATATCCGAACGGACCAGCCAAAGGTAAACGGAAACCGAAAACCCGAGGCAGTCTCAAAGGAGAATCATGACTGACGGAACCGCCCGGTGCGGACCCGCATGCCGGGTGGTGTGGGGGGCGCGGGTTCAAACCCCGTGCCTACCCGATTAGGTCTTGGTTGGTTCTGGGAAGAGAAGGGTCTCGAGATTGCGATCAACTTTTGCATACCACTCTTGCATCCGCTTGAGGTCTTCGGGAGACCTGGTGCGCACTTGGTCGTAGACCCAGCGCGCCAGTGCATCAGATTTGATGTTCGCATACCGCTCATCGATCAAGTTCGCTCCATCTTTCCGTATCACTCCTCGGAAAACGACTGTGCGGTTCCAATTCACAACCTGCATTGTGCAGATTGGCTCCCTTTCCCGATCCAGCAGCATGACGCGGGCAAGAATCCCAATAAATGGATAGTCCATCTCGGTTATGTAAGGCTGCAGAGACGCGTCCGCGAGGGCATCTGCTAGAGTCCCCTTGGATTCACCCTTCAGCTTTGTTTCCTCGTATCCAAAATCGTCCCCTACTGGGACTTCATTTACGAAGACGAACTGAGTTACCTTGTCCAAGGGGAAAGCGTCGGCGAGCTTCTCTTCCTCCGCCAAACTAGCGGTTGATAGCAGAGCTGCGATCAGTCCAGTGTATGAGCAGAGTTTCATTTTTCAGCGATTAAGGTAGGAACGCCAGTTACCCGGCGTCCCCCTCGCAGATCCCAGCGT
>JARGOZ010000164.1 GCA_029213025.1 Verrucomicrobiales bacterium
CTTCGTATGCTCATGCGGGGGGACAGACATGCTCACGCGGGGGGACAGACATGCTCACGGGGGGGGACAGACATGCTCACGGGGGGGACAGACAAAATATGCTCACGCCCAATCCATCGTAGATCTAATCTTCTATTCCAGCCCTCTGGCTTATCCTTGCCGGAAATCGGCTCTCCAGTGTGAAATGCTACAGTTCCGGCCCTGTGAACTCCGTATTTTCAATATAGCAGATTCGTAGCTTTCGGCAGCAGTACGGTTAGACCCAAACGATCAAACAACCAAAAATTCGCTTTTCGACTATCTGTCTATCCCCTGTTTATTACTTTGTCGGTCCCCTGACTTACAATCGCTGGTTCGGCTCTACCCGATTCGCTTCACTTAGATATTTTTCTGATAGTTTTCGGTTTCCCTTCCGGTGTTGTAAGAATAGCACTATCAAACCTATGATCGAATTCGACGGTATCGCTTTGCTCTCCATTTGGATTTTCCCGTACCAGTTCAAACTTTCGTCCTTCCACATGCTTCAACACTCCGTCGATGCTTCCACCGCTTCCAAGACTAATGGAAAAGAAACTTCCTTGTTTTACAAGGAGTTTTCGGGTTGGAATGGTCCACGACCAAATACCGACCGCCTTTTGAATCTTGTCTTGGTTCGTACTTACCGTAACATCGGCAGTCTTATCTGAATTGACCGGATTAAGCCGCAAAATTTGTTCTTTAACGGAAATTGCTGCTTCTAGATTTCCCTTCTTTGTCTCACGTTCAAGAATTTGCTGCAAAAAGTCAGCCACGTCCGCTCTCTTTTCGGAGATCCGAGAGCGAGCTTTCTGAAGCTCTGACTTTTCAAAATCTTCGAGCTTTCGAAGCATCACTTCAGCATCGTTCGGCATTTGATCTCCGAACGTCGATAATGGTAGTAACAATATTATTGCGTAAAGTTGGATTTTCATTTTTAAAGCGATTAAGGTAGGAACGTCAGTTGCCCGGCGTGCCCTTCGCAGATCCCATTGTGCGGTTTTCCCGCACCAGGCTCCTCAGTGATTCGCGCACGCAACCGGTTCAACCGGTTGTCGTTCAGTTCGTATACTTTTCCTTTCAATGCTTTGAAGATCAATCGAATAATGATGGGATCATATGTTTTACGTGTTTGTCCCCGTTTTACTCATCTTGTCCCCGTTTTACTCATCTCGTTTTACTCATCTGTCTGTCCCCCTTTTTATCCCTTTTTTATCTTGTTATCCTTAGTTGGGGCAGTTCGTTTCTTCACCCCATAACTCTTTCCTGTCTTTGTCGTCAACAAGCCGGTCATCAACACCTCGGATACATCCAAGGACGCTACGGGTATGACGTCCGATAAAGACTGAATAGGAGTAACAGGGAGCTTCGGTAAATATCCACAAGTCGCAGGGCTGCGACGGATCACCTGATAACCCATTGCAAAGGGCCGCAACATCATCCCGCAATGACTCTACGTGCTTCGTTGCCGGCTTTCGTGAAAGATGTTTCAGGCGAAATTCGTAAATGTGTAAGTATGCAGAAGACAGCTGTGTCGAATCTTCGGTGAATGAATTCAACCTAATGGTATCATCGAGGATCCCAGTAATCAGGGAATTGTGATGATGAAATTCAGCGCTTTCAAATTCCGCTGCAAATCGATGTGCGTCATCTTCCATTTTCAAGGGATAGACAATATAGCTGCTTCTCAGAACCGAGGTCCAGCTAATTCGTTAGGTAACGTTAAATTTATTAGGCGGTGTGTTTTGGAGGCAATATCGTGGGCTGTCTCAGTTCCCAAAGGCCGGTTAAAGACCGGTCCCTACCCGATTAGCCTTGTTTTCAGTTGCGTGTTGACCGTTCGAAAAGCGCTCCAATTGTTGCTGCTGTGTCTAAATCAATAAATGAAAAATGATCCTGACCGATATAGCTCATGATCCCGAGATCTCCTTCATCGTCCGCGCCTACCATCGCAGCAATTAATTCGAAACGTTTCGTCTCGCCGTCATCTTCGAGGAAGTGGTATTGAAGGCTATCTTCGGCGTCGAGCACAGTATCTCGCGTAAATCCGCCGTTGGATAGCCTATCTCTGAATTCACTAAACGGTAGATCTGAAGAGAATAAGGTAACACTCTTATAGCCGTCCCAATCATAAGACAGTGTGGAACGTGCTGCTAAACTTGGGAGTTCCATTTTTCAGGCTAACAGTTTTATTCTGGAGCCCCCTCCAGTTTTCGGATTTAATTTTGCACAAAATTTGTAGCAATTCAGGGGATAGTCGCGGTTACACCCGGACCAGTTTGATCGTAAAGGGTTGCCCCATTACGAAAGTGACTTCCAGGGTGTCCGGGTCGACAAGCCTGTAGGTGATAACGAGATCGCCGGCTTCCCCGGTGTGCGCTGCGAAACTGATATTGAAAGTAGCCAGGCCTTTTTCAAATGTCACCTCGCCAGTGCTGCAGCCGCCCACATCGTCAGCGGAGGCGACAAACACTTTACCGGTTTTCAGATTTCTGCCGAACAGGGTTGTGGTCTCTTTTTTTGCCTGCCAGGTGATACTCTCGATCAGCTCGCCTTCGTATTTCCAGGCGAAAGTTGTTTTGGTATTTTCCCCTTTGGTTTCCGGATCCACCCAGGTTCCGATGAGCGCATCCCATCCGGTTTCTTTGAGCACGGCACCCAGATTGTCCGCAGCGGAAGCGGTCGGGGAAAAGAATGCGAGGCATCCTGTAGCGAAGGCGATAGTGAGAGGTAACAACTTATTCATACTTGGTAGTGAGTTCCGGGTGAGCCGGTGCCATTGAAAGAATAAAACCCGAACCGGAGGTCTGACCAGTCCGGGTTTGGTAAATTTCTGTGTTGGAGACCTATTGGCGGTTTAATACAACTTTTTTGTCCTGTCCTTCGAGCTGCACGGTTAGCGTATCTCCGCTCAATTCATAGTGCACTGCGTAGGTTCCGGCGGTTCCGTCTGCGGAAACGTAATCGATTGTAAACACAGCTTTGCCTTCGGTAAAAGTGCATGCCCCGTGGCTGCTGCCGCCTTTGTTATCGGCGGAAACGATGGAGACTTCCCCGGTCTTCAGGTTTTTCCAGAGCATGGAATATCTCTCGGTATCGCCCATTTTCGTAACAGATTGCAGAACTGTGCCGGGGTATTTCCAGCTGAACGTGGTGGTGTTACCGTCGGGATCCTGCCAGGTGCCTACGATCTTGTCCCATCCCGCCGGGGCGAGATCGGTCTCCAGGTTATCGGCTGCCCTGGCCTGACCGGCGAGGGCAAAAAGGGCTACGGCGACAAGTCCAAATGATGTTTTCAGTGAGGTATGTATTTTCATGTTTATGCAAGAACTATTCAGATTGGGAAACCCGGCGCGGAACGTTGCGCAAACCGCTCACGGAATGATCCGTTTCACCCGATTCGCTGTAGACCGCATCCTCGTTTACTTTCCAAAGATCGAATGTTAACGCCTCCTCAACAATATTTTCAACACAAAGTATTGCCGTCATCATAGAATGATCCTGATTGTTGTATTTGTGCATCCCGTTTCGACCGATGAGATGTAATCCGGGGTATTTTTCCTCCAGTTCTTTGCGAATCACATCGACGTGCCTGGAGTAACCTTCGTCATAAACCGGGTAGGCTTTCCGCTGACGGACGACTTTGGCATCGAGAGCCTGTTCGGCCCGCGCCAGCCCGAGTTTTTCGAGTTCCACGACGGCCAGTTCCTTCAGCTCGGTGTCGGACATCGCCCAGAGCCCGTCATTTCGAGCGAAGCAAAAATATTCAAGGCCGTAACAGGATTTCGACTGATCCGGAACCATGGCCGGTGACCAGGCTTTGTAGTTCTGAATTCTTCCGACCTGGACGTCGGGATCGTGAATGTAAATCCATTGATCGTCGAATTCGTCGTTATTTTCCAAAATCACCGCGACAGTAATAAAATCCCGGTATTTGAGCGACTCGGCACTTGCCAGGGTTTCCGGATTCGGTGCCGGCGTAATCATATTCGAAAGATCCCGCATCGCCGCTGTGGAGATGACATGCCGACCGGTCACGGTTTCTTCATTGCCGTTTGTATCAACTGCGGTGACTTTCCACAGTCCGCCGTCCAGCTTCAAACCGGTTACCCGGTGCCCCATACGGATTTCGCCGCCTTTGGCTTTCACCATTTCGGCACAGTTTTCCCAGAGCATGCCGGGGCCTTTTTTCGGGTAGCGGAAACTGCCGATCAGAGTCTTTACATCAGTGGACTTTCGCCGGGGGAAAAGGGCGTTCCAAACGGCTTTGGACAGATTCAGTCCCTTAATCCTCTGTGCGGCCCAGTCCACCGAAATTTCCGTGCAGGGCATGCCCCATACTTTTTCAGTGTAGGTTTTGAAGAACATCGAAAACAGCCGGCTCCCGAATTGATTGGATACCCATTCCGCAAAGTTTTTCGGATTCGGAACGGGAAAAAGCCGGGCTTTGAGATAGGACATCGCGCAGCGGGTGGACTCCCACACTCCGAGACCGAAAAGCGCTTCAAAAGGTTTCAGCGGATAGGAAAAGAACCGGTTCCGGTAATAGATCCGCGACCGGCGCTTCCGGGTCAGCATATCGCCCTCTTTCGGCAGCAGCTCATCCCAGAGTGCTTCGATTTCTTTCGATTTGGAAAAAAAGCGGTGCCCGCCGATGTCAAAACGGAAGCCTTTGTATTCCACGGTACGCGAAATCCCGCCCACATACTCGGGATCGGCTTCGAAAATGATCACGTTCCGTCCGTGTTTTACCAGCTGCCAGGCAGCCGTCAGACCGGCCGGGCCGGCACCAATGATGACTACAGGATCAGATTCGGGCATCCCGTTGGTAATGGCAATAGTTCGCAGTCGCTCTCATCCAAACGGATATAGCGGAGATCAACTCCCGGGGCAAGACTGCAAATCCGGCTACCGGCCCGTGAAAAAGCCCCCGCTTCGGTCCGGATTCGTCGAAGCGCGCTTCCGGGCGGGGATGTTCTGGTACATGGACCGGCAATGGGAGTGATGAGTTCTCCCGGAAAGAATATCGGCACTTTTTTCGAAACACCCCCACTTCAGGACCTGAATATCGACATGGCGCACGCCCCATTCTCTCATCAGGCTGAGATTCGGTTTATAAAGATCGATCGTGCCGGTTCCCACCAGGGCGCTGCCGTAATCGTCAATTTCATAGACATGGGGCTGCCCGACGATTTTAAATTTCGTTCCGAGAGGATATCTCGACCAGTCGGCTGCCGCGCTTCTCACTGTGCCGTAGCGGAGTGTCGTTCCGATGGCGTTTTTCCTGCCGTAAGCACCTGGCTCATTTTCCTCATGACTGTAGGCGGTGGTCCGCACCGTTCGACGGTTGGCAGTTCCCGGTTTGTAGGATTTCGGCTTGCTCCAGTTTGAAGTCGCTGAAGTCTTCTGGACCGTGGTGCAGGAAACAAAAAATCCGGAAACGGAGAGAATGAGGAGGGAGGAAATGCTCTTCATCCCTTATCCGTAGGGGAAATTAATTAGGAAAGCAAGATAATTAAGACATCTTAAATAATGTTCCTATTTGATTAGATTCGGTATCATCGTCCTCACCCATGAAAGAGCCGTAAAAACTCCGTCGACATACTTGGCGCAGGATGCATCGATGACTCTTTCGATCCCGACTCTCTCATCGAGATTTTTAAAAACTTTCAAACTTTCGAGTCGTCTTTTTACCCGTTCCGAGGCGTCCATTTCAATCGGGAGAGTGATTAAATTTCCCAGAGACAACAGAGGCCAGCCAAACAGGACCATCAGACCGGGGTATTTGATCCCGACAAGAATCATAAGAGCTCCGAATACAATCGCCGGAAGGGTCAGGAAAACCGTGGCTTTGATCGCCGAATTTCGCCACAACAGAGGCCTGTGTCCTTCAATGTGCTGAATCACATGTCCCGCTTCATGCGCGGCCACGCCGAGGCCGGAGTAACTCGATCCACCGTAGTGCTGCGGGGACAGGGTGAGCCGACGGCGGGCCGGGTCGTAGAAATCGGGCAGAATCCCGCGCCCCTTCACGATTTCTACATCGGTGATTCCTTTGGAGTTGAGGATTTTTCTGACCAGTTCGGCTCCGGTAATTTTCGAGCTGATCGTGTATTTCTGCTCCTCTTCGTAGATCCGGGTGAATTTTTTCCGCCTCCACATTGTGAAGGCAAGAGTGAACGGTAGTAAAAGAAAAAGGAAATGCATCAGGTCGACATTCGGCTGGGCTAATTTCCTTCAATTTTCCCAAAAGAAAAGCCCCACCGCGATAACGGTGAGGCTGATTTCCTGGTAGTTGTTATGAAAAAGTCAGGTTACGGGATCTGTAAGACCTGTCCCGGGAAAATCGTTGTGTTGCCCAGTCCGTTAGCGTTTTGGATCGCGCTGATGGTTGTGCCGTAGCGCAGACTGATGCGGTAGAGATTTTCACCCTTGGCCACGGTGTGCGTATTGCCGCTCGCGGAACCCGTGTATCCGGAATCGTAGGAAGGATAAGGATTCGCTGCCGGAGCAGGTGTTGAGCTTCCTCCCGAATAGCTGGGATATGGATTGGCATCACCACCTGTATAGGATGGATAAGTCTGCGGCGGCGAGGCAGCCGGAATCGGTGCCGGAGGCGTGTAGCTGGCGCTGTCGTCGTAGCTGGGATACTCTGATGACCCGGCGGACGAGGCGGCGGAACTGGAAGAATCCCCGGTGTAGTAGGGATTGCTGGAGTAGGGATTACTCCCGGCTGATGCCGTTTTATTTTTGTTTGCGCACGAAACTGTTAAGGAACCCATAAGGGCAATTGCTCCCAACAGTTGACCGTATTTCGTAATTGTTTTCAGTTTGCTTCTCATGTTTGCAAAAGTTTAAGTTCGGCATACTAATTTTTCAACAAACTTTTTAAATTTCTAAAAATTATTAGCAAGCAGGCAGGTTGAGTTTTGTTCTCCAACTATGACGATTCAGGCTTCCGTTTATTCGAAGTTTGTTCGGAAAATTGAAATTCATCTTGCCTGGACCATGGCCGGAGGGTAGGGCTTCGGCAGAACGTTATGAAAATCGACCGCGCACTGATTTCCGTTTCTGACAAGAAAGGGCTCGATGTATTTGTCAGGGGGCTTCATGAACTTGGCGTCGAAATCCTCTCCACCGGAGGAACCGCGAAGTTTATCGCAGCTCTTGATATTCCTGTCATCGAAGTAGGGGATTTCACCGGATTTCCCGAGCTTTTTGACGGCCGGGTGAAAACCCTGCATCCCAAAATCCACGGAGGCCTGCTGCACCGCAGGGACCTCGACGAGCACGTAGCTCAGGCCAAAGAGCACGATATTCAAAAAATCGACCTTGTTGTAGTAAACCTCTATCCGTTTGAGGAGACGGTTGCGAAAGAAGGGGTGAAAATTTCCGATGCCATCGAGCAAATTGATATCGGTGGCCCAAGTATGCTGCGATCAGCGGCGAAAAACCGGGATGCCGTTACGGTGGTCGTTGATCCCGAAGATTATGAAAGCGTTCTCGCCGAAATGGAATCAAATGAAGGTGTTACTTCGCTGAAAACGAGAGAACGTCTCGCGATTAAAGTTTTCCAGCGGACCGCTGAATACGACAGTGCGATTTCCCGCTTTCTCAATGATTCCCAGGAAACCGCCAGTTCTTTCACCGTGTCTCTGCCTCTCGCCCAGGAGCTCCGTTACGGAGAGAATCCTCATCAGCAAGCTGCTCTGTACGGTAATTTCGCAGACTGCTTTAAGCAACTTCAGGGCAAAGGGCTCAGTTATACCAATGTCATCGACATCGCTGCGGCTGCGGAATTGATTCTCGAATTCCGGCGACCAGCAGTGGCGATTCTCAAGCATACCAACCCCTGTGGAGTGGGCGTCGACGACAACGAGCTGCGTCTCGCCTGGGAAAAAGCTTTTGAAACCGATCGTCAGGCACCCTTCGGAGGTGTGATCGTTTGTAACCGGCCTCTCGATGTCGGTCTGGCCCGGGTGATTAAGGAAATTTTCACCGATGTCATTATCGCGCCGGAATTTGAAACCGAAGCCAGAGCCTTGCTGCAGAAAAAGAAAAATCTGCGCCTTATCCAAATGCTAGACGGATTCGAGGCGACTTTAAATGATCCTATTGTGACCTCTGCTCCAGGCGGCCTGCTGATTATGGACCGGGATAACAAAGCACTCGGTCTTGATAACATTGAAGAGAAAGTCGTCACCGAGCGCCCTCCCACCAAGGAGGAAATTGAAGCCATGCGATTTGCCTGGCGTGTCGTCAAACACGTGAAGTCCAATGCGATCGTTTTCACCGGAAAAGACCGCACCCTCGGGATCGGTGCCGGACAAATGTCGCGCGTGGATTCCTGTCGTCTTGCTGTCTGGAAAGCTGAGCAGGCCGGACTTGATTTGACCGGCAGCGTTGTGGCGAGTGATGCGATGTTCCCGTTTCCCGACGGCCTCATCAGTGCGCTGGAAGCCGGTGCTACCGCCGCTATTCAGCCGGGAGGATCGATCAAAGACGCGGAAGTTACCGCTGCTGCAAACGAAAGAAATGCCGCAATGGTCTTTACGGGACACCGCCATTTCCTTCATTGATCCTTTGTATAGGGTTAGGCTTTCGGAAACTCAACGTCCTTTTATATAATGAAGATCAAAGAATTCTCAGTATTAGTCGCATCTGCGGTGCTGCTGGTCGGCTGTGGAGAAGCGCCTCCTGAAACGGAAGCAGAGCCCGCAGTTCCCACCGAAACAGCCTCGGCGGAATTCAAAGGAAGCGCGCCGAAGTCGTCGGCTCCGAAAAGCCCGGAGCAAATCACTTCCAATGAGCACAAAACCGTCGATCGCTCGGAATTGAAAGAAAAGCTCACGGCAATCCAGTATGAAGTGGCGGTGGAAGACGGCACCGAGCCTCCGTTCAAAAATGCTTACTGGGACAACAAAAAGCCCGGCATCTATGTCGATATCATTTCCGGGAAGCCTTTGTTTTCCTCCAATGAAAAGTTCAAATCCGGAACCGGGTGGCCGAGCTTTTGGCAACCTCTTGAAAAAAATGAGATCGTCGAAATCGTCGACCGGAAATTTGGCTGGGTTCGGACCGAGGTTCGTTCCAAAACCGGAGATACCCACCTCGGACATGTGTTTAACGACGGTCCTGAACCAACCGGGCTTCGTTACTGCATCAACTCGGCTTCCCTGCGATTCGTGCCTCTCGAGGATTTCGACAAAGAAGGGCTCGCCGAATACAAAAAGTATTTCAAAGAGAAGCCGGCAGGGGAGTGAGCCGGATTGTACCCTGTTAAGTCCGGCACCATACAGGGTACGATTTATATCCGGTGGATCATCCGGTACCAGCGCGGCAGCAGCCAAACTGCGACGACCATATTGATCAACAACCCGGCGGCGCAGATTTGACCGAGACTGGCAAGGCCGTGAGCCGAGGCGAATGCCAGTGAGCCAAAGCCGATGGCGGAAGATGTGCCGCAAAACAGAAGGGCTTTCGAAATACCGTTTTTGACGACGTGGAGATCGCCCCCGCTGCGACGCAGCGCAAAGATCATGTGTATACCGAAATCGAGCCCGGTTCCGAAAAGAAGCGGCAGCCCGCAGATATTAAACGAGTTCCAGCTCAGCGGGGTCCACAGGGTAAGGGCAACGAGGGCGCAGCCGCTAAAAATCAGGCTGAACACAGCGATCAACCAGTCTTTCCATGATCGGAACACGATGAAAAGCATCAGCGTGAGAACAAGGATCATCGGCAGAAATACCGTTCTGATGTCCTTTCCAATGCGTTCGTTTAACGCAGTTCCGAGAGCTCCCAGGCTGGCGATTGCTGTATGTTGATCGAAAGTGGCAACGATCCAGGCGCGCTCACCCGGATTGGAGGGTTTGACCGAGCCAAGAGCTGCGAACCCGTCATCTCCCCGGTAGAACAGTCTACCAACTGTCCATTCCGCAAAATCACCTCTGGGCATGGCAAACGGCTCGCCTTTGTCGATATCATGGATTGCTACCTCCCAGGTTTCGAGGACTTCGCGGGTGAGAGTTTTTCCTTCATCGGAAAATCCGGCTTCGTCGATTTCCTTCAGTAACCGCTCTTTTTCAGACACCACTTTTTCCAGTTCTTCGACATTTCTTTTCTGATGGGTTGGATCGGGCAAAATCCCGGGAGGCAGCATAAATCTTTCGATATCCCCGTTGAGCCGGGCTTCTTCCAGCTTCCTGCCGAGGTCTGCGGTCCGTTCCTGTAACTCTCCGATGGAATCCCCGGTGATGACGACAGGAATCGAGTTTTCCCGTCCGCGAAGCGAACTCTGCATTTCCTGCCAGGCCTTCATCGACGGGCTGCTCCGGATACGGAAGGGGTGAAACTGCGCTTCGAGGTGCGGTATTTCTTTTACGAATATCGAAATCCCGGCGAGAATTGGGATTGCCAGGGTGGCGATGATTGCGATCCGGGTTCTGGCGGGAACGGGCTTCGCTTCTGCTTTTCGATTGTGCCTCGCTCCGGCAGCGAATGAAACGGCAATTTCGCTGAATCCCCAAATCATCATGCCCGCTCCGATTGCGATCCCGATAGCGACCAGATTTCCCATTTCAGCAATCCCCGGAAGCGAACTGAAATTGAGCGATAAAAAGACCACCGATGTTGTCGTTGCTGCCCAGAGAATCGCCGGGCCGACCTTTCTGCGCAGTTCGGCGGAAGTTTTTGCTCCGTTCATCGCCTCACGGTAGAGAACTATGCCGTAATCCACCGCCAGGCCGAGAAGAATCGCCGCAAAGCCCGCGCTCATTACGCTGAGATTGCCGAAGAGAAGCCCGCC
This sequence comes from Verrucomicrobiales bacterium, assembly GCA_029213025.1. GTDB lineage: Bacteria > Verrucomicrobiota > Verrucomicrobiia > Verrucomicrobiales > DEV007 > Arctic95D-9. The sequence continues at coordinate 10,820 of JARGOZ010000164.1, forward strand.
GAGATTTACGGTGAGAATCAGGATGAAAAAGAGAGTCGCGATCAGCCACCCGAGCGGCCGGGACTGACGGTGCATGATCCAGAACAGCAGGGAAATCAGTGCCATGGTCGCCATCACGGAAAGAGTCATATCGCGCTCCATCTCCGTGCCGACCTCCGCCATAAAAGCCGGTGTACCGGTCAGGCCAATTCGGGTGCTTTGCGGAATGTCGTTTTCTCTTTTCCAGCCTGCAACGAGCTCTTTCATCTGGTCCAGCCAAACCGCAGCGGCCCGGTAATCGGAAAAGTCGACACCGCTGCCTTCCACATAAAAGAGCCGGAATTTTCCGTCCGGCGAAGTCATCGCATCGGCTTCGGAAGCGTCCATCTCCCGGAGTGAATCCGGCAGGCGGGAGAGAGCCAGCGGGTCGTAGCTGCGGATAATAGTCTCACCATCAAAAAAACCTTCGGTAATGATCTCCATCGATTCAGCGACGGTCTGTGCCGATGATTCACCGCTCAGTCGATCGCTCAGTTTCTCGACTTCCTGCGGGTCGGCATTCAGCCAGAGCCACGCAAGCATACCGCCGCCTTCCATAGCGATTCGGTCCAGTGCCATTTCCTCATGGACTATAGAAATGAGATCCGGAGAGTGGCGCAGTTTTTCGACGAGCAAACGCGAAGTTTCCCTGGTAACTCCGGGGTCCGGCGAAGATACGGTTACAATCAACTGCCCGTCGCGGCTGAAGTAACGATTCAGCCAGTCCATGCCGCGAACTTCGGGAAGGTCCTGTGGTAGCAGTTCGTAAAGGCTGGCGGAAAACTGAACCCTGGTCAGACTGAACCACGCCATCGCCCCGAGCAGGGCCATGAATACAAAAAGAGGCAACTGACGCGTGACGAGGCTCAAATCGACATCAAATAAGCTAGCAGATCACGAACTTCACTCTTGTTCAGAATATAGCCCATCGGCGGCATGGTCGAGATCACCGGGCTGCGCTCTTTGATATCTTCGACCTTCACGTGAATTGTTTTGTTATCGGGGTCGCGAATTTCGACCTCTTTTTTCGTCTCATTGCGGAAAGTGCCGGTCACGACTGAACCGTCCTGTAACGTCAGGCTGATCGTGCCGTATCCTTTGGTAACCTGCGCCTGCGGAGCGACCAGTGATTCGAGTAGGTGATCCATGCCCTTTTTCTTGCCGATGCCGGCGAGGATTGGCCCGACATTGCTGCCTTTGCCCTTCGCTGTTTTGTGACAACGGAGGCACTGGGCAGCGACATGGTGGTCAAAGACCTGTTTGCCTTTCTTTACATCACCGCCGGTTTTGGTATAGAGGAACGGCACCAGAGGTTCTGTTACCATTTTCGCCATCAGGCCGGCTTCGTACTGAGATACTTCGGCGCTCAAATCAGGAACATTCTTTGCTGCCTCTATGATATCCAGCGCCAGGGCCGGATCCTCTTTACCGGTGCCGATTTGGCTCCAGAGTTTTTTCATATAGTCATGGCCGCCGGCACCGGGCAGTAAACTGATCGCGAACTGTTTCACCGCTATTTTGGTCTTTTTGCTTTGGACCAGTTTCTCTATTTCTGTGACGGCTTTTTGCGGAGTTAAATTTGCGATTACTTCCAGCGCTGCAATCTGTAGTTCTTTCTGTCCGCTGTGTAGGAATGTATCGGCTATGTCCGGCGTTTTTTCATACTTGAGCGCCTGCAATCCATTTAGCGCCGAAGTTTTGGTATCCACAGCGGCCTTCGGGTTATCGACTATAGCAAGAAGCACATCAACTTCCAGCGGGAGCTCCAGCGATGTGGCGAGGCGCATGCTTCGGGAGACGATGACGGGATTCGTCGAAGTTAACAAATCGTTCAAACCGCCGGAGAGACCTTTTTTCAACACTTCCGGCTCCCGTTCTTTCAGCGGATGGTAGCGGCCTTCGACCGGGTCGAGGTCATCGGGTTTCAACCACTGCTCCAGAGTTTCCAGAGCGGCCACGGTATATTCGGGATCGCTTTTCAGGTAGTCGACCACCCGGGCTACTGCTTCCGGAGTCCCTTCGCGAAGATTGGCGGACAGGGATCTGCGGGTGAAGGCTTCGTTTTCGGAATGCTGACCGAGGGCTTCCGCCAACGCCGGAATCGCATCGGGAATCATCCAGTCGCCCATGATTGCACGGGCAGCCTCTGCCGCTACGAGGGGATCGGAGTGTTTCACAAAGTTCCCTACTGCGGGGTCGCGTCTTTTCCTCAAGGCGACAATTTTGCAAATTGACAGGAACTGTGTATCGCCGTCTTTCGGTAGTAGATTAGTAGTCTTTGTGCATCCGGCCAAAGCCATAACGCCTGCGTGGCGGAGGATGCTGTAGGAAAGCTGTAGTTCGTCCCGCCCAAGATAGGTGAGTAGAGAATCCGACATTTGCGGATCTCCCATTCTGGCTAAAGCCAGCAGAGCCTGAACCTGGACCTGAATTGAATCATGATCGAGAAATGGCTCGACCTGTCCGGAGAGACCGGTCATCGCTTTTTCCGGTGCCGGAACTTCGTGAAGGGCGAGTCGACTTCCTAACCGATCGGTAGCTACCCGCAATATTTGAGAAATGACTTTTTCGTCCTTTTCTGTACCCAAAAGTTTAAACAAGGCGGTCTGCCCGAAATTCCAGTCGCTGCTCAGAATCTGGCCGAGGCCCCACACCGCATGAATTCTCGCCAGCTGGTTGTCGGATTCTTTCGCCGCCTTGAACAGAGTGAAGCCGTCGCCCTGGAAGGCCAATTCATACTGGGCTTTGAGTCTGACCCGCTGGTCCGGGTGACCGAGATATTTCTCCAGTGCGGCTCCTTCCAGTTGGGTGAAGTCTGCCGCGATTAGTTCTTTTGTTTCCTCACGCAGCGGGTCCCGCTTCTCTTTCGGCACATCGATTCGCCATACACCGCCTTTTTCGTTGAGAGGATATCCGGTTTCACCCCAGTCCACGCCATAGAGGGCTCCATCAGGGCCGTAGCTCAATCCGACCAGTGCAATGCCCGATCCGATCTTGCGATCATTTACCATTTTGTAGCTGTCGTCCTCCTGCTCGATTTGAAACGCCCACTGTTGTCCACTGGGTGCGCTGGTGAGGAAAAAATGATCGCGATAGGCTTCGGACAGTGCTGTTCCGGGGTTGTAGACGAAGCCGGCGGGGCCGTTTTCATAGTTGCTTCGCGGGGGAGTGAACCAGGCGGCCTGCCCGGGGAAATACGGTATATGCATTTGCTCATCCATCCACGGATTGTACTTCTCTTTTCTATACTGCCAGTTTGAGCGCCATCCGGCATCGGAGTATTGCTCGACATGCACGAAGCGCTCCCGTTCGCCTTTGCCATCCGCATCGTTGTCGACTCCGAAAAAGGTTCCATACTTGTCGAAAGCGATTTCCTGTATATTGCGGAGTCCATGTGCATATACTTCGAAGTGGGAGCCGTCGGCATCACAACGCATCAGAGCGCCCTGTTTGGGGTAGTGAAATTTGAGCCCTTCCTTCGATACTACACTCAATCCTTTGTCACCCACCGTCCAGTAGATGCGGCCGTCGGGACCGGCGATCAGGCCATGCATATCGTGACCGGCGTAGGCAATGTTTACTCCGAAACCGCGCACCAGGCTGGTCTTTTTATCGGCTATGCCATCGCCGTCTGCATCGTGAAATTTGATCAACTCCGGAACCGGGCAGGCATAGACTTCGCCTTCGTGGTGAAGCACTCCACCGGCTACACCGGTGAGGATTTCGTCCATTTGTTCGGCGTATAGAGTTATTTTGTCTGCGTAGCCGTCGCCATCGGAATCTTCGATGAGATGAATGCGTTCGCTCAAAGACTGCAGATCTTTGATGTCGTGAATTCCGTCTCCGGTATAGTCATTTACCCGGTGCTTGTTCGCTTCGCTGTTTTCCGGGGTGAACTGTTTCCGGTAGAAGCCTTCTTTGTCTTCGATTGACTGGGACATGAGGTCCTGCTGCAACCAGTCCAGATTTTGGCGGATATCGAGATCCTGTGCTTTGCGCCGCTGGGTCTGAGTTACATAGGCCCGGCCGCCCGGATCAAAAGAGATCGCCACCGGGTCGGGAACCTCAAAGCCGACTGTCCATTTTTCATAGGTCAGAGTGTCTTTTTTATCCTCTGCGATCACCTGCGATACGAGGAGAAGAAAAGCCGGGAGATAGGTAAATTTCATAGGTAAACGGAGACTGTACCCTGTTGGGTTGCAGACCGTACCCTGTACGATTCGCGACTATACCCTGTCAAACGATTCAGAGCCCAATTCGCGCCCTAACACCACTTCACAAAGTCTTTCAGCGCCTGAAAATACAGGTAGATCAATCCGCGCCACGAATATCGCCAGGTATCGGCATTTTCACAGACGGAAATGATTCCCGATTTCACGTTGTGCAAAATTTGGCTGCCATTCTCGTTTTCGAGCTGGTCGGTGATATCTCCGGCGGTTTGCGGCACTAAATCGGAGCCTTCCAGGCCCATGCCTTCGAACCATTCTTCGTGAGAGCCGAGAAATCCCGGAAACGTTGATGAGTATAAATCCCTCCTCGTGATAACGCCGGGGGCGGACTTCATCGGGGTGCTGAAAGGGATGTTGGTGGAGCGGTACACTTTGCCGTTTGAATGGCGGGCGGTAAGCGTCAAGCAGGCCCACGAAAAGTGTTTTTGCTCAGTGAAACATATCGCAACCTGAACCCGCTTGTCAGGATGATAGAAAAACCGGAAAAACTGCCGGTTTTCCTGCCATTTCCACCCGGTGTCCTTGACGTATTCAAATCCTTCCGCTTCGATCTCGGCGGTCATTGATTCCAGCTCGGGAAATCGCTGGGCTCCCGGAGGCGCCTGACTGGACAGTTTCTTTTTCACCGGCAGCCTCATTTTGCGGGTCCGGGTCAACAGCTCAATCCAGGGAAAGAGGAACCACATCGAAACGAGCATCGCTCCGACCCAGATTTTTCCGGATAGAAAATAACCGGTCAAAAAGAAGGCGGCGAGGAATCCGACGACCCCCATTTTCCGGAAAGGAGTCCAGCGCAGAGTTCTGAGAGCGAATGATAGTACTATCACTCCCAGAATAAGGAGAAATTCTGTCATGTTCAGTAAGGCAGTAAGGAGTGGAAAATTACCCGACAATCAGCCCCTGCAAAGCACTTAATTTATAACGCCGAATGCTCAGGTTTAGGGCAGGGGGATGTTACCGTTTCTTCGCCAGAGCTTTAGCGAATTTTTCGAAGGCCTCCATCTCGATAGCACTGTCGTCCATAAGTTGGTCCAGTTCGCGGCGTTCTTTTTTGGTTGGCCGCCCGGTTCCTGGCTCGCGCTCCGGGGTGGAAAACCGGTTGGTTTGGCGAATGGATGCTGCCCGGGCATATTCTTCCGGCGAAGTGTGATCGATCAGGTAGTCCGACACGAGTTTCGCACCGACCCGTTTGCTGAGGATCGCTTTTACCTCGACTTCCTGCTTCATAGAGCCCCGGTCTACGCAGATGCGATCTTCGACCCGAACCTGACGGGCGGGCTTGCCTTTCTGTCCGTTTACCGTGATCCGGTTGTTCTTGCAGGCATCGGAGGCAATGGTCCTTGTTTTATATAATCGCGTCGACCAGAGCCATAGATCGAGTCGGGTGCTTTCCGGTGTTTCTTCGTCGCTCGCCATTCGTCACTTCACACTGTGTATCCGCAATAGGTCCATGTAGGCTCTCCAAATCGGGCTTTGGCTCTCTTTACCAGAGGTTCCCCGCCGTCGAAATGCCTCAGCACAGCCACGACAGTCGAACCGCTGCCGGAGAGAAGGGCTCCGTGCACCTCAGGTTGAGCGAGGAGCCAGGTTTTCATCTGGCGTAGGACGGGGAATTTCATGAAAACCGGACGTTCGAGGTCATTTTCCATTTTTCCCCACGGACAAAGCTGGGGCACTGAATCGCTTACGTGCACTTCCTGTGATTTGGCGAGGTTTTGGTACGCCCACGCGGCGGAAATCTGGAATCCCGGCTTCAGCAGGACGACGGGGAGTCGCAGAATTTCCTCTTCCGCAACGGGGGTAACTTCCTCGCCGCGACCGCTCACGTCGCAAGTTTGATTATACAGGAAAAAGGGCACATCGGAACCAATTGAGGCACCGATCCGTGCGAGTTCCTGCGTATCGATCCCGAATTCTTTCAGTTCGTTGATAGCTTTTATGACAGCGGCTGCGTCGCTGCTGCCGCCGCCGAGCCCGGCTCCGACAGGGATGTTTTTTTCGAGATGGATTTTCGCTCCGATATCCTGCCCGGTGTGTTTTTCCATGGCCCGGACAGCCCTGACGACGAGGTTCTTTTCTCCGGTTGGCAGGGATTCATCCGAACAAGTCAGTGAGATCTTGTCTCTGCCGATCAACTGCAGCTCGATTTTATCAGCCAGCGACAAAAGTACCATCCTGCTCTCGATATTGTGAAAGCCATCCTCTCTCTGACCGGTAACCCGAAGCCACAAGTTGGTTTTGGCGTGTGCTTCGTAAGTATGTGTTTTGTGGCTCATTGCTCTCCGTTCCGAAACCCGGCGACGGCCAAAAGTCGACCTGTTTCACCCTTTTCGATACGATAACTGTAATACCGCTCGAGATTTTGT
>JARGOZ010000165.1:0-434 GCA_029213025.1 Verrucomicrobiales bacterium
CGAAAACGCGTTCGCCTGGCTGCAGAGAATCCGGCTCAGCGAAATACAGAAGCACAGAATAACTTTTCTCCGGGGCCGGTTTCTCAGACGGATTCTGCCCGGTTTCGGTAGTCATTTCTATCGACAGTTTCGGTGCGCCATTTGATCGGGCTTGAGCGACCCGTTTTCCGTCGCCGGTGATGATGAAGGCAATGGCATTGCCGGGCTTCCAGCCGGGGCGGGCGATGACCTCGGTGATCAGTGACGCTAAATCAGGTGTGGCATGAGCGGGGCCGGATTCGCCCACTTTAGTCCACGGGCCAGGCGACCATGACACGGAGGCTTTGGTTAGCTTTCGACGCGAAATGTTTTCTGACTTCGATTGGAATTCCTCCGCATTGTCAATCGCTTCCGCGCGGATGGTAAGCTGAGTTGGTTTTGAATCTGTCTCATCG
>JARGOZ010000165.1:444-17370 GCA_029213025.1 Verrucomicrobiales bacterium
AATTGGATGAAAGACGGCGGTACCTTCTGGCCGCGCTTCAGGTTCAGACCGCGGAAACGGATGCCGATGATTTGCTTCGTTTTATCAGTAGTCAATTCCAGATCGCTGCTGGAGATGGTCACGTCTCCTTTGGCAGATTCTTCGGCGGTATCAGTTTTGTTATCAGCAGAGATGATGCCGGATTGCGATGCGTTTGAAGATGAGTCGATTTGGATTTTCGGGCGAATGAAAATATTCTGCACGTTACGAACTCCGGACGCTGTCACCCATGGTAGATTGGAACCGGTGACTGCAGAGGTGTGCTGACAGTATACGTCCCAATCTTTACCGGTGATCTCTACATTAACTACGGGAGAGCGCCCTCCTACAGATGGATAATCCAGCCACATGGTTCCATCGGCGGACTGGCGGTCGCCGGGAGCACCGAAATTGATGCCTAGTCGCTGGATGGCATCCGTGCCCTCTTCGGATCCGCCGAGCAGGCTGGAAGTCCATAGTTCTACGTCGGGCATATGAACCAGGGCAAGAGATGTCTGGTTCTGATAGGAGCAACTACAGGTGCGGGTGTAATCCGGGGCGTTTAACACGCCGTTGGCAACGACGAGGTTGGCGGTGCATCCGGATTTGAATCCGCCGAAGCTGCCGATGCCATTGCGATTTTCAAGATCGTAGTAACTCGCGGCCCCGTCGCGGAAGGTCAAAAAATTCTCACAGGCAATGATCGTGTTGCAGCCTTTGCCGCGGACGATCCGCCAGGGTTCGGGCGCACCGGTGATCGGATTGATGGTCGTTTGATCCGAACCGTCAAGCAAACTGAATACGGTGCTGGTTTCGCCGATGCCTTTTTTATTGGAGTTTTGATCGGCATTGGCGATGATCAGTTCGTTGTGAAGGATGCAGGGGCCTGAATAGCGCACATCTTTACGTTGCCATACGATTTCGCCACTCTGGCCGCGGTAGGTGGTCATTCCCTGGTTGGTTTCGTCTTTAAGCCGGTCACTGGCACTGGCACCGGCCTGGAGAAGGATGTCGTGTTTCGTTGAGTAGCTTAACCAGGTGCCGAATATTTCGTTTTTACGCTCCCACAATTGATTCCCGGTGCGACTGTCTATGGTTACAATTCGGTAGTCGCGGGGGATTTCTCCGCCGCGGCGTTTCAGTTTGTCCTCGGCGCTCTTTGGCAGTTTATCGAGGCAATAGATGCGACCGTCGCCCGCGACGATGCCGTTGTGCAAAAAACTGTGATTGGCCGGGATTGACCAAAGTTGTTCACCGGTGTGCCGATCAAAGCCGACCAGGCCGTCACTGGCAGAGTAGTCTTCGATAGAAGGTTCAACAGGTTTACCGGACGGGGCATATTTTTGACTGAAATTGGCGAAGCCGTTACCGCCGATTAAAATGTCTTCATAAATGCCTATGAAGCCCCATTTTGGTGCTTCGCTCTGTGACGGACTCTTCGACAGATGGATAATTTTTTTGGTAGCGCCGGTCTGTGGATCGAGGATGTGACAACTGTCTTCGATGGCTAGATAGACAGCGTCCTCAGTGGCGACGTAGTTGGAGCCGCGACCATTGGCGCCGGGTATGTGTTTCTGGTTGTACGCAGGGTCGAGAGGGGTGTCCTTATAGGTTTCATTGTAGTAGATGCCGAAGGTGCCGAGATCTTCAAAGCGGCGAATCCAGAGCACACGACCGGTATAGACATCGCGGGCGCTTAGGCAGTCGATTCCCTCTATGAACATGCGTCCGCCGATGACTTGCTCGGGCGGTCCGTGGCCATGGCGGGGTAGAACATCCACGTTGGAACTTCCGCCGAACCAGAGAACACCCAGCGGGAGTTTCAGGCGGCTGTCATCGGATTTTACCGAGTTGGCGATGTCACCATATTGATGAGTCCAATCGGCGGAGTCGGGCAGCGCTCCGGTACGGAATACCACATTTCCGGCGATCTCAGCACGGGGCAGGTCGGCTGTATCGACGATTTTGAGGGCTCCGGGGTCAAGCGAGAGCGCTCCACCGTACGGCCGCACCGAACTATAGATAGATTCCAGCGTGGCGGTGGACAATTGACTGGATTGAGTTGGGCTGACGTGGACAAGATTCGCGATATAGGGAGGAGCCTTGAAAGTGGCCGGTGAGCCTTGATGAATGGTGATGCGATTGCCGTAAAGACCGGCCGCATCGAAACGACGTCGTATCTGTTCGACTTTCTCCAGGTCCGGGTCGACGGCTATGATATGTAATTCGGATTCGGTGAGTACAGATTGCAGCAGGTCGATATCGTCAAGGCCATACCATAGGCAATAGCCGTCGCGTGCCCTGGTTTGTTCCAGGAACTTAGCTGCACTTGAAGTGACGGCGGGAGCCACCACCTGCGGTGTGACGACTCGATCAGATCGCGAACCGGAGCCGAACGCCATGATTCGACCATCGAGAGTTACGGCAAAAAGTTTCCCGTTGGCGGCGAGTAATCGCTGCACGTCGCCGTCGATCTTACGGGTCCAGGCCGTCTTGCCCTTTTGTCCTTTATCGGAGAGATTGATAGCGGTCAGGGTATTCCCGCCGACTGCGAACAGTTGGTCGCCGGCTTTGATCAGATCGCCTGTGCCGTCGGCTGCGATCGTCCACACCCGCTTCTTCTCCCCGGCATCAACTACATGGACTTGCTCTTTTCCTTTTTCGTCTGTGGCGATGTATAGGTAGTCTGAAGTCAAAACGGGTTCGTTGCAGGTGAACGACCCTTTCTTACCACTGGCGAGATCGTAACTACGGACGCCCCGGTAACGGGTGTGAACGTAAAATTCATCGCCGTTAGCAATCACAAAAGAACCGCCGTTTCCTTTTCCTCCGGCGTTGATTTCGAAGTGAACGAATTTACCGGTGCTGCGATCAAACGCAGCGGGAACCGAGCGGCCACCGGGAACGAGCAAATAGTCCTCTGTAGCGACGAGAGTACCTTGTGGGGCTACGCCAGCGAAGGACGGGGCGCTATGGGGCTGTTTGATATACTGGGCGCCGGTGCTGTCGTTGACCCATTCGACTGTACCGGTTTCCGCATTGAGTGAGTATATAAATGTCCCCATAAAAGGCCAGATACTGGAGGCAAAGTAGACATGCCCGTCGCGAATCACGGCACCGCCACGGGCGGGCCAGGCTGAAATGAGCCGCTTGTTGCCGAGGACTTTGAGAGGCCCGGGGCCTCCGCGGAATTTCCAGCGAAGCTCACCGGTAGCTGCGGCGAGGCAGTAAAGAAATCCGTCGTCACTGGTTATGTATATATTTTCCTTATACCCGACCGGAGGCAGGCGAACCGGACCATCGGTGTAGAATCGCCATGATTCACTGCCGTCCGAAGTGTGGTAGGCCACGACCTTGTCAGAGTCATTAAAAGTGAGAAACATCCGGTCACCGAGAACGATCGGTTCGAAGATGCGGTCATAGGGCATCAGATCATGATTCAGCGGGTCGTCCCAGACTTGTTCGCGCGGAGATAATTTCAGTGTCCACTGAAGCTCGAGCTGATCGGGAAGCTGCTCCGGCGAGGCGGCACGGTGTTCGGCATCGTAGCGCCACATGGGCCAATCAGCCGCAGTCAGGGAGCCGCTACTGCCAATCACCAGAATGGCTGCGGAAAGGAAAGTTCGCAATTGGGATATCATCATGAAATTCGGGGTGGACGATAACATGGATCATATCGGTGCCTCAGAAAATAATTGCGTATCCCGTTTGGTTTGGAATTACTATCGAGAGCTCATGATCTTCGTTTAACCGGCTGTGGATTGTCTGGAATCCGTGACCGGCAATCCATGCACTCTCTCATAGAAACTGCATCCGGATCCATTCAGGAACGGCACGGTATCTTTCGGCTGGATCTGCTGATGGGGAAATAACGGTCGCAATCCGCTCGAAAACTTTGTGATGTTCGGCTTCGCGTCCTGCGGACTTATAGAGGGCCGCCAGTTCCAGCAGAAGAGCCAGGTTACCGGGCTCACGGGCGAGTTGTTTCTCTACTTCAGCAAGAACGGAATCCGCCTGTCCCCTGGCCAGCGAGATTTGGCGGCTGTGATAATCGACGAGTCGTTTTTCCGCCGGGCCGTCCGTTACGATCAAGGTTGCGGAGGGCGAAAACGCTCCGGTTTTTGTTTCGATGGATACCCGGTATCGACCCGGCGCGAGTTTTGAAGTGGTGCTTTCCCAGGCCTGTGTGCCGTCAGTGGCCAGTTCCACCTTTTCCCATTTCATCTTTACCGCATTGCCATCAGGCTTTTCCACCCGGGGAATCATACCTTTAGCAGGTTCTCCGTAAATAGCCGCACTGACCAGCAAAGGGGCTCCGGAACCGGTTTCGAGCCGTGATCCGAAATTCAATTTCACTGAGATGATTGCCATTTCTGCGTTCGAAACCGCAGCGGCACCGTTCCCGGAATCCTGTGCAGTTTCTTCATCTGATCCGCACCTTGTTAACAGTATGGATGCGAGGCATGCAATCCAGGGTGATTTATTTAGAAGGTGTTTTGACATCGATTTGATAGAGACAATTTCCATGGAAGGCGCTTCCTGCTACTCCACTGGCATTATGCAGGAGTCCGGCTTTGGTCGTGCAAAAATGCTTTCGCGCCCGGTGCTGAACGAATCGTTTTAACTCGTCGATACCGGCGTCCTTATGGGGTTTGAATAGATAGGCGGAATTGTATATCATGTAGCATTCCGGGTCACCACTGTGGGTGCCGTGTTTGACCGCAACGTGGCGTCGCTCACGGGTTCCGTTTTCTTCGTACTGAACAAAGTAGTCTCCGGCGCCATGGTGTTTGACCGCGAAGAGATGGCCCATCTCATGAGCAATCAGCCCTGCGTTTGCAAACTCGCCGGCCGAATTTACCACCAGAGTGTTGGCTTTCTTTGATGGTGGCCCCATTGATGCAGCGGCGGCGAGCACAGTCCAATCAGTATTGTTCTCTGACTGTTGCGTTCGCTGCTGCATCATATGTAGTAAAGGGATCATGCTGTAGTGGTCATGAATCACGATTACCACCTGTTCGGTGACTCTTGTGTCGACCGGAGAATAGTTCACGACCTCATTTCGAAACTCTCCGGCCCTCACTTCCCGGACCACCATGCCCTGATTGCGAAAGTCATTCGACAGCCCGATAAAAAGGTTTGCGGGAAACGAATCTTCTTTGTCATGGATAAATATGTCTTTGTTTGAGGGACTGAGCCGGGTCAAACTTCCCATGGTAAAGAATCCCCGGTATTCTTCCAAATTCGAAAAGCCGTCTCCCGAGTGACCGTGTCCTTCAGGCTTTTCGTCATCCGCTTTCGGGTCGCTAATCATGCGATACTCTTCATAGAAATCAGATATCCGGTCGCCATCAAAGTCCCCGGGAAGTAACAGGTAATCTCCCTGCGCGACATCTCCCTGTGGTAAGGCATACTGCCATTCTCCATTCACTTTGACTTCGGCACTGAGTTTTGCTGCAGCGCCGCTGTCCATGAATGTGACGAGCACTTCGACTGCTTTTGAGGCAGGCGTACCGCTTTCCAGCTGATCAGAGATCGTATACTTCAAATCTCCCTTCACTTTTTTGCCCTTCATCTTGAACCGGGAGCTTTGTTCGCGGAAGAACACATCCGGTAATTCATCCAGAGCACAGCGGTTGACCCGCTCGTAATAGCGCTTGAATTTCAGGCCGCCGTAGTTCACCGGAACCGGCTCTTCGTCCTCCGTTGTGATCCGACGATTGCAGTCCGGACAGGGCTGATTTTGAGGGAAGCGCATGTGGTTTGTACCATTTCCACAAACTCCCGGATATTGGGTGACGTTTTCGAGCTTGAATCGAATGGCCTCAACGCGGCCCGGTTCATCGACAGTCAATCTGTAGCGTCGGGTTTGGCCAATTTCGGGGATGAAAAATTTCTCTTTTTTATCGCCGGGGGAGGGGGCCGGTTCAAGTGTAGCGACAGGATTTTCCGCTCCCAGATTGACATCCCAGTTCACATCAAGGCTGGAGGGTGGAAAACCTCCTTCGGTAATCACGGGAGAATTTTTTACTATAGAAATCGATTCGCTCCCCTGAAGGCGCAGGTTACCCCAGTCGAGCTCCGGCAGCGGTCGAACCTGAAAATCCCTGAATTGAAGCCGGGGAGGAAAGCGCAATTGTTCGCCGACTTCGGAGCTCCCGTTATCTGTGCCCACGTCTATATCGAAGTAACATTTGTAGTCCTTTTCAATCGTTCCCTGATCGTGAGCGGTAACGGTGTTGCCGTTCGATAACGAGTAGGCTGTGGTATGGGTTTCGACGCTGGCGTTCTGATTCCAGGCTGTCTTGATGAGACCCGGACGCTCGCCCGGTTGCAGGGTTGCTGAAGCTCCCCGGGAGATGATGCGATAATGAATCCCGCCCCCGCTTGTGCGCTGATCCCGAATCTCAATCCGCGTGAGGGCAGTGCGGTCCAGGCTGTCGAGGTGAGCCGGGTCTATCGTGACCTCGTGCGAGTCATTTACTCTGTAGGAACAGTCACTTTCCGTCTGCCAACCCCAACTGGTTTTCAGGGACTTATGATTGTAGTTCCAGGAACCGCTGACTTTCGCGGTTGAGTTGGCCGGAATGATAACATGGGTGGTTCCGCTTCCGGATGTCGAAGAATGCAGATAAAGATTTTGGCCTGAGACGTGAACCTTCATTCCATTGAGCGACATAGTGAGCTGGATCGAGGCGTTTTTGAGCAGTTCCCAGCCGGGTGCCGGTGGCGGGGGACCCTGTCCGCCTCCTTTTGAGGCAAAGAGCAGCAATACGAAGACCAACAAAGATGCGAGTGCGGAAAAACGGGCCATACCTGTCTTCTTTACCAGAAATGGAAGGCTGTGCAACGACGGGGAGTGAAAGTTCCACTTAGGAATGATGGTTCGCTACAACTACAGAACAACGCATTCCTCTACCGCAACCGGGGCAAAACTATACTATTCCGGTTGGATTCAAAATCGCCTCAAAACCCGATGGGAAATACTCCAGTCCTTACGATAGTGCTTGATATGACTGAATATAAGCGGAAATTATAATTGCCATAATTATGAAGTACCTGTTATTTGCTGTTCCCGTTTTTTTGCTGGTGTGCGGTTGCGCCAGTCGCGGGGCCTTCTCGCGCACTGAGAAAATCTCGATGGAAGTGACAGGATACTGCAAGTGTCAGAAATGTTGTGGGTGGGAGAGAAACCTGCTCATGCAACCGGTCTACGCCTATGGTCCAATGAAAGGCCAACGGAAAAAAATCGGAGAAACAGCTTCCGGAAAACAGGCCAAACCGGGGCATACCATCGCAGCGGACACTTCACTCTTGCCGTTCGGAACGCGACTGAAAGTTCCCGGCTATGGATGGGGAGTCGTGGAAGACCGGGGCGGAGCCATTACCGGCCGAAGGCTCGATTTGTTCTTCAAATCCCATAAGGATGCCTTGAAATGGGGACGCCAGACGCTGACGGTTGAAGTCGTTCGCCCCTGAAAACAGAGCCTACCAAACCAGCAGGGCAATCAACTGGGCGACCACGATCCGCAGAATCATCGTGAGGGGATAGACGGTCGCGTAGGTAACGGCGGGTGAATCGCTGTTCGTCAGACTGGTCGCAAAAGCGAGCGCGGGAGGATCGGTCATCGATCCTGAAAGCAATCCGGAAATGGACATGTAATTCATTTTGCCGAATCGCCGACACACGAAGCCGACGATGAGCAAAGGCGCCAGTGTGACGATGGCTCCGAGCCCGACCCATTTCAATCCGGCGCCGGTGAAGACTGTTTCAAAAAAGTGTTCCCCCGCAAGAAGACCGACGCATGCCAGAAACAGGATGATGCCGAGTTCGCGCAGCGCGCGGTTGGTGTTTTCCGGCATGTTGACCACGAATGGTCCCACTTTTCCAAGGCGGCTGATGAGCACGGCCACGAGAAGAGGTCCTCCCGCGAGACCGAGGCGAAGCGGGGCCGGAAGCCAGCCGAGTTTGGCAGGGAGAAGGCCCAACAGTATACCCAGTGAAATACCGAGAAAGATTGTGGCAAAGTTCGTGTGATCGAGCCTGTGAACTTCATTTCCGAGAACGGCGGTGGCTTCGTCCAGACTCGATTCCGGTCCGACGATCTGGAGGTGATCGCCAAACTGGAGGCGAACCTCCGGCAGGGCGGTGAAAGGGTGCTCCTGGCGGGTCACTCTGGTAACGGTCACGCCGTAGAGGGCATCGAGTCCCAGTTCTTTGACCGATTTACCGATTACCTTTTCATTGGTCATTACCACGCGTCGAAAAGAGACCTCACCGGGAGCTTCCATCAGATCTTCGTTGGATTCTGCACCGACGACGAGGCGGAATTTCTCCACATGCCGACCGGTTCCCACCACCATCAGCGTATCCCCAATCGAGAGAACGGTTTTCAAACCGGCGGTTTGAATTTCCGTTTCGCCTTTCCTGCGAATTCGGGAAGCGATCACCTCCGTTTCGTGAAGACCGGGAATTTCGCCTATTTTCAACCCCGCGAGATTGGGGTTCTCCACCGTGAGGTTCATCCGGACGAGCGGTTCAAATTCTTCGCGGCGTGCAGCCTGGAAGCGCTCTTTCTCTTCTTCCATATTGATGCCGAAAATACGTTTCAATATCAAAAGAGTCCCGATAATCCCGACCACGGCCAGAGGATAAGCCGCTGCATAGGCCATGGCGGCCAGAACGGGATCCCCGTCTCCGGTTGCGGAGAGGGCTTGCTGGGCTGCGCCGAGAGAAGGTGTGTTGGTAGTCCCGCCCGAGAAAACGCCTGCTGCGGCTGCCATTGGGAGTCCCAGCAGTTTCGCCCCAACTAAGGTGATCAGAGCTCCTAATCCGATAATCGCCACCGCGTATAAATTTAACTTGAGCCCTTCTTTTCGCAGTGAAGCAAAAAATCCGTTGCCCATCTGGAGCCCGAGTGAAAACACAAAGAGGATCAATCCCAGTTCCTTGGTGAAGTGAGCCACGTGGGTATCGATTCGAAATCCGAAATGAGCAGCGATAAGTCCGGAAAAAAGTACCCCGGCGATTCCGAGGCGCACCCCGCCAAAGGAAATACGGCCTATACCAATGCCGATCAGTGCCACTACACAAAGCAGTAGTAGATCGAGCGCAACCGGGAAGAGTTCATGCCAATCCTGCCAGGTGTTGTTTATCATAAAATCCGCATCGCGGGACACGAATAGCAGAATACGCGCCACTGCAGGCAATCACAGGGCTGCACAGGGAATAATCGGTCAATAAATGCCCCGTCGTTACCTAATTGACACATAAATAACGGGTTACAAAAATGAATTTCGAAATTTATGGTATACTTTTTGCTACTTTCATGTTTTTCTAATCATGAGGCCGAAGAAACATCACATCGAGCCGGCAGCGCTGGCAGTAGTCGTTTTATCACTAACCATCACAAATTTTGTTTGTGCTGAGGTCAGGGTCTGGACTGACACGCAGGGGCGGACGGTTTCGGCGGAATACGCCGGAGTGGATGCCGGAAAAGTGAAACTCAAACTGGCCAATGGAAAGATTGTTCCGTTTCCCTATTCGAAACTCAGCCCCGAAGATCAAAAATGGGTCAAAGACGGTTTCCTGTCCTCACCGGAAAATGTCGCGAATCGAATCGATCAATATATAGCGGAAGGACTGAAGCAGGCAAACCGCGCTCCCAACCCCGGCACAACTGACGCCCAGTTTGTCCGGCGGATCTACCTGGAAATCACCGGGAGAATCCCCACTTACGATGAAACGATTTTGTTTCTGGACTCCACCGCTCCCAACAAACGGAAGGGGCTAATCGACCAATTGCTCGATTCCAATGAGTATGTGAGCCACACCTTCAACTGGTATGCTGATCAACTCCGTGTGACTTCCCGGACCAAAGATTATGCGGTGTTCGAAACCTACATCCAGTGGATCAAGGATTCCATCGCCGAGGATCTTCCGTGGGATCAGTTTGTGAGAGCGATGATCGAGTCCGAAGGCACCATTTTCGAGGACCCCGCCTCGGGTTGGTTTCTTCGCGATTTCGGTATGCCGCTTAACAACCTGTCCGCAACCGTATCTCTGTTTCTCGGGACGGAAATCACCTGTGCGCAATGCCACGACCATCCGTTCGAAGAATGGACCCAGATGGATTTCTATTCACTGGCTGCTTTCCTCGGGCAAAAGACCGAAAGAGTCGGGGTGAAATGGAAAGACTATATCGGTGAGCGCGACCGGATCGAGCAACAGGTTCGGGAGTTGAAAGGTGATCCGAACTTCGGATTTGATAATCGAATCCGGTTGGTGATGGGATTTAATCAACAAGCGATAGGTGACAGCGAAGAAAAGCAGTTGGCCCTGCCGCACGACTATAAATACGACGACGGGAAACCGGGGGAAGTGGTGGAGCCCTATACCTTGTTCGGCGAAGATATTGACGTATCCGACTACGAAACCCCGAGGAAAGCATTTTCCGCGTGGTTAACTTCACCGGAGAATCCGAGGTTCTCAGTGGCTCTGGTCAATCGCGTTTGGGACTGGGCCTTCGGGTTGCCCCTGCATAACCCGGTGGATAACCTGGCAAATTTGAAGCAGGCGCAAAATCCGGAACTTCTCGCTTTCCTGGCCGAGTCTTTCGGGAAAATGAATTTCAGCATAAAGGATCTCCGCAGAGCGATCTACTACTCCGAAGCCTGGCAAAGAGAGGCAACCCCTGAAGGTGTTTCCGAAATTGAGATCGGTAGAAATGATTACCCATTCCCCGGTCCGGTTCTGCGTCGTATGTCAGCCGAGCAACTTTGGGATTCTTTTATGACCTTACTGGTCACAGATCCCTACGATTTGAAACGCGATGTAGCGGACGATGTTCGGAGAAGTATCGAGATGGACTACGCCTCCATCGAAGGGGAGACAGCATTGAAAAAGGTGGAACTTGCTTCCGACCTGGTCCGGAAAGCGATATCCGGGCCTGCTCCCTCACTCCATGCAGTTCCGGAGAACCCGACCGGAAAAGCCTACCGGGAAAACGGTGATCTGCTCCGGGATTACGGAACGTATTTCGTCAGAGCATCGGAAATGAGGCAACCTGCGAGTGGAGATCACTTCCTTCGCGCCTGGGGGCAGGCGGACCGGACTACTCCGGACAATGGGTCGGACCAGGGATCAGTGCCTCAGATTTTGTATATATTAAACAGCTACATGAGTCATTCTCTGGCCAAACCGGATTCCATGATTTTCAAGAAAGCCGGGGGCGTTAGAGCGACCGGGGAAAAGCTCGATCAAATCTATCTATCCATTCTAAACCGACCGGCTGAAGGAAAGGAAAAAGCCGTTTGCTACAAAGCCATCCGCTCCGACGAAAAAAACGGATACCCCGATCTCATTTGGGCTCTCATCAACAGTCGTGAATTTCTCTTTATCCAGTAACCCATGTTTCCAATGAAATTTGATAAACACTTTTCCCGTCGTCAGTTTGCCGAGTATGCAGCAAAATCATTTCTTGGCGTCAGCGCCGGCAGCTCGCTGCCGGGGTTTCTCAATGCGAACGAAAAAGGATTGATCGATAACTCGACGCTTCCAGGTTTCGGCCGTGCCAAAAAATGTATCTATCTCTTTATGTCGGGAGGCATGTCCCATCTCGATACCTTTGATCCGAAACCGGGCAGAGAGGAAATGGGTGCCACCGGAACCATAAAATCCAATGTTCCCGGTGAACCGCTGGCTGACAACCTGCCGATGCTGGCCAAACATCGCGACAAGCTTGCTGTCGTAAAATCGCTCGGTCAGAAAACGGGGGACCATCAGCAGGGGAGTTATTTTATGCGGACCAGTTACTCCGCCCGCCCTGATATTCGTCATCCGTCTCTCGGGCCGTGGGCGCAGACATTGTTGGGCAAAAATGAGGGCACCTTGCCCGATTCCGTATCTCTGATGCCCGGCAGCGGTCACCCGGGGAGAGGCTTTCTCCCTGCTGCGACAGCGCCGCTTCCCATTCTGCGGCCGGACAAGGGAGTGCCCCATTCGAAAAAGTTTGGATACGGGAAAGAGGAGGACAAAGAAATTCTCTACAAGCGGCGGCTGGATTTACTCGATGAATTGGATGCCGGATTTCGCGCCAAATTCACTGACCCGAAAGTCAAAGACTACACCGCTCTCTACGATGAAGCGCTGGCGTTTATGAAGAGCGAAGATCTGGAGGTATTCGATTTATCAAAAGAACCCGAACCGGTGCGCAATCGCTACGGCGATTCGTCATTCGCTCAGGGTTGTCTCCTCGCCAAAAGACTCGTGAAAGCCGGGGTCCGGTTTGTCGACGTCCAAAAAGGAGGTTGGGACACTCACGACGACAACTTCAATCGTGTCGGGGAGCTGGCGGCTGACATGGATCGGGCGGTCGCCAATTTATTGAGTGACCTCGCAGCCGAGGGCTTGTTGGAATCGACCCTCGTTGTCATAGCGACAGAGTTCGGTCGGGGCCCCGTGGTCAATGCCAATACCGGTCGCGATCACCATCCGCGATGTTTTTCCTGTGTCCTCGCCGGTGGCGGCATCACCGGAGGGGGATCGATCGGCAAATCGGATGAAAAAGGAAATGCGCCCGCCGACAATCCTCTAAAGCCGGCGGACTTCAACGCCACCATCGCCCACGCCATGGGTATGGATCTGAACAAAGTGGTTCATTCCATGAGCGGGAGACCATTCACGGTGGCTGCCCATACTTCGCTTCCCGACGGCACCATAGTAACAAAAGGACACCCCATTGCCGGATTGTTTTGAGTAGAGGTATACTGATCCTGATGTGATGTGCGAAGTAGGACTCGTCGGGTTTAACAGAGGAGGGTTGGGTACAATCAACTACCAGCCTTTACCAGGTAAGAACTGAGGTTGAACGAACGCCTTATTAACTCCAATTGTCCGGGGAATTCAGTGTCATAAACTCATCATCTTCGAGGTTTTTGGCACTTTGATTTCCGAAACGAGTTTATGGCACGGTAGCACCCGAATTCACCGCCAACGCTGGGGAAATAGGGCCAGGATGACAAATGGAAGGTTTTTTTTGGCACTCCATACAGTTTCACTTAATTTCAGGGGACTGATGTTTTACTGTCTTACCTCTGGACCTGACCCATCCTTCCGGTTGCCTCGTTTTCATTCAAACTTGATCGATTCTGCAATCAGATCGTGTATCTTACGATTCAGGAACTGAACCTGTTGCTACTTTACATGAAATCATGCCGTCGCATTCTTCTAGCTTACACTCTCGTAGGGTCCGCATTTTTCACCTTTATGTCAACCGGTGCCGAACGCGTGGCGTTGGTAGTTGGGAACGGAGACTATTCCCACGCCACCAAACTTGCCAACCCTCCCCTTGATGCGGTGGCGATTGAGAGCCTTCTGAAACAAGTCGGTTTCGAGGTCTTGACACTTCGGGATGCGAATGTGGAAGGCTTCTATGAGGGGTTGGAGCAATTTAAGACTAAGGCGAAGGGTGCTAAGGTCGGTCTGTTCTACTTCGCCGGGCACGGAGTGGAGGTCGACGGCGAGAATTACCTTCTCCCGGTAGATGCCGAGTTGAGCGCTGTGCCGCAACTGCGGACTCAGGCCGTTTCTCTCGAAACGGTGCTGGATGACATGGAGGATGTGAAACTGGCGGCGAAAATGGTGATTCTCGATTGCTGCCGGGACAATCCTCTGCCGACCCGGAGTTGGTTGGCGACACGAAGTGCTGGTGGTGGACTGCAAGCTGTCGCGGATGGTCAGTTGCCTCCTGCGACAATGATCATGTTCGCTTCAGCTCCCGGAAAGGTCGCTTTGGATGGAGCCGGTGCGAACAGTCCGTTCACAAAGGCACTGGTGGAGCAACTGGGAAGATCCAAAATCACTGCTTTCGATGCCTTCCTCGCAGTCAGTGACAATGTCGCATTAGTTACGAAGGAACGTCAGATCCCATGGATCAAATTTGATGGCGCTGGTAGGCGGTTTCGCATGTTCTCCCTAAATGAAGGTGCATCAATTGATGTTCCAATAGCTTACACAAATTCCCTCGGGATGAGATTTATGCCCGTGCCGGGAGCTGATGTGTTTTTTTGCGAACATGAGACGCGAGTCAAGGATTATGCTGCGTTTGCGGCTGAAAATCCGGGCGTAAACATGAGGTGGAAGAATATTGATGGGCAAACCTCAGATCATCCCGTTGTGCAAGTTAGCTGGGAGGAAGCAAAGGCTTTTTGTAAATGGTTGAGTCGTAAAGAACGCAGAATATACCGTCTGCCGACAGACCATGAATGGAGCCTGGCGGTTGGGATTGGGGATAAGGAAGATGCAAGTCTCAGTCCTGAAGCAAAGAATGGAAAGGTACCGGGATACCCCTGGGGAAATCAATGGCCACCTCCGGAGGGGACCGGTAATTTGGGAGGTATGGAATCTACCTCAGATTCGGCAAGAGAACATGGGTTGATTATCAAAGAATACACGGATGAGCATCCTTTCACTGCACCGGTCAAAAGCTATAGTGCGAATGAAAACAGGCTCTTCGATATGGGTGGTAATGTTACCGAATGGTGTGAGGATTGGTTTAATGACAAAAAAGAGGGGCGCGTACTACGCGGAAGTTCCTGGTGGGTCGGCACCGAGAAGGGACTACGTTCTTCAATGCGAATCGAGTGGCCTTCAGCGCGTGCCCCCAACACCGGATTCCGCGCTGTTGTTGAACTGGAATAACCAATTCACGATATAGCGCCCACATCCAACCCACGGTCCGGCGCGGCTTGACAGCGGGCAAAAGATTTCTCCCGTTCTTGATCGATTCTGCAATCAGATCGTGTACTATACGATTCAGGAACTGAACTTGTTGCCACTTGTCATGAAGCTATGTTGTCGCATTCTCCTGACCTGCACTCTCGTAGGGTCCGCATTTTTCACTTTTCTGTCGCCCGGTGCCGAACGTGTGGCGTTGGTAGTTGGGAACGGAGACTATTCCCACGCCACCAAACTTGCCAACCCTCCCCTTGATGCGGTGGCGATTGAGAGCCTTCTGAAACAAGTCGGTTTCGAGGTCTTGACACTTCGGGATGCGAATGTGGAAGGCTTCTATGAGGGGTTGGAGCAATTTAAGACTAAGGCGAAGGGTGCTAAGGTCGGTCTGTTCTACTTCGCCGGGCACGGAGTGGAGGTCGACGGCGAGAATTACCTTCTCCCGGTAGATGCCGAGTTGAGCGCTGTGCCGCAACTGCGGACTCAGGCCGTTTCTCTCGAAACGGTGCTGGATGACATGGAGGATGTGAAACTGGCGGCGAAAATGGTGATTCTCGATTGCTGCCGGGACAATCCTCTGCCGACCCGGAGTTGGTTGGCGACACGAAGTGCTGGTGGTGGACTGCAAGCTGTCGCGGATGGTCAGTTGCCTCCTGCGACAATGATCATGTTCGCTTCAGCTCCCGGAAAGGTCGCTTTGGATGGAGCCGGTGCGAACAGTCCGTTCACAAAGGCACTGGTGGAGCAACTGGGAAGATCCAAAATCACTGCTTTCGATGCCTTCCTCGCAGTCAGTGACAATGTCGCATTAGTTACGAAGGAACGTCAGATCCCATGGATCAAATTTGATGGCGCTGGGAGAACATTTCGTTTGTTTTCTTTGAATGATGGCAATGACGTTAACGTGCCGCTCACATTTACAAATTCCCTCGGGATGAAGTTTGTGCCGGTTCCCGGAACCGACGTGTTGTTCTGTGAGCACGAAACGCGGGTGCAGGATTACACTGCATTCGCATTAGATAATCCGGGAGTGAATATGGAGTGGAAAAATGTCGTATACAAAGGCCACAGACAGACCGGTGTTCACCCGGTGGTCAACGTGAATCGGAAGGAAGCTGAGGCATTTTGTACATGGCTCAGCAACAAAGAGGGAAGAACTTATAGGCTACCCACCGG
The DNA here is from genome assembly GCA_029213025.1 of Verrucomicrobiales bacterium. Classification (GTDB taxonomy): domain Bacteria; phylum Verrucomicrobiota; class Verrucomicrobiia; order Verrucomicrobiales; family DEV007; genus Arctic95D-9. The sequence continues at coordinate 16,373 of JARGOZ010000165.1, forward strand.
TAGCGAATGGTATGACGCGGTATGGCTATACGAAAACTTTGAGGAGACCGGAATCGAGTTTCCATGGGGAACAACCTGGCCGCCACCCAGAGGCTCGGGGAATTACAGCGGGCAAGAGAGCGCTCATTCGGAAAAGTTGGATCAATACCGGGATAACCATCCGTTCACTGCACCGGTAGGTTCGTACGAGCAAAGTCGATTTGGCATTTACGACTTGGGAGGAAACGTCTGGGAATGGACCGGAGCGTTTGGTTTGGAAAATCAAATTGGTGAACTGCAAGGTGGTTCGTGGAACTGCGTTCGTCGTGACGAGATGGGGGCGTGGTACACCAACGCTGCCCCTTCGACCCTTCGCATCAATTTCATCGGGTTTCGTGTTGTGGTTGAGGTAGATCATTAATGCTTCGGAGTACTCCTGCCCCGCCCAAAATCCGAATCGCTACCGTCTATCTCATTCTCCATTTTGGCGTCGATCTCTCCTTTTTCGGCAGACCGCATCGCCATGGTAATCGGCATAGACGAATACCAACACCTCCCGGAACAATCCCAGCTCAACGTGGCGGTGAAGGACGGGTAATCGTGGACGGTGTGACATGCGAAGCTTATTGATCCAGGCGGCACAGGTTGTGCTTAACCGGGCAAGAAGCGGTAACAACAAGCTTGGTAAATGGGGGTTCAAACTTTTCGCAAGAAAAGGCAACCGTAACATCGCAATCGTTGCTATTGCTCGAAAATTAGCCAGAGCTCTCTATTACATTTTGAGCGGGAAGCAAATCGATGTAGCAGAGCCGCAAGCTCCTCTTCGGCGGAAGTTTTATCAACTCTCTGCCGAGTTGGGACAGAAAGGACGCAAAGAGCTGGGACTACCAGAGAAGTCGGGAGATTTCGTGGACCATCTATTCGAAAAGGTTGCATGGCAGGTGACTCCTGACAATCAGCCCTCTACAGCCTGGCCGACGGAAAGTTTAATGGTTACAAGTTGACGACCTACATGCCTG
>JARGOZ010000166.1 GCA_029213025.1 Verrucomicrobiales bacterium
TTCGCTTCGATATAGCGAAATGAATTCGGATCCTGGTTACGATTCCATGATGCGATAAAGTAGACTCTGATATTTCCTTTTATCTCCGGCGCGTCGTGTAATGCCTGTGCCAGGTCGGTGATCGATCCCCACACCAGAACCCATAGCGGCCGCCCGTCCGCGTCTTTGTGAAGCGCTCTTTCCACAATCCACCGCGAACCCTCCGTCGATTGGGAAAACCCGGATTTCGGAGCCGGGTCGGTAGCGCCCTGTTTTACCACGGCACGAAGCGCATCCGGTTGAGGAAAATTTGTTCTGTGTTTTACCAGTTTCGGAAAGTCTTCGTCATAGGCATCGATCACTTTATCTATATCATACTTACGCCCTTCTCCCGGTGGTGAAGAAATGAATCCTTCGGTATCAAAAAGATCGGCATATACCAGATAATGAACCAGAGACTGCAGGTCATCTTCATCACTTCCGCCGGCATCCGTGGAAACGATCACCCGAAATCGCTCCCCATCGAGAGCGCCGCCTTTTTCGAGCGGTTGCGCCGAAATCTCTATTGCCAACAGGGCAACCACCGGTATTGGCAAAAACCATCGAGTTACTTTCAAGATATATCCGCATTTCATATTCGTCGTTTCATCCACGAAACGATGATAGAGACGGACGAGCTTGATTTCAAGACCGGGAAGTTCTCCTGAACCCGTAAAAATCCCGACCGATCACTCACTGACTTTCAGAAATTCCGTCGGGACATGATCGGTCAGCCAGACATTGTTGGCGGTCAGGAAAAACTCGAAACCGCTATCGTGCATGCCGGCGCTGTCGATCTCCAGCAGCACCGCCTTTCCGTGGCGACGGGCCACTTCCAGCATAGTCGCTTTGTCCGTCGACATATGAACGTGATGGCGACCCTGTTTCCGAAGGCCTTCAGCGAGGATAGATTCGAGGAAACGGTCTGCCGTTCCGTGAAATAATACATCGGGAGGAGCCACGGCTTCGTATTCCAGTTCAATTGGTATCGAGTGCCCCTGACGGGCCCGGATCCGGGACCGGTCATCAGAAAATTCAAACCTTTGCTTGCTGTTGTTGGCGACTACAGAGTCCAGTTCCGCCCGGGAAATGTGTGTTCTGTGTTTTGCCAGTAAAGAGAGCAAAATCTCCACATCCGCCCAGCCGGCGCTATCCAGTGAAAGGCCGATACTTTCCGGGGCATGGCGGAGAACATAGCTGAGACGTTTACTCATCTGTCTCTCCGAGTCTTTCATAGAGAAAAAGCCAGCCGGGCCTTACACGTGTTCAGTAAAAGTGACGTTTCGACCTTCCACCCGGTAGATCGGTATATTTTTCGGGACCAGAGCTTTCGCCGCTGCTATGCCGCAGAAAAAACCAAAGAGATGCCCCATCCAGGAAACACCCTCCTGCCCGGGAAGAATCCCGAAAATCATCCCGCCATAGAGCAATAAAGTCACTACAGAAACCGTGATCCAAAGACCACTCCTTTCGAAGAATCCCCTCGCGAGAAGAAAACCGAGGTAGCCGAAAATAACCAGGCTGGCTCCGATATGATTTTCCCCGCTACCCCCCAGCAGCCAAAGCAACCCGCCGCCTATCAAAGCGACAAACAAAGTTACTTTCCAAAACAGCTTCTTTCCTCCAAGCAGAACAAAACCGCCCAGCATTAAGAATGGAAGTGTATTGGAAATCAGATGTTTTGGGCCTCCGTGCAACCAGTGAGCGGTCAAAATTCCCGAAAGCCCGGTAACATCCCGGGGCCGAATCCCGAACGAATTGTCGAGATAATGACCAAGAACCCAGTCAACCAGCTCAATCCCCCAAGCGAGAAACGTCAGACCGAGCAGCAGGAATGTATTATCGAAAAACGCTGCAACGAGACTTCTGCGCCTCGGTGCCGGGACTGGGATTTCGGGTTCCATCGAAGTAAGAGACGCCCACAATCGGTAAAAATTCGCTTACAATCAACCCTCTTCATTCTATTCCGCCCATTTCCTGCCGGAATACACGCAAAAACTGCCGTCATTTCCATAATTACTTAGAAAAATTAAATTTCAACTCGACACGATTGCCGTTTCCGCCGTATATTTTCCGACGCACACACAAACAGACTGATGATAAGTAACGTTGCACCCACCTTGAAGGCCGAAATCCCGGGATTTGATAGACTGCCCGGCACAGGCGAACTCGTTGCGCGGTTCGCTGGAAAATATCCTCTCCCGGAGGAAAATATTTCTGAACTGGTTTCCTTATGGAGACAAAATGCCCGCTACGACCGGGAAACTAAAGCCGTCTGGTTGAACAGCGACGCTCTTTACCCTGCCCTGGGCGGAGGAATGATTACTTCTTTTGTGGAACTTTGTCTGTTTACTACCAAAAAAGAAAATCTCCGGACCTTTGCAGGCAAAACCTGTATCAGAGGCTCGCGGGTCAATGACATCATCGATCTGCGCGTGTCCCTTATCGAAATCGGCAGAGCCAAACCGGAACCAGCTTTTAAAGAATTTATTGAAGCGACTTGTTCCATCTCTAAAGAGCTGAACGAAAGGATTTTACATCCCCGATCCTCCTGATTTCGGGTGGACTGAAATTCCAAAATCCCGGACTTTTGCCGCAAATACGCCCCGGAGGTGTGTTGTAATCTAACAATCTATATTTAGAGTCCCATCTGCTTTTAGATGAAAGAAGGGACTCAACTTAATCCGAATTCACTCAGTCCGGGAACTGACCGGACTCTGGCCATTCTCGAAGTTCTTGCCGATTTCCCGATGGGAGCAAGCGTGGCCGACTTAACCCGCGAGCTGGGAATTTCCCAAAATTCCGCGTTCCGGATAACCAACACCCTTCACGACAGGGGTTATCTTCACCGTCGTGAGTCGGACAAAAAGTACCTGCTTTCCAACAAACTTTTCGACCTGAGCCGTCCGCGAATTAATGACAAAAGCCTCACGGTATGCGCCTACGAAGCAATGCAGGAATTTTCCGGGAAGACCGGGGAAACCTGCCAATTGCTGGTCAGATCCGGCAACAAATGCGTCGTGCTCGAGCAAATCTCCGGAAAACATCCCGTCAAAGTCATGGGCGAAGTCGGCCTGCGCGTGCCGATGTACTCCTGCGCGCCGGGTAAAGCCATTCTCGCGTGGCTGCCCGGTCACGAACTGGAAGCGTGGCATGACGAGGTGAAATTGAAAAAATTCACGACGTCTACGTTATCGACCAAAAAAGCGCTTCACGATGACCTGGAAGAAACCCGGGAGCGTGGATACTCAATCGACCGGTCCGAGGGACTCGAAGGAATCCGCTGCGTCGGTGCACCGATTTTTAACAGCTACCAATACCCGGTAGCCGCTCTTACCATGATGTCACCGGTGTTCCGGATGCCGGAAAGTGACTTTCCAAAGTATGGAAAAGAATGCGCACATGCGGCATCAAAAATCCAGCACCGCCTTCTCTCGTAACTATGAAATCTCTATTTCGCCGACTGTACCCTGTTAGGTCCCGGACTGTACCCTGTACAGTCCGGCATTGTACCCTGTTAGGTCTGATTTGGCAGGCTACCGCCCTGGCCCAAACTGCAGAAATTGAGTTTTTTGAAAACCGAATTCGACCGGTCCTCGCACAGGAATGTTACGAATGCCATAGTTCAACCGGGAAACAGAAGGGCGGGCTCGTTCTCGACTACAGAGACGGTTTACTTATTGGCGGCGACTCCGGTCCTGCGATAGAACCCGGAAAAGCCGGCGAATCTCTACTTATCGAAGCGTTGAAACACGAGAACGATCTCGAAATGCCGAAAGCCGGGGTAAAGCTCGATCCGCCTGTCATCGAGGACCTCGAGAGATGGGTCAATATGGGTGCCCCCGATCCACGCGACAAACCACCCACAAAAGAGGAGTTGGAAAGAGACACCAATTGGTCTGCCATTTTCCAAACCCGGCAAAACTGGTGGAGTTTCCAACCGGTAAAGGAACCACAAGTCCCGGATGGACCGGGCAGTGAAATTGATCGATTTATCCACGGCAAACTCGATAAGGGCGGACTTCAGCCGTCACCGGCGGCAGAGGATCGCACACTGGCCCGGCGATTATACTATGCACTCACCGGCCTGCCGCCCGCTCCCGGAGAGCTGGATAACTTTATAACCAAAGCAGCCATCGACCGCGAGAAGGCAACCAGTCAACTGATAGATAAATTGCTCGCCAGCCCGCGATTCGGGGAACGCTGGGCACGACATTGGATGGACTGGGTTCGCTACGCTGAAAGCCACGGTTCCGAAGGCGACCCGAAAATTAATAACGCCCACTACTACAGAGATTATCTGATTCGGGCACTGAATGCGAACATCCCCTACGACCAAATGCTGCGCGAACATATCGCCGGTGATTTACTGGAAAATCCGCGCTTCAACGAAGAGGACGGCTTCAACGAATCTATACTTGGTGCGATCCATTGGCGGATGGTTTTCCATGGATTTGCACCCACCGATGCCCTCGATGAAAAAATCCGGTTTACCGATGATCAAATCAATACCTTTACCAAAGCCTTCCAGGGGCTAACGGTCTCCTGCGCCCGTTGTCACGACCACAAGTTTGACGCGATCAGCCAGGCTGACTACTACGCTCTGTTTGGAGTCCTCGGGTCCACACGGCCCGGGCGGAAGTTGATAGACGCCCCTGTTGCCCTTGAGAAAAATAAAAAGCAACTGGCCGCCCTGAAACCGAAGATTCGGGAATCGTTAGCTGAAGAATGGATCGCATCGCTGGACCAGGTGCGAAAAAAATTACTGACCGAATCCCTTTGGGAAACAGGGAAAGCACAAGGCTCGATTTTCCATCCATTTTATCTGGCTCAAAAAGGTAAGAACACAACAGTGCCCGCTGCACTGCGAAAAATCGGCAATATCTATACTTCTTCGAAAAAAGAGGTCGAAGCAGGCACGGAGTTTGATCTTTCTGACCGGAACGATTCTTCAAAATGGTATCGCTACGGAAACGGCGTTACCGAAAAACCCGCCGAATCCGGAGAGTTTATGTTATTTCCCGAGGGAGAAAATGTGATCGATCGAATTCTTCCCTGCGGTATGTATAGCGGTCTACTTTCCACCAAACACGCCGGTCGACTTACCTCACCGGATATTTCTCTATCCGGGAAAAGCACTCTTCAACTGCTGGTCAATGGCGATGGCAAAGCCTGTAACCGGTATGTCGTTCATAACTCCCCTAGACGCGGCACGTTATTTAAAATCGAACGGCTGGGGGTCCCGAAAAAGAACCAACCGGCCCGTCCTGACTGGCATTGGATGAGCTACAATCTCGACTATTGGAAGGGCGACGAAATCCATATCGAGTTGGCAACCGCAAAAGACACGGCTGTGTTGGTCGAAAACATTGACCGTTCCTGGTTTGGTATCCGGGAAGCCCGAATTGTGACTACCGGAACAACCGCCCCGACGAACCCTGCTCTGGAATTCCTCGGCGCACTCCCCCTCGATGCAGCACCGGCCACCGTTGCGGAACTGGCGGATCTATATATCAACGCGTTGCGGAAGTCGCTGGAACTATGGAAAAACCATGAATCCACCGATGCTGATGCTCTACTCCTTGATAAATTCGCTTCCGGGAACCTGCTGCCAAACCGCCTTTCGGAACTTCCAAAATCAGCAACGCTGATCAAAAAATACCGCGACCTCGAAGCGGAAATCAAAGCGCCCACGCGGGTGCCCGGAACCGACGAGTGGACCGCAAGCGACCAGCCACTGTTTGAGAGAGGCGATCACAAAAAGCCTCTCGAAACGGTAAGTCGGCGTTTTATCGAAACTGTGGATGACTCGCCCTACCAGACCAGCAAGAGCGGGCGCCTGGAAATGGCGGAAGATCTGCTCCGCGAAGACAATCCTTTTACCCGGAGAGTCATTGTCAACCGGATCTGGACGCACTTATTCGGCAACGGGATCGTCGGTTCCGTAGATAACTTCGGTCGTCTCGGCGAAAAACCGAGCCACCCTGAGTTACTCGACTATCTCGCCGTCAAGTTCGATGAGGAATACGACTGGTCCGTAAAAGCACTGATTAAAGAAATCGTTACTTCTCAAACCTGGCAGCAGAGCAGTTTCGCCAGCGAGGCAGCAAAAGAAACCGATCCCGAAAACCGGCTGCTGTCATATTTCCATGTTCGACGTCTCGAAGCTGAAGCGATTCGAGATAAACTTCTCGCAGTTTCGGGCCTTCTGGACACTTCGATGTACGGGACCTCGGTGAGCGGAACATCGAACCGGCGCTCCGTCTATGTTCAGGTGATCCGAAACCGGCTCGATCCGTTCCTCGGGGTATTTGACGCACCGATCCCATTCTCTACTACAGGAAAGCGGCCCGTAACGAATGTTCCGGCGCAATCGCTGACTATGTTAAACGATCCGATGATGAAGAAATTCTCTACGGCCTTTTTGCAATCCTTTTCCGGTAGCAGAGAACAGAAGATCAGAGATATGTGGACTACCGCCCTGGGACGCCCGCCCTCAGCGGAGGAAGTTACCGCAGCTACCGGATTTCTTGATCAGCTGAACGAACAACATACCGATCTCCTTCGCAAAGCGGACTCGCTGCGCTCGCAAATTGATACGTTATCCGCATCGCGCGATACCATCATCCGTCCGGTCCGCGAGAAACTGGAAGCAGCGCTAGGCGCGGATTCAACTAAACCGGTCGATCCGGCATCGATAGGTGTAGTCGCCTCGTGGGATTTCGAGAGTGGTATTACAGACCCCGTCAACGGAATCGGGGGGAGACTGTCCGGAAACGCGAAAGTAGAGAATGGCGATCTGATTCTCGACGGAAAATCCAGCTTTTTATCCGACCCGCTTCCGGTCACCATGAAAGAAAAGACACTGGAAGTTCTCGTTACCCTCAACACCCTCAATCAAAGGGCCGGCGGAGCGATCACAATACAGGACTTGAGAGGCGGACAGTTTGATTCCATCGTTTTTGCCGAAAGAAGGACCAACGAATGGATGGCGGGCAGCAATGGATTTACGAGGACAAAAGATTTCGGAGGCCCTGCAGATTCCGAGGCCGCAACCCAGGCTGTTCATTTCGTGATCGCCTACGATTCAGACGGAACGATTCGTGGATACAGAAACGGCAGGCCCTACGGAAAACCCTATAACAGCGGGGCTGTCGCTACGTATCCGAAAGGCGATTCCCAAATTTTATTCGGACTGCGACACGGCACGAGTGATAACGGAAACCGGAATCTCAACGCCGTGATTCACCTGGGCCGTATCTACAACACCGCTCTCGACGAAAGCACCATTGCATCGCTTGCTGCCGGAAAGCGTATCCTGACTCAGAAGGACATTCTCGCTGCACTACCCGCCGATCAACTGGCATCCCTCAACGAAATCCAAGCCAAAATCCGGGACTTAAATGAACAACTTTCCCGGATCCGAATCGAAGACGGGAACGATGCGGTCTGGCGCAGTTTCGCCCATTCCCTCTTTAACCTGAAAGAATTCATCTACGTATACTAGACTTATGAACCCGAATTTCTGCTCCCGCCGACAAGCTATTGCCCGCCTTTCCTCCGGGTTCGGTTCTGTAGCTTTATCCGGAATGCTGCATCGCGATCTCTACGGTGGAACCGCTCCTCAGGCGAAAGCCAAAAGCGTGATTTTGCTCTATATGTCGGGAGGCGTGTCCCATGTAGATTCCTTTGATCCGAAACCTCTACTGAATAAAAAACACGGTGAGCCGATGCCGGTGAAAGTGGAGAGAACCCAGTTCAACGCAAACGGGAATATATTTGGATCACCTTTCTCATTTAAAAAATACGGGGAGAGTGGACTCGATTTCAGCGAAATCTTTTCCGAGACAGCTCAGCACGCCGACGACATCGCGGTGGTGCGCTCCATGACCAGCACGGTGAACGAACACGCACAGGGAAATTTTATGGCACACACCGGGTTCCCGTTTCTCGGCCATCCTGCAGCCGGGTCGTGGATCAGTTACGGGCTCGGTTCCGCCAACGAAAACCTGCCCGGCTATGTGGTTCTGCAAAGCGGAAAAGCCGTTCCCCCTCACGGCGGTGTGGGACTTTTCAGTAGCGGGTTTCTTCCGGCTCAACATCAGGCTTCTATTCTCAAGGCCGATGCTAATGAGCCGGTTCCGAATATTTCCCCGGCGAGGGCGGATTCTATCCAGCGGACCCGACTGGACTTTGTAAACCGGATCGACCGTAAATTTTCTTCCGCGATGGGAGGAGTAGACAAGATCGAAGCGGCAATCAAGAATTACGAAACGGCCTATCTCATGCAGTCAGCTGTTCCGGAAATTTGTGATATATCAGGTGAATCAAAGACCACTCTCGACAAGTATGGAATTACCGATACGACAGATAGGGAAATGGCCGACTATGGAAAGCAGGCACTGCTCGCCCGGCGACTGGTAGAGAAAGGAGTCCGATTTATTGAGTTGTCCTGCCTGACGAAGGGCGTCGGAGCGGGAGGCGCCGCCAATCCCTGGGATCAACACGGCGATCTGGAAAAGGGCCACAAAGGCATGGCTCACCAGGTGGACAAACCGATCGCCGCCCTGATCAGCGATTTGAAACAGCGCGGACTGCTCGATTCGACACTTCTCGTCTTTACCGGTGAATTCGGCCGGACGCCATTTTCCCAGGGCAGCAACGGACGCGACCACAATCCCTACGGTTTCAGCCTGTGGCTGGCGGGCGGCGGGATAAAAGGCGGACAAACCTACGGAGCCACCGATGAGTTTGGCTATCACGTCGTGGATAAACCCACTACATTTTTCGATCTTTGGGCCACCGTCCTCCACCAACTCGGGATCGACCACGAAGATTTCACTTACCGGTATGCCGGCCGCGATGTGCGCCTCACCGATGTTCACGGCAATGTGTGGAAAGAATTGGTTTAAGTACCGGAAAAAGGGGTATTTTCAGAATCGCGAACCTCACTTGACCTGATTGGGGGAAGACTCTTAATTGCGGCAATGAATTTCACGGATTCTCTCGACGAACAGATACTGCGATACCTCGCCTGGATATTTACGGTGCTCTCGGCTCTTGTCAGTATCGGTCTGAGTTTTCACCGCTTCGGGCTGTCACCGAAATTGAGGATTTTTGCGATTATCGGGGTGATCGCATTCGGAGTGACAATCGCAGTGCTTTTCATTTCCGACCTCTCTCCCTTTAAGCGTTTCGATTTTATCACCACTAATCAGGCGAAACTGATCAGAAACGCTCACGACAAAGACGGCAACCGCAGTGCCGGATACGAAGTCACTAAAGATGGTGTAAAAGAGAACACAACAAACAACGAAGTAAACCGGGTCTCGGAATACATTTATGCCGTGATTCACCCCGATGAAAAGATTTCCGCCGTGTATAACGGCGGTTTCTTCGATGCTAACATCAACGGCTCAGTCGTTAACTGCGAGTTAATTGATATCGGAGAAGATCGCGTATTAATCATCCGGGGCGGAGAGTTGGAAACCATCAGCCTGAAATCCGATCAGGCGAATAACACCTTTAAGGTGCAAAAAGTTCCCGTAGCTCCGCAGGCGTGAAGGATGAAATCACTCTATCTTTACGAGGAAATTTTGTTACTCGCCCTTCGCGACGAAGAAGGCACTTTTTCGAACGGCTTTGTCGAATACGCTGTAGCCGGAGCGATTCTCGCGGAGTTGTTGCTCAAAAAGCATGTGCACATTGCCGCCGACCGCAACCATTTGATCGATCACGATAACCCGCCGCCGACGGGAGATCCCATCATCGACGAATGTCAGGAGAAAATTACCTCGGCAAAACGCCGGGCCGCTCTAACCAACTGGATTCCCCGACTCGCCAGAATTCCAAATCTCCGCAAAAAGGTAGCTCAGCAACTCTGCGACCGCGGCATTGTGAAGTGTGACGAGGACAAGATAATGTTTCTTTTTCCCCGAACCATTTATCCCGAAATCGATCCCAAACCGGAACGGGAAATCATGAAACGCCTCAAAAAGGCGATTTATGAGGAGGATAAACCGGTAAAACCGAGAACGGTAGCTCTCATATCTCTGGCCTACGGAACCCAGCTTTTACGGCACAACCTGGGAGAGAAAGAGGTTCGTAAACACAGGAAACGAATCGAAGGCATCATCGCCGGAGAAGCAACAGGAGCCGCCGCGCGCGATGTGCTTGATGTATGCGACTCAGCTACCAGCGTCACTTCATTGATCCCGGCGTTGATCGCCGGATCTGTGAAATAGGTCTCAGGTGGGATTGTACCCTGTTGAATCCGTGACTGTACCCTGTTAAGTCTGAGGTCGGCTATGAAACTTACCCTCCGTCATGTCTCGAAGATTTACGAAGAAACCAGGGCAGTTGACGATGTTTCACTCGAAACGATGCCGGACTCAGGCGTCCTCGTTTTAATCGGACCTTCCGGCGGAGGAAAATCGACCCTGCTGCGTCTGATCGGCGGACTGGAACCGCCCACCAATGGAGAAATCTTTCACGACGGGACGCTCCTCCCCACCGACGAAATAGAGCTTCAGTCGTTTCGTCGAAAAAACGGGTTTCTGTTTCAGAATTTCAATCTTTTCCCCCATCTATCAGCTCTCGATAACCTGATCCTTCCGCTGACCAAAGTTCACGGAATGGAAAAAAGCCCAGCGGAGGATACCGCCCGCCAGGTTTTGGCCCGATTCGATCTTGAGCAGCACGCCGAAAAAATGCCGGTCCAGCTTTCCGGCGGCCAGCAACAGCGGGTCGGTCTGGCCCGGGCCATGGCTCACCAACCCGGTCTGCTGCTGCTCGACGAACCCACCTCGGCCCTCGATCCGGAGATGAAAGCGGAGGTTCTTGATGTGATTGATGAATTGAGGCAGGAAGGTCAGAAAATCATCCTCACAACCCACGAAATGGGATTTGCGAAGAACATCGGGGACGAAATTGTATTTCTTTCGAGGGGCAAAATCGTCGGCAGCGGGAAATCTGCCGGATTATTTCAAAACCCTCCATCGCCGGAAATTGAGCAGTTTTTAGCCAGAGTCATGAAGTGGTAAAAATGCTGTTTAGGCCAGAAGGATTTCGTTGCCGAAGTAAAAATCGCGATGAGATTACGGATTATGAAATCCAAATTTGGTGCCGTTTTTCTGGTTTTTTCTTTCTGTCTTATTTCTAAAGGAGCTGAGCAACCCACGCCCTCCCAACAAATCGATCAACTGGTTGAAGCAGGCCTGCGAAAACAGGGCATTGAACCAAATTCCGAAATCAGAGATGAAGTTTTTCTGAGAAGAACCTATCTGAATATCGTCGGCCGGGTTCCTACCATAGAGGAAGCGGAAAAGTTTCATACCAATACCTACCCCAACAAACGCGAGCGGCTGGTAGATGATTTACTCCACAGTGAAGGCCACGTTTCCCACGCCTTTCACTTTTGGGCTGACCTGCTGCGGATGAACGGCGAACCCAGCCGGGGAGCACTCGGTAACGCCTACGAACTATGGGTCAAAGAAGCTATTCGGAGTAATATGCCCTATAATGAAATGGTATATTCTTTGGTAACGGCAGAAGGGAAGTTCTGGGACAACGGAGCGGTCGGCTACTACTTCCGGGATCGGGGGATGCCGCTCGACAATATGTCGAATACAGTACGGGTTTTTCTCGGCACCCGTCTCGAATGTGCACAATGTCACAACCACCCTTTCGATAAGTGGACTCAGATGGACTATTTCAAAATGGCCTCATTCAGTTTCGGAATGAATACCAAAAACTACGATACTCCGAACCGAAACAAGGTGGGCTCCTACCTGCACAACGAGGGCAGAGCAGCCTATCTGGCTAAAGCCAGGCAATTGACCGGGCACGATAACTTTCCCTATATCTCTTCCGAAAAGTCACTGGAACGCTACATCGAAAGAACTCCGGAAAAGACCGAACTTTCTGAATCAAAACCCGATAAACCAAAGAGGAAGAATAAAAGAAAAAGGTCGAAGTTAACTATGCATGAGAGTGTGGGTCTGACGAAAACAGAATTCGCTGCAATCGTGAAACAGTGCATCAATGCGGCCGGAGAAAATCTACTGACCCTGCAATCAAGTAGAGATGTGCTGAAAGAACTCTACAATCCACTGCAGTATACCAGTGTCACCGCCGGCGATAAGAATGCCAAACTGCCCCACGACTACCAATACTCTGATGCCAATCCTCACGATCAGATTGCAGCAGAGACCATGTTCGGAGAAGATATCGATCTGTCTCTCACCGACAGTAAAATCCAGGCCTACGGCAAATGGATGACCTCGCCGGACAATCCCACCTTTACCAAAGTGATTGCCAATCGCCTTTGGAAAGAAGTCTTCGGAATTGGCATTTTCGAACCGGTGGATGAATTGACCGACCATACCTATTACTCCAACCCCGAACTGCTCGCCTACCTCGAGAAGCACATGAAAGAGTTGAACTATGATACCAGAGCGTTTCTGCAAACCCTCTACAATACCAAAGCCTATCAACGTGCGGCGTTTCAGGGCGAATTGGAAATGGGTGCCCCCTACTACTTCCAGGGCCCGGTCCTGCGCCGGATGAGTGCTGAACAAATATGGGATTCCCTCGTTGCCCTCGCCCTGCCCGAAGCGGACCGCTATCAACCCAAAGTAAAATCGATGGTAAGCAGTATCGACAAGGTCAAACGCATCTACCAAAGCCTGGAAGATCGCCCTTTCGATGAATACATCGCAATGGTAAAAGAACTGGCACCGCTCCTTTCAGAGCGAAGAAAAACCGATGAAGAAAACCGGGCTAAACTAAACGCCGCCAAAGAGAGTGGCGATGACGAGGCCGTGCGAAAGCTGCGCAAGGAAGTTACCGGAAGCAAAAAGGCGATTTACCGGACGATATCGGATATTGCCTATACCCATTTGAAAGAGGATGTGGAGCCCGACGATCTCCTGCTGGCCATGGGGATAATGGATGTCAGGATCGATGATTTGATGGACGTGTCGGAAGGAGATCAGCGCGAAATTATGACAAAGCTGCCGAAAGTGGAAGTAAAGCGCTCTTCCAAAGCCAAAAAGGGCAGCCGCAATGAAAACAGCCGATCAGAAGCCAGAGCTCAAAAGGAAGACTACAAAATTTATCGCCGCTTGATATCCGACATGGCAAGGGCTTCCGAATTGGATTCGCCGGCGCGGCGTGGGCATTTCCTGCGCGACTTCGGTCAATCCGATCGCGAGGTCATCGAGAATGCATCCGATCATGCGTCTGTTCCGCAGGCTCTTAACCTGCTCAATGGACCAATGGTTGAGTCCCTGACAAATACCTGGTCAGTATTCGGCAACCGCCTCGCTTCAGCTGAAACAACAGAGGAAAAAGCGAAATTGATGTTTCAGGGAATGCTGACCCGGCAACCCACCATCGAAGAGATCGAAATCGTAAAAGATGAGGTGGAGAATAACGGCGGGGAATCCTATGAAGGCATCGTATGGGCGCTGCTCAACACACGGCAGTTTATGTTCATTCAATAGTAGCGGGCATCAACGTTTCCCTCCGAGAGTTTTATCAACTTCCCGAACAAAAAGCTCTCTGCGTTCCTCGCTGCTGACACCGCGTTGCCGCAGTTCCCCGAATTTCAGAATCAACGCTTCGCGCTGCTTCGAAGACAATTTCGAAAGTTTGGCCACCATTTCCGGCGGCGGTGGCCCACGAAAGCCGTCTCCTGAAATCCCCTGCCGATAATTAGCCGCAGCCTCCGAGACGGATCGGTACCGACCGGAATACCCTCGTGAGGCAGGTTCCGATTTTTCCCTCTTCGCCTGAAGTTGTTCTTTCTCATAGCGAACTGACACGACTTCGCCCTCAGTTACCAGTATTTGAACCGTAAGGCTTTCCAGGTCCGCTTCATCGCCTTTCACCTCGATCATACGCCAGCCATTTGAATTGGTTGACTTTGAAACCACATGAGTCTCGCTCGATTCCACATCAAAAAGCGTGGCATACAATTTCCCTTCCATCCGGGCGATCCCGGTTAAAATCAGAGACTGCGAAAGATTAAGCGAGCGATGAAACGGGGAATGCGACTTGAGAGCTTGGAAATTGTTTTCGGAAACAGACTGCGGCGCACCGGAGGAAAGGACTTCCTCTCCGGTTGTTTCTCGCCCAACCAAAAACAAAGACACTGCCAACAAGAGACTAGGACAGGACGCGACACTGGAAACACAACTTCTCAAAACCGTTACCCGAATCATAAATCCCGAATGAGATTTTGACACGCATTTTTGCCGGATTTACCCAGGTTAAAAGAAAGCCATCCCACGCTCGAAAGCAGCACGATCAATCCCGCGACGGACCTCTACACATTTTACACCGAGTTCTCCTACCTCTACTATATTGCGATTCTCATCGTCAAAGAAAAGCATTTCTGTATAGGGAATGCCTGTCGATTTGTGAAGATTGCCGAAGTGAGCGACTTTACTGGAAGGAAAGATTTCTTCAAAATCAAAGCGCTGACGGCAATCCATCAAATCAAGCAGATTCCGGGCCCAGGAAGGCTGCTCCGTGCGGGAAGCAATAGCTTTCGGACACCCGCTTGCCTCTACCTCATCAAGAATGTTGGGCACATCCGGATAAAGCCTCATCTCGCGTCGGAAAGAATCGAAAATCCGGCCTTTGGAATCGCGGGAATAAGGCGGACTGGTGCAGTCGACCCAAAGGCCACCGCAGTCCCAAAGGGTAAAATCGAGATCAAATACGATCAATGAAGGCAACGATTTCATTGTCAGGCAAGCTACCTAAAACCACGCGGCGATTTCCTTCAAGCCTGCTACCGGATCGTCAACGGGCCAGTATTCGAGGCCGACGTAGCCATTATAGCCGGTAGTCCGAATCGCTTGGAAAACTTCCGGATAGTTTATCTCTCCCCGGGTGAGTTCATGCCTACCGGGGTTGCCCGCTGCGTGGAAATGACCGATTTTATCAGTATGTGCGGTAAGATTGGATATCACATTCCCCTCGCTGATTTGTTGATGGTAGATATCAAAAACAACCTTCACGTTAGGACTGGCAACCTCTTCAATTATCCGGAAGGCCTCATCACTTCGCACAAGGAAGTAACCGGCGTGATCAACAAGTTCGTTCAGAGGTTCGATAACCAGCGTAATCCCTGATGTTTCCAGAGCCGGAGCAGCCTCCCGAAGTCCATCGACGAGGCTTTGGTATTGTTCGTCGCGGGGAACTTCGTGCCTGAAATCCCCTACCTGCGAGATGAGAGTGGTAGTGCCAATATCGCGGGCGGTTTGGATCGACTCTTGCAACCCGGCCAGGTAGTCATCCCTGCATGCCGGATCGACGAGGCTGACGAATTTTGTGCAACATCCGGATATTTCCAGGCCGTGCTTTTCAGTGGCCGTTGTCAGGGCGTTCAAATCCTTGTCCCACCAGCTCCAAAACTCGATTGCACCTATACCGGACGATGCCACAGAAGCTATCGCTTCGACAACCGGTACATTTTCGAAAACCGAATCAATACATACACTGGGAATGAGGCTTGCCGACATAACGCTACGCTTTCAGAGCAAGAACCCGCAGACGCTCCAACTCTTCATGCGGAGCCCGAATTTCATTGGCATCTTCAATCACTTCGAGAAACTCGCGCCGGTCCTCTTCGGGCAGCAGACTGAAATCGGAAAAGGCAAATATAAATCCTTTGCCGCGAACTCCGTCCATCCCCGCGAGGATGTCTTTGAGCGAATCCCAGGTAAATCCGAAGTAACCGGGAAAACGAAGATTTTGATACATCGCGTGCATCAGAGTCTCGCGGCTGGTTACCGGCGCACGATCAATGATAATCGCGTGGTAGTCACGGTCATTGAGTAGAAAAGTAATATCACGGATATCAAAATCACCGGGAACGACGATAAGCAAATCGTCCGATTTTTCGATTTCACCTATCGCTTCTTCAATGGGCGTCATAGCTGTACTTTTTTGAAGGTTTGATAGTGATCGTGAGTATAGTAAACCTCACCGTTACCGCCGATAATTAGCCGCTGCGGCCCCGCATGCCGGATTCCCGGAGTTCGAACTACATATTCCCGGTAATACCCGCGCTCTTTTATCGGCAGTCGCCGCTCCCGGTTTCCAAACACAGATCCATCATTGGTATGAGAGTCCTTTTTTCCTGCTTTGATCCGGGCAAGCGTTGGAGCAAGATCAATGTCTCCGCGGTAGGCAATCGATCCGTCGACATCGCGGATCTGAAGATTTTTCATCACCAGATTTTCTCCGACGCGCGGTGCAGGAGATTTCGGCTGCGGAGAAGCGGATGGTTGAGTCGATGCGGCCGGTGCCTGAATCGACGGAGATGATGCCGGTGAATCGGTGCCGTCGAATTTGTCTTTCTGGAAATACCCGAGAATTGCCACCACAGCGACAACTGCGATGCGGGTGAGGAGTCGTTTATTCATAATATTTGGGTTGTGAATTTCTGACTGTACTCTTTTTCCCCAACCCGTCATTCAAATTTTGCCGAACTGCCGGTGCGCTCCGATTACCGAACCCGCGTCTTGACCTTTTTAGCAGGAGATCCGATTATGAGGCTATGCCGATACCGAGTGATCAGGACCTGACAAACCGCTGGAAAAACGAGCCTGCGCCGCTCCTGCCAATGCTGCATGCCTTTCACAACCGGGACGGCTATCTCTCCGAATCTTCAATCCGGGCGGTTTCCGATGCCTTGAAAATCCCGATTGCCGAGCTTTGGGGAACTGTCACGTTTTATCATCATTTTTCCAGGGAAGCACCCGGGAAATCGGCTCCCCGGGTATGTACAGGAAATGTCTGCTGCCTAAACGGAGGCAATGAAATCCTCGAATCCCTTCGCGATCAGGGTGCTACTTCTATGCCCTGCGCCGGACGATGCGATGATATGGTGCCCGTAATCATCGGAGACAAAGTCTTTGTCGGGACAACCAAAGATACGCTGGAGCATCGACCCACACCCATGCCGGTTCCCAACCCGGGCGGGCATGAAGAGTGTGTTTTCGGCCACATCCGGAAACCGGGCCGCGCCACACTCGCCGGCTACCGGGACACTGGAGGCTATTCCAGCCTGGAAAAGGCGATCAGCGGAATGACCCCGGAAAGTCTCATCCAGGTGGTTACCGACAGTAAGTTGGCGGGTCGCGGCGGGGCAGGCTTCCCCACCGGAATCAAATGGAAAGCCGTGGCAGATGCTGACGGCGATCCAAAAACGATTGTATGCAACGCGGATGAAGGCGAGCCCGGCTGTTTCAAAGACCG
>JARGOZ010000167.1 GCA_029213025.1 Verrucomicrobiales bacterium
ACCGCTTTTGTACAGGGAATTTCCTAAATTCTTATGAAACTGCGAGGTTTACTCTGATTGCCCTCGCAGTGGATCAGAGAACGGGCAATGATCTCTCTTTCCAGTTCCTCAATCAGGTAGGCGTATGGTTTGGATATTTCCCCGCTTTTCGCCGCCAGCAGGATTGCATCGATATGGCTGCCATACTTAAAATCTTTACCATCCAATTCCGGCTTTGAGGCAAGCGAAGTCCGGGCCAGCACTTTTCGGACATCCTCGAGGGTAATCGGGAATCCATTGGACTTTATGATCATTTTACGGATGAAATTCTCCAACTCCC
Organism: Verrucomicrobiales bacterium; assembly: GCA_029213025.1. Classification (GTDB taxonomy): domain Bacteria; phylum Verrucomicrobiota; class Verrucomicrobiia; order Verrucomicrobiales; family DEV007; genus Arctic95D-9. The sequence goes on from JARGOZ010000167.1 coordinate 320, forward strand.
TGACATTTCCAGGCCAGTTGTAGTTCTCAAGAACTTCGAGAACGCCCTGCTCAAAGCGCGGCGGCTCAATCCCGGTCTCCCGGCAGCAGAGGGAGGTAAAATGTTGAATCAGCATATTGATATCCCCTTCCCTTTTCCGCAAGGGCGGCAGATCGATGAGCGCCGCGTTGATTCGAAAATACAGATCCTCGCGGAACTTTCCCTCAGCCACAGCTTCTTCCAGATTTTGATGCGTCGCCGCCAGCACCCGGACGTCGACAGGAATTTCCTGATCCCCACCCACTCTTCGGATTTTCTTTTCCTGAAGAACTCTGAGCATTTTCACCTGAGTTTCGAGAGTCATATCGCCTATTTCATCGAGAAAAAGGGTGCCTTCATTAGCCTGCTCGAATCGACCAATCCTGGCTGTCGCAGCTCCGGTGAATGAGCCTTTTTCGTGGCCGAATAATTCGCTCTCCAGCAAATTTTCGGGAATCGCCGAACAATTCACGGCGATAAACGGCTCATTACTCCTGCGGCTGTGTTGGTAGACAGCACGGGCCACCAGCTCTTTTCCGGTACCAGTTTCTCCCTGAATCAACACGGTAACGTTCTTATCTGCGATTTTGCCGATCTCCCGGTAAACCAACTGCATGGCACGGGCATTACCTATGATGGCATCGCGATCCACCCTTTCGGCGTCGACGCCGAGTTCGACTTTGCGCGCGGTAAACCGGGAGGCCTCCAGAGCCCGGTTTACAACATCGATCAGGTCTTTGGTTTTAAACGGTTTGATCAAATAATCGAAAGCACCCTTCCGGGTCGCCTCAATAGCCAGCCGCGTCGTGCTGTGCGCGGTCATGATCACAACCGGGAGTTGTTTCGTTTCCTTTCTGATTGCCGCCAGAAGCTCGATTCCACCCATCTCCGGGAGTCGAAAATCAGTGAGAACCAGACTAAAATTCCTGTTTTTGAAGGCGGCGAGGCCCTCCGCTCCATTCGTGGCAATATCGACATCCAGACCTTCCCCGATCAGGATGTCGGCAACCATCTCTCCTAACTCAGGATCATCTTCTACAATTAATACAGATTTCACTACTCCGGATTATCGGGGTTCACGTGCTATTCACGCGGCACTAAACCCGGATCTCAGCGATTTACAAATACAGTCGTGTTGCGACCGGATTTAATCGGTTTGCCCGAGAGTGAGTGGCACCCGCAATGGTTCAGGATCGGCTTCCTGCTCAAGAGAGCTTATAATTTCCTCAGCGCTTGCCCTGACCGCCTTCCGGGCTTGCTCTACTGATAATTCATTCTCGAGACTTTTTTGTTTGTATACAAATCGATTTACTTCAACCGGTGACGCATAGCCTTTTGCGACAAGGCCGTTCAATGCCACAATCCTCTGCCTGCAATCAGCGAGGTCGGCTTCGATGCGTTCAACTTCACCCTGATCCACCCCGTCAATCAGGGAAGCGAGTTTGCCCAGCTCCGTCACCGCTTCAGGAGTGATCCGCAAAATCGAAAGACCGTTTTCGCTATATTGCAGACACCCCGTGCCGCATAAGGTCCGCAGAGTTTTCGCCCGTTGTTCTGAAACCGCCAAATCCCTGCGAGCTTTCATCATCATCCCCGAGGAACGTCTGACATTGTTTTCCGCATTCAGGACTTCAAGTTTCGTTACCGCCCGGATCCGCATCAAGTCATAGAGGCGGTTTCGATCATAGACATTCCGGACTTCAGCTTTCGCCAGTTTAAGACGAGCAACCTTTTGCGTAGCCTGAATGACTTTCATTCCGCTTTCGACGACCTGCTCCATTGTTTTTTCGTCCGGAGCCGGATTGGGAGTCGTTTTTCTGTGAACGAACCGCGCCCACTGCTGCAATTTCAGATTGGCTTTTTCCAAATCTATCGATGCCCTGTTCAACCTGGCGATTGCTTCGTTTTGCAAAAACCTCTGCTTCTCCAGTTCCACAGGTTGCACGGATCGGATCCTGGCAAATTTCTTCGCCACCGCATTTTGAAACTCTACCGATTTTTCCGCATGTCTATGGGTACCTACTGCCTGGAACTGAGCTTCAATCAGGTTGAGAAATTGAAATACCTCTGCTATATCCGCCGTAGGGCCATTCACGAACCAGCGGAGCCATTCCTCCGTCAACTTGTGATCGATTTTTGAACCGGACGGAATCTCTACCGGGCGGGACAAATAGGCGGTGTTGGAAGTCGCAGATTTCAATTGCTCCAATTTCCTGGCAGCAACTTCCCGCCGGGCATTTGCTATAGCTGCGTCGTATGAAGCTATATCTACTCGAAGCTTTGCTCTCTTTACTTCGGCGCCGTTGCTGTAGCCGCGTTTTTCCAGGGCACTGAGACGACGAAAGTGATTGTTACAGGCTTCCCATTTTGCTTTAGCTAAATCTATCTCATGTCGGCTTGCCGCGTCATTCCTGACCAGTGCTACCGATTCTACCGCAATTTCTGAGGAAGGAACCGCTGTGGCGAGTCCGTCGCCGAAAAGCCAGAAGCTGTCAGGAGTTGCGACAAACGACCGGCGTCCCTGTGCTTCGGAGTTATGCTCCCTTTTCGCTACATATTCATCAAAGCGGCCGATCCTCCGTCCCGCTCTGATCCGCGAAGCAAAATCACTGTTGACCGCTCTGCCCTTCGCATCCAGAAAGTTCAAAAGATTGCGGGATCTTTTTAATTCCGATTGAAGCGCCCCCGGGATTTGTTCCAACTTATCATGCCTGTTCTGAAAAAATTCCGCTGACGGGCTGGAATGTTTATAGGCCAAAGTCCGTTCCAGACGGGATTCGATATACTTCCCGATCGCGAGAGTGGTTTTCGATTTGGCCGGCATTCTGGCCGTAAAGAAATCCACCCCTCCGGCGCGCAGCGACAGGCCCGGTATCCGCAAATGGAACTGCGGGGTTGATTCGATCCTGTCCGGGGGGGCATCAATGAAATTTTCCAGAATAACCAGCTTTTGAAACGCCGCAAGCAACGCAGCGAAGTTCCGTTCCGCTTCAATCTGCGATTCGACTTCGTCCAGCAGCAATTGCGCTTGTTTCAGCGAAACAGCGGATGCATGCCCCATTCTACTGAGTCGTCGGACACGGTGAAGCTGATCCCTGAGGCGCTCCCGTTTCACAACCAGAAGCTCAATCTCAAAATCTGCCCGACGTTTCAAATTCGCAAGTTTGTTGAGCGACTCTCCAATACTGATTTTCGCCGAGCGATAAATCCGAAAATCCTGCTCATTGCCTATCGGGATGTCTAAACCCTTATCTTCTTGAAAAGGAACTGCCGCAGCAGGGAAAACAATTACCAGCAAAATAGCCGACAACACAATAATTGATTCCCCGATGCAGCCCTTGGACAGACCCGCCCGCAAATGCAACATAACTGATTGACTGTTAGTTTTCATGATTATACTTCCAGTTAACGCACCATTTATGCCAAAGTCTTGCGAAAACTTTGCAAATCACTATCCGTAAGACTCTTGGGTTCGCCCCGAACGTAATTTCTCTCCCCTAAGCAGGATCAGTGCGTGGATTTCAGTCATTACTGGCTGAAAATCGGCCAGACAAATCGCGTAACGCACTACCTGTAAACAAATAATAAAATCACCCAGGTGTAACAGGAGACAAATCAACGGATCTCGCCGCATTGGTTCGGGCTTCCCCTTCGACAGTACCCTGTTGAATCCCGGACCTAACAGGGTACAGTCCCGGAAAAAGACCTTACGATGCGCATCCTTTCAGGCATTCAACCCAGCGGAAAACTCCATATCGGAAACTATTTCGGTATGATGCAGCCCTCAATCCATCTTCAGGAAGAGGGTGACGCATTCTATTTTATCGCCAATTACCATTCCCTGACCTCAACTCACGATCCGGCCGTTTTGAAGGAAAATGTCCGCAATCTGGCGATTGACTTCCTTGCCTGTGGTCTGGATCCCGAAAAAGCGACCTTCTGGAAACAGTCCGACGTTCCCGAAGTCACCGAGTTGGCATGGATTTTCAGCTGCGTCACTCCGATGCATTTGCTGGAAAAATGTACTTCCTATAAAGACAAGATCGCGCAGGGACTGCCCGCCTCTCATGGTCTGTTTGCCTACCCGGTTCTGCAAGCGGCTGACATATGTCTGTTCGATTCAAACATCGTACCCGTAGGCAAAGACCAGAAACAACACATCGAGGTGACCCGCGACATCGCGATAAAATTCAATAATCGCTATGGCGAAGACCTTCTCGTCATTCCCGAGCCCCGCATCCGCGAAACGACTGCGGTTGTGCCCGGGCTCGACGGCCGGAAGATGAGCAAAAGCTACAATAACACGATCGAGATCTTCGAAGAGACCGAAAAGAAGCTGCGCAAAAAGATTATGAAGATCGAAACCGATTCCACCCCGGTCGAAGATCCCAAGGATCCGGAAAACAGCTACATCGTGCAGCTCTACTCGCTTTTTGCCAGCGAGGATGAGGTCAAAGAAATGCAGGAATCCTACCGCGCTGGTGGACTCGGATACGGTCACTACAAACAGCAACTTTTCGAAGCCTGCCGCGACTTTTTCGCCCCCTTCCGGGAACGCCGGGAAGAAATCATCGCCGACAAAAACTATGTCGACGACGTCCTCGCTGAAGGCGCGAAGAAAGCCCGAACAAAAGGACGCGAGGTGATCGAGCGGGTTCGCACCGCTGTGGGAATGTAACGACAGGCTACCCCAGCTCCCGCCAAATCTGCATCGACCTCGCGGAAACGTGAACTTTCTGACCGGGTTTCGCGGTTTCCAGAGTAGGTTTGCCCTCGGCATCGAGAGTATCGATAATGCATTCCCAGCGAAAGTTGGGCTTCTCGGGAAAATGGAATTTCACTTCCTCCTGCCTCGCGTTGAAGAAAAACAGGATAAATCCCGACAACGGCTTGCGGCGAAAACTGGCCTCCCGGTGAATCATCATGCCAAAGGCGCCGGACTTCTCAACTGACCAGTCGGCGTTTTCTTTGATCCGCCCTCTGATATTCAGCCACGAGACATCGGCGAGACCGGTGTTGTTCATCTTGTTACCCGTAAAGAAACGGGATTTGCGAAGTGAAGGATTTTCCCTCCGGAATGCAATCAGTCTGCGCACAAAACGATACATCGCCTCTGCCTCCGGGTCATCGCGGTCCCAGTTTATCCAGCTGAGTTCGCTATCCTGGCAGTAGCCGTTGTTATTCCCCTGCTGAGTTCGCAGCCGTTCATCCCCGGCGGTGATAAAGGGAACGCCCTGGGAACAAATCAAGGTAGTGAGAAAATTTCTGATCTGTCGTTTTCTCATTTCGTTAACCACGGGGTCGTCGGTGGACCCCTCCACACCGTGATTGTAGGAAATGTTATGAGAGTCGCCGTCACGGTTGAGTTCACCGTTCGCTTCGTTGTGCTTCTGGTTGTAGCTCACCAGATCGTGCAGGGTAAATCCATCGTGCGATGTGATCATATTCAGACTCGACTCCGGGGAGCGTCCATTATGAGCAAACAGATCGGCACTGCCGGTGACGCGGGTGGCAAATTCCCCGACAACCAATGGGTCCCCCCGCCAAAACTGGCGAACACAGTCCCGGTATTTGCCGTTCAGCTCTTTCCAGATCACCGGGAAATTTCCCTGCTGATATCCTCCCAGGCCGATATCCCAGGGCTCAGCGATCATTTTTACCTCGCTGAGGATCGGATCCTGGTGAACCGCCCGGAAGAAAGCGGCATCGTTGGTAAACTCTTTCGAGTCACGCCCCAGAGTCGCGGCTAAATCAAAGCGGAATCCATCCACCCCCATCTCAGTGACCCAGTAGCGCAGACTGTCGAGCACCAGCTTCATCGCGTCCCGCTGGGAAATATCGACGCTGTTTCCACAACCCGTTACATCGTCGTAGGTCGCCGGATCTCCCGACATGGTCCGGTAGTAGGCGGCGTTGTCAAAACCCCGGAAAAGGCAGGTCGGGCCATCAACCCCGGTTTCGCAGGTGTGATTGTACACCACATCAAGGATCACCTCCATCCCCTCACGATGGAACGTGCGCACCATTTCTTTGAATTCGGTGATCGGGTCGTTTGTCGCAGAAAATCGGTATTCCGGGGCGAAAAATCCCAAGGTGTTATATCCCCAGTAGTTGATCAATCCCCGATCAAGAAGGAATCCATCGTCAAGATGTTGATGCACCGGCAAAAGCTGGACTGAAGTAATCCCGAGCTCCTTCAGGTATTGAATACTGCTCTCGTGGGCCAATCCGGCGTAGGTTCCGCGAAGATCCTCCGGAAGTTCCGGATTCAAATACGAGAACCCTTTTATATGGGCCTCGTAAAACACACAATCGGTCATCGGAATATTCGGACGCCGGGTATCCTCCCAATCGAAAGGATAAGGATCGACAATCACACCCCTCGGAGCAAATGGACCGCTGTCAGTCTTGTCCATTCGTCCATCGGACCTGCGACAACGCATCGAATTATGATGCAGACTTTTTCCGTCGATCAGCTTCGCGTACGGATCGAGGAGCAGCTTGTGATGGTTGAAAAACAGCCCTTCCTCCGGTTTCCACGGCCCCTGAACCCGGTATCCGTAACGGCATCGATCCGGCAACCCCTCTATAGCAACGTGCCATACCCCGAAACTGTTCCCGGTCATCCGCACTCTGGCGGACTCTTCGCCCGGTTCCATGTCATTCCAGAACAGACAAAGATCCACTGCATCCGCCCTCGGAGCGACGACGGCAAAATTTACATTTCCTCCGTAACTCCTGGTGGAGCCGAGAGGAGATGGTCTTCCTTCAGTAATGGAAAGACTCGATGATGGCATAACTTGATTCACTGATTTTTTAATCCAGGAAACTTTGATCCTCGTTCAATTTCGAGGTTCTTCATCCGTAAAATGTAAATTAAAATATTGATAATTATAAAAATTATAATTATATTAAAAATACAACTAATTGCATATTTTATGAATCGTCCAATAAACCTAATTTTACTCGTCGCAGGAGCCCTCTTTTTTGGAATGATCGCCGAAGCGGATGCTCAAACTCACGGCTCTCTTTCAGCTCGTGGAGGTCATTTTAAAGGAATCTCTTTCGGCAAATCCTGCGGAAAATACCGGGTCAACGATTGCGGCAAACCGCTCAAAGCCTGGAAGCAACAAGTTACCTACCGCGCTACCAACGATACGTTTGTCTATCGTTCAAGAGGAAACGCGACTGCCCGTCATGACGAACTATCCAGCCCGGCCATCATTTTCCATGTGCAGGGCGGAAAACTTCGCAGCGGCCACGTTTATCAAAACCGTGGCAACTGATTTATCCTACTACACAAAGCTGCCAGTGAAGCCAACCGGATGTTCCATCCGGTTGGCTTTCGCTTTTTTCGGATGCTTGAACCGCGATCAAAGCTCCAGCCATTGATTCAGCTGGCTTGATACAAAATCGTCATCAGTCATCTCCGGGTAGGCTCTGCAGACGCGATCCAGCTCAGCCGCCTGCCCCGGAGACAATTTCTCACCGGGGTTCAAACAATGGATCGAAGGTACCAGTCCCTGCCGCCGCAATATTTCGAGAATACCGGGGATACAACCGTGGAAACCGTTGGCAGAATCGAACACAGCGGCATTTGCATCGGTCAAAGCAGCATTCTTCGTCAGCCAATCTGTGGAAATATGCCCCGATTCCCTGGCGACCTTGATTTCCTCCAACATTTCCACGGCCCGCTTCGTCCAGACGCCCCACTGGCCCAGCAGCCCTCCCGTAATATAGCGGGTCTGCCCCTGCCAGGAAAACGGCGTTAACAAATCCACAATGATATTGTCATCATTGCCGGTATAAATTTCGATATCATCCCGCCCGGATTCGATCACGGCCCGCACCACGTCCCAGGTTTGGTAGCGGTTAAAAGGCGCAGCCTTGATCGCTACTACATTTTCAATATCACAAAACCGTCGCCAAAATGAATACGGAAATACCCGGCCGCCTACCGATGGCTGGAGGTAAAATCCAACTACAGGAATTTCCCCGGACACAGCCGCCACATGCCGGAGGATTTTTTCCTCATCGCACCGGTTGACAGCAGCCATACTCAGAAGCCCGGCGTGATATCCGGCCCCGGCGGCAAAACGGGCTTCACGTACGGCCTGCTTCGTCTCACCACAAACCCCGGCGATCCTGACAAAACCCTCATCGGCAAATTGCTCAATGATTTCAAGTGCCAGCTTCAGAACCGGCTCAAACAATCCATACTTTGGATCCCGGATCGCAAACTGTGTAGAGTGGACTCCCGCAGCGATGCCACCGGCACCCGCGTCGATATAGTAACGCAACAGCGCCCGCTGGTGCGGCTCTGACCAGGTTCCATTCTCTGTCAAAGCAAGGGGCAAAGCCGGAATCACCAGCCCGCTGGAAAGTTGTCGCATCCACTTCGGTTTAGTAGTTTCCATCCCGTATTTCAAAACATGTGGGTTTTCCCAATCTGTCGCCTCCGGCTTCGATCCAGTCAGCCACCCGGTATATCATTTCCCCGATACCGGTCTCCGGAGTTCCGAAAAGCCGGTGAGACCTGGCCGCGTTGTTCAACCACGCGGTAGGTTCCTCTACTCCGGTGATAAGTGCATCTTTCCCGAATCTGCCGCCGAACGCTTCGGCCAATTCGCGAACACTCAGCGTTTCCGGCCCGGTGACATTGAGTAAAAAAGGCGGGGCCGAGACATATTCCAAACTTCGAATGGTATGACGGATTGCATCGCGCTGCCATATCACATTTACATAGCCGGTAGACACATCCACCGGTTCCCCGGCATATACCTTTTCCGCTATATCAATGAGCACGCCATACCGCAAATCAATCGCATAGTTCAATCGAATCAAAGCCGACTTCGTTCCATACCTGGTTGCTACATCAAAGAAAGCCTGCTCCCTGCCTTTGCACGAGTTGGCATAGTCGCCGGGAGGATTGGTTTCATCCGCCTCCGTCGCCCCGCCCGTGTCCGGCGATACAAAAGAATAGACACATCCGGTGGACAGCGCGACGAAGTCCGAATTCCTGAACCGTTCCACCACCAGCTGCGGCATTTCCACATTCATCTTCTGCAAAAGCCCCGGCGCGTGAGATGTTCCAAACTTCACTCCGGCGAGATAAAATATATTTTCGCTGTCCGGCAGCTTTTCCAGCTGCGCGGGGTCGCTGAGGTCGGCAGGCCATACTTCGCAGCCGATCCGGCCGAATTCTTCGCGGTCGCGGACCGATCCGAATCGCGATACCGCCCGCACTTTGTTGTCGCGACCCAGCGCGTCCAGGGCCTTGCGGAGCATGAGACACAGGTGAAAACCCATCTTTCCACCGGCACCGAGAACGGCGAAATCGCCGCTGCAATTCCGCAGGCATTCGATCACCGCTTCGCCGGGTGTGGCCATTTCGTCATCCAGTTCCGCAACACTGATTCCACTCATTTCCCAAAGTAACGGTTCTGCCCCGCTTGTCTTTTAGGGAACTCGCAGGATTGACGCTATCCCGGAGTGAAGTAAACTCCCGCCGTCATGTTGGATATACGATTAATTCGTGAAGATGCAGACTCGATCAAAGAACGGGTCAAATTGCGTGGTGGCGACGCCTGGCAACTCGTGGACAAAATCCTCGAGTGCGATGAGGTACGTCGTAAAACCGAGACCGAAAAGCAACAGCTTCAGGGCGATCGCAAGCGCATCTCGAAAGATATCGGCAAACTGAAGAAAGAAGGCAAAGACACTTCTGAAATCGAAACTCAGGTCCGCGAGATCGGGGAACAGATCAAAGAAATCGGGGAACGCGCCGATGCCGCCGATGCAGAGCGGGATTCCCTGCTGCTTCAGGTTCCCAACGTGCCGCATGAAAAATGCCCGGTTGGCGAAGATGAATCCGCCAACCCCGTGATCAAAGAATGGGGTGAACAACCGACCTTCGACGGCTTCGAGCCGAAAGATCACGTCGCCCTCGGCGAGATCCAGAGCCTGTTCAGCTTCGAGCTGGGTGCCAAAGTCAGCGGCAGCGGCTTTATCGCTTTCACCGGCGCGGGTGCCAAACTGCAGCGCGCCCTGATCCAGTTCCTTCTCGACCGCCATACCGAAAAACACGGTTACACTGAGATTTCCCCCCCGTTTATCATCAATCGTGACTGCATGTTCGGCACCGGACAGCTGCCCAAGTTCGAGGACGACATGTACGGTCTGGAGGAAAACGCCTTTTTCCTCGCCCCGACCGCCGAGGTTCCGGTGACCAATCTCTACCGCGATCAAATTCTGAAAGAGGATGAATTCCCCGTCAAATTAACCGCCTACACTCCCTGCTTCCGGCGCGAAGCGGGTTCGGCCGGCCGGGAAAGCCGCGGTATGATCCGCATGCACCAGTTCGATAAGGTGGAACTGGTCAATATCGTCCATCCCGACAAATCATTCGAACAACTCGAAGAACTGACCAAAGAAGCCGAAACCATTCTCGAACTTCTCGGCCTGCATTACCGGACCATCGAGCTTTGCACCGGAGACATCGGCTTCAGCGCCACCAAAACCTACGACATCGAAGTGTGGGCCCCCGGTCACGGCAGCTATCTCGAAGTTTCCAGCTGCTCCAATTTCGGCGACTACCAGGCGCGCAGGATGAAACTGCGATACAAAGACGCGGAGACCGGCAAGAATCTCTTCTGCCACACGCTGAACGGTTCCGGAACGGCTCTGCCGCGCCTCTATGTTGCTCTGGTGGAAACCTACCAGCAGGCGGACGGTTCGATTAAGATTCCCGAAGCCCTGCAGCCCTATTTCGGAGGGGATCAGATCGGATAATCGAACAGAAATTCCAGAAACTGTACCCTGTTGAATCCGGAATTGTACCCTGTTAGGTCCGCGACCGTACCCTGTTTAATTGCCTCTTTTTCTGGGCAAACCGGTGGAATTGTGGTACCTCAGGCAGTTCCCGCCACCACCCCTTTGTCTTCAAATGAGAGTTAAGAAATTTGCAGGTGTCTGCCTGGATGGATATCCTTTCGTAGCGATTTTCCTCGGCATCACCGTGATTGCCTTCTGGATGAACTTCCTCTGGGCGGCGATTCCGTTCACAATCGTTACCCTCTGGTGCCTGTGGTTTTTCCGCGACCCGGATCGCACGTTCACCGGCGGGGAAAATGAAGTCGTTTCACCGGCGGACGGCCGGATCGTGGCGATCAAGGACGAGGTGGACTTTCCCTACCTTCTCGAAGGCAAAGCGAAACGCGTCTCGATCTACATGAACATTTTCAATGTCCACGTGAACCGCTTCCCGCTTACCGGCAAAGTTCTCGACACCAAATATTTCAAAGGCTCCTTCAAAGGCGCTTTCGAAGAGAAAGCTTCGCTGGAAAACGAGCAGATGGGAATTTTGATCGATCACCAGGGCCAAAAAATCCTGTTTGTTCAAATCGCGGGACTCATCGCCCGGCGCATCGTTTGCCGGGTCAAAAGAGACGATGAATTACAGCGGGGCGAACGCTTCGGACTGATTCGATTTGGCTCACGGATGGACGTTTACCTGCCTCTCGATGCGCAGGTAGATGTGGAAATGGACCAGAAAGTGTTCGCAGGCCGGACCAAACTTGGACAACTCTAGGAATATGGCGGGACTAGGCAAAGGCGTTTACATCCTCCCGAACCTGTTCACTTCGGCGAATTTGTTCTTTGGATTTTATGCCATCATTCAAGCGGTGGAAATCACCATGGCAGGGCAGAAAACGTTTCAGATCTGCGCTTTCGCCATACTTTTCGCAGCTATCGCTGATATGCTCGACGGTCGCGTCGCCAACCTGACGAATTCCGCTTCAAAGTTCGGTCTCGAATACGATTCCCTCGCCGATGTTGTGTCCTTCGGGGTCGCGCCCGCCCTGGTGATGTTCCTGTGGTCACTCGAATCATTCGGCAACATCGGATCGGTTGCCTGTTTCCTCTATCTGGGTTGCACTGCGATGAGGCTGGCCCGCTACAACGTGCAGAGCAGCGATATCGAAAAAGACCACTTCCAGGGCCTGCCCTCGCCGATGGCGGCCTTTATGCTCTGCGGGTTGATGTTGATTTTTAACGGCAAAACTCTCGAAGGGGAATCGATCCCGTACGTCGGCGAAGTGAAATTTTACGTGCTCGGTCTGGTCGTTGCTCTGTCTCTGCTCATGGTTAGCAACATCCCCTACCGCAACTTCCGCAGTCTGTTTTTGCGAAGGCGACTGCCCTTCTACTTTCTCCTGTTTATCATGGGTGGATTGATGGTTTTGGCAGTAAAACCACTTTGGACGATTTTTTTGATCGGGTTGCTCTACATCGTCTCAGGCCCGGTAATATGGGCCTTGCGGCTACTTTCTTTTCGCAGGAAACGAGCCGCGAGGTTATAATCGGGTTGAACTTCCGCAATCGGGAGGCAAGGTGACCGAATTTCGAAATTTGCGATGCCTAAGGACAATTCGATACAAAAAATACTCCTGATTGGTTCCGGCCCGATTGTTATCGGCCAGGGATGTGAGTTTGATTATTCAGGGGTTCAGGCCTGTAAAGCTCTTCAGGAAGAAGGATACGAAGTCGTGTTGGTGAATTCCAACCCGGCAACGATTATGACCGACCCGGAGTTTGCTTCGCGAACTTATGTCGAGCCAATCGTTCCGTCAGTGATTGAAAAAATCATCGAAAAGGAAAAACCCGACGCCCTGCTACCCACTTTGGGAGGCCAAACGGCACTCAATGCGGCAATGGAACTCTACAACTCCGGTTACCTGGAAAAAGCCGGTGTGAAAATGATTGGTGCCAGGGCCGAGGCGATCGAAAAAGGCGAAGACCGCCTTCTTTTCAAAGAGGCAATGACCAAAATCGGTCTGGATATGCCCCACTCCGGTGTCGCTCACACACTCGAAGAAGCCAATACCATAGCCGATGAAATCGGTAGCTTTCCTTTGATCATCCGGCCCGCCTACACACTCGGCGGTTCCGGAGGCGGCATCGCCTACAACCGGGATGAACTCGATACCATAGTCAAACGCGGTCTCGACCTGTCGCCAGTGACAGAAGTCCTCGTCGAAGAATCCCTGCTCGGCTGGAAAGAGTACGAAATGGAAGTCATGCGTGACCACGCCGATAACTGCGTGGTCATTTGCTCGATCGAAAACCTCGATCCCATGGGCGTCCACACCGGCGACTCAATAACCGTCGCTCCCGCCCAAACCCTGACCGACCGCGAATACCAGCTGATGCGGGACGCTTCCTTCGCTGTGATCCGGGAAATCGGCGTGGAAACCGGTGGTTCCAATATCCAGTTTTCCGTGAACCCGGAAAACGGGCGCATGATCGTTATCGAGATGAATCCGCGGGTATCGCGCTCTTCCGCTCTCGCTTCAAAAGCGACCGGATTCCCCATCGCGAAGATCGCCGCTAAACTCGCCGTCGGCTACACGCTGGACGAAATCCCGAACGACATCACCCGGGAAACTCCGGCCAGCTTTGAGCCCTCCATCGATTACTGCGTGGTGAAATGCCCGCGCTTCACGTTCGAAAAATTCGCCGATGCCGATCCGACTCTGACCACCCAGATGAAAAGTGTCGGTGAGGCCATGTCGATCGGCCGGACCTTCAAGGAGTCCCTGCAAAAAGCGCTTCGGTCTCTGGAGATCGGCCGCTTTGGACTTGGCAGCGACGGCAAAGACGGAAATCCCGATACCGATTACATCAAAGAGCGGCTCGCGACTCCGAACTCGCACCGCATTTTCTTTGTAAGACTGGGATTTGAAGCCGGTTTAAGCCTCGAAAATATTCAGGAACTCACCGGAATGGATCCGTGGTTCCTGCGCAATATCGAAGACATTCTGAAACGGGAAAAAGAACTCGGAACTGATCTGAATCAGTTCGACTTCCTGAAAGCGAAAAAGCTCGGCTACTCCGATTTCCAAATCGCGGAAATCACCGGAACAACTTTCGACGAAGTTCGCGCCGCCCGCAAAGCAGCCGGGGTAGTCCCGACCTATCGCCTCGTCGATACCTGTGCCGCCGAATTTGAGGCCTACACGCCTTACTTCTACTCAACCTACGGCATCGAAAACGAAGCTCGCGGCGGTGACAGAAAGAAAGTCATGATTCTCGGCGGCGGTCCCAACCGGATCGGTCAGGGAATCGAATTCGACTACTGCTGTGTCCACGCCTCCTTCGCGCTGAAGGAACTGGATTTTGAAACCATCATGGTGAACTCGAACCCGGAAACCGTTTCGACCGACTATGATATCAGCGACAAACTGTACTTCGAACCGCTCACTCTCGAAGATGTGCTCAACATCTACGAGCAGGAGGAATGCTGGGGAGCCATCGTTCAGTTTGGCGGCCAAACCCCGCTCAATCTCGCCGCCGACATGGAGCGGCACGGTTGCAACATCATCGGTACCTCACCGAAAAATATCGAACTGGCCGAAGACCGGAAATTTTTCTCCGCCCTTCTCGATAAACTCGGGCTAAAACAGGCACCGGCCGGAACAGCCGTTTCCGCCGATGAAGCTGTGGCGATCGCATCGAAGATCGGCTTCCCGGTTCTGGTCCGTCCTTCCTTTGTCCTCGGGGGCCGCGCCATGATGATCGTGTATAACGATGAAGAGCTGCGCCACTACATGCAAACCGCGGTGGAAGCCAGTCCGGAGCGCCCGGTTCTCGTCGACCAGTTTCTGGAAGACGCTACCGAAGTCGACGTCGACTGCATATCCGACGGCGAAACCGCTGTCGTCGGAGCGATCATGGAACACATCGAGGAAGCCGGCATTCACAGTGGCGACTCCGCCTGTGTTATCCCGTCCTTTTCGCTCAGTGATTCGATGAGAGAGAAAATCACCGACGCAGCGAAGAACCTTGCCTTTGAACTGGAAGTGCGCGGACTGATGAATATCCAGTTCGCCGTGAAGGACGAGGAACTCTACGTAATCGAAGTGAATCCCCGGGCATCCCGGACGGTTCCGTTTGTTTCCAAAGCCATCGGCGTTCCGCTGGCCAAGCTGGCCGCCAAAATCATGGCCGGGGAAAAACTCGTCGACCTTGGTTTCACCGAGCCGGTCTTTCCGAAGCATTTCTCCGTCAAAGAAGCGGTTTTCCCGTTCAGCAAATTTCCCGGAATCGACATCAGCCTCGGACCGGAAATGAAATCAACCGGCGAAGTCATGGGCATCGATGCCGACCTCGGAATGGCCTACGGCAAAGCCCAGATGGCTGCCTCCGCCCCGCTGCCACTCGAAGGCAACATTTTCATCAGTGTAAAAGATCGCGACAAAGACGAAGCCGTCGAGCTGGCGCGTGAGTTTCACGAACTTGGTTTTACGATCTATTCCACCTCCGGCACAGCCGACCGGATCATTCAGGCCGGAGTGCCCGTGAACCGGCTTCATAAGCTCGCCCAGGGTCGACCCAACGTGCTCGACATGATCAAAAACGGGGAAATCTCCCTCGTCGTCAACACGCCGAGTGGTCGTACCCCGCGAAGAGACGAAGTCCGGATCCGCTCCGGCGCCCTGACCAACCACGTGCCGATTCTGACCACACTCAGAGCCGCGCGGGCCAGTATCGGCGCCATCACTTCGTTGAAAGAAAGTAAGCTGCAAGTCACCCCGCTCCAGGATTTCCATCCCAACTTGGTGACATAGTTTTTCGCTGTATCGAGTTCTACAACTCCTGTGAATCACAGTAGCGGGTCGCTGCCGATTTCCTCTCTCAGCGGCGATCGCTTTTGCGGTGGTTAGCCCATTAAGCAGCCGCCCGCGCCACAACCACAAGGACTGGCAACAATCCTGTCGCGACTGCAATGAGAACAATCGCAAAGCCTCCGCAAACGACAGGATTGTCGTTGTTCCTTGATTTACCTCGCGGCGACCGGGAGATGTCCGCACTAACCTAAAAAATGCAATGAAACTGACACCTGAAGGGCGTCACTACTGGCCGCCGAATCGTCATGCATTTCCCGCAAATACCGGAGTTATGGCCTGTGAATGGGGCTTTTTGTGCAAATACCGGAGTTATCAAGCATTGGACCTTATAATAATTATATTCCGTACTTATTCGACATTAACGCTGGGTATAAAGAGGTTTGGATTAATTCGACAGTTTTGGGGTTAAACGATATGTTATGCTAAGAAACTTCCCCGATGATGCGAAAGGGCGATGATCATGACACGACAGTCGATTTTGCGAGCTTGGTCCAGTGGTATACGAAGCACTGCGATGACAGCTGGGAGCATCAGCACGGAGTGCGACTTGAGACGCTAGACAATCCGGGGTGGCTCCTCGCTGTGGATCTCATTCACACGAATCTTCAGGGATGTCTGATGAGCGAAATCGCCGAAGGATGCACTCCTGAAGGACACCCTATTTCTCCAGTGTGGATACATTGTTTCGTGCGTGATAACCAGTTTAAAGGGGCTTGTGATCCGACGCAGGTTGCGCGACTATTTGAGGAGTTCCAGCGGTTTGCAGATTCGGTACCGACTGCATGAACACGTCTAAAAAAACGGGGACAGACAGATAGTTGAATCGAGAATTCCGATTTGTTTGATCTATTGGATTTTCCCGGCCATAGATGAGAATTATGAATCTGCAATGTTGAAAATAGAGGCAGTAGGCCCGGAAATGGTTTATTTCACCCGGCTGTGGTGATTTCCGCCAGCTAAAGTCTGTGGATGGCAATAGTAGCTTCGATCCGCACTGGATTGGGCGCGGTGGAGACAGGTGATTGGGGGATTTTTGCAGAAACGATCTTTTGTTTTATGGCCTATTCGATCTGCAGATCCCGCAGGACCCGGAGTTCTCCCCAGTGGCCGCCGCGCATTTTGCGGGCTCCGCTTTGCCGGTAAAATCGGGGACCGACAGATAGTGGAATAGCGCAAATAAATAATAAATAGCCGAAGCGTACGTAGCTTGGATTGCTAATCCGAGCTGGTGAGTTCGAG
>JARGOZ010000168.1 GCA_029213025.1 Verrucomicrobiales bacterium
ACGAATACAGAAACAACTTCAATGCGAACTTGAATGTTACCCCCGAAATTGAAAGGATGGAAACAAACGACCTCCCGATGTCGTAATTGATCAGCCAGCCCAATATTTTGTTGGCCCGCCTTGTTATTTTGAATGTTTCGGAATCGTTGAATGCCCGGAGCCGGATTTGACGAAGTTGGATTCCTTTAGGAATAAAGCGCCAAAGGCTGCATCCGGTCGCAACAGCCTGCCGCCGGAGAAACCTGCGCGACGACTGGTTGGCCATTTTGTTTTACGACGAGCGGGCCGAACAAACTCGCGCGAGGCCTCGCCCATCGTCGATTGGTCACCCCATTATTTCAGGTACAGGCGCAGTCTAACAAATTTCTTTCAAGCTTTCCGGGCTCAACATGCGAATTGGCACCAAAAATGCGGTAAATATCGAGCTATCAATTGAAAGAACCTCAATCGATAACTCAAACTCTGAAAATATTCACCGCGGAAACAAACTACCGTTCCGTTGAAATCGGAAGAACTAACTAATGTCGCGGGCACTTCGTTTATTTTTTATTGGCATCTTTCTCTTTATTCTGAGTTACGCTTTAGCTGAGATTGCCTACCAGAAAATCGATCACTGGTCTTGGATCGATGTGGTCTATATGGTGGTGATCACCGTTTTTGGAGTTGGATATGGAGAAGTTCACCCTATCGAATCCCCGGAAATGAAAGCTTGGACCATCGCTATCATTCTGACAGGATGTTGCTCGCTCTTCCTCATGACGGGCGGCTTCCTTCAATTTCTTCTTCAAGAACAGTTCAAACAGATCTATAGCCAGAAAAAAATGAAAGACAGTATCAGGAAACTCAAAGATCACGTGATCGTTGTGGGGCATGGTCGAGTCGGCACCCTATTGGTCGAAGACCTGGTAACGGCAGGAAAAGAAGTCGTAATCGTCGATATCAAAACCGATTTAGTGTCAGAATGTGAAAAAGAAGGGATTCCGGTCATAATCGGAGATGCCACTGACGAAAAAATCCTCCTTGAAGCGGGAATCTCTCAGGCCTCTGCAATAGCGGTTGCGCTACCCAATGATGCCCTCAATGTATTCATCACGCTAAGTGCCCGGGATCTCTCGGAGAAAATTGAAATCATCGCCAGAGGTGAAAAACCGCAGACCGCTAAAAAATTAAAACAAGCGGGAGCGGATCATGTCGTAATGCCGGCGAACAGCGGAGCGGAAAAGATTGCACGTATGATTTTATTCCCGGATCCTGATTCCAAAGACAATCCGAAAAACTGGCAGTCCGAATGGAAACTCGAAACGGAGCAGATTACGATTGATTCCACTTCAAAACTGATCGGCAAGACCCCCACCGAAATCGAATCTGAGGCGTCATTTCTCATTGTCTCAGTGAACCGAGATGGCACTGAACACTGCGAAGTGGAAAAAATGTTCCTCCAGGCAAAGGATGTTATTACAAAATTAAGTCGAAAAAGAGGAGACCAAATTCCAGCCATCTCGATTTGATACCGTTGAAACCCGGCCAATTCTCAAAAGCGAAGAGTAACGGGGAGAGAAAGAGCAACCCCTCTCAGACAAGAGAGGGCGGGCCACGGCCTGATACTACTTTTCAACCCCGGTAAGAGAAGACCGTCCTATTATTGCAGTAACCAGCAATGGGCGGCACCCTGGAATTCCGTCAGCACCCGACCTCTAACATTCACTACAAATCAGCGGAGCTGACGGAGATAGTGCAAAAACAAACAGAAAATGCTCTACTCCGCCATCAATCCCGACTGGACCTGCGCCGCGATAAACCTCTTGAAAAAGCGAATGGAACTCCACTAGACTCAAGGAAATGAAACGTCGTAAATTCATCTCCCGGACGGCTCTTGGAGCCTCGGCCCTGAGCGCTGGAGCATGGGATTCATCGGCTGACGAGCCAAACCGCAATCGCTATCCCTTCGAAACTATTGAGGAAGCGTTTGAGGCCTGCGACTTTGATCCAACTGTCGACGAAAATGCCTTTTTTGCCGTGGCGGCCGATTGTCATTACGGAATGTGCGATGAGGAAGGCTTACTTCCAATCATCGAAGAGCTCAACGGCATGAGCGCTCGCCCTGCATTCTTTCTCGTCAATGGAGATCTCGCGGTTTCGGCGTCGGTATCATTTGGAGTCCGCCCCAGTGAACCACAAAGGAAAGCTGCCCACCAAGAGTTTCTCAAGTGTCGTCAACATCTGGACCGGCTCGATCGGGAGATTCCAGTAAAGCTGACAATTGGAAATCATGACACGTCACCGGATGAAGACGAGCCGGAGATGTTTCACGAGGTGTTCCCCGAGCACCCCGCCTACCAATCATTTGAGCTCGCGGGGGCCCACGTCGTTCTGCTAAACGGGCATGGTGACGGCCGCATCGACCAAAAGCAGGCGGATTGGTTTGCGGCAGACATTGCTAAAATTGATTCTCAACAAGAGGTCATCACCTGCATTCATCAACCTTCGATGGCTGGAATCGTTCGCGAGCGCATGATCGCTCCTGCCTATGAAAGAGCTTTTTCCGATCATCGCGGTAAGGTTTGGGCGGTTTGCGGTCACGTTCATACCAATGGTAATCAGGTCTTCCAGCTACCAAAAACAACGGTTGCCCAGGCATCCATTACCTGTAGTGCAAAAGGAATCTGGGGCGACGCCGAGAAGCCGGGCTACTGGCTCTATTTACTACAAGACGGGAAAGTGGCCCATCGCGTATTTCGCCGGATTGATCAGGGATTCCGGTTGCAGCCCCTTCCCAACCGGGAGCGCTCCCGGACGATTGACAAACCCTTCGCCCATACCCGGAACGTGGTTTGGAAAACACTTATCGGCGAAGCCGATAAGCCCTTCCTCGTGGATGGCAAAGAAGCAAAGGATAATATATCGACATGGTGTTACGTGCGCAGGCTTGTGTATCGGCTACCTATTGCCGATTACGATGCGAGTCACGTAGCGATTCTAGCAGCAGTATCTGATCGTCACAAAGACGGGTCGCCTCCTGCCTCGATTCGTTTGTCGAACGACAATTCAACCTAGCAATCGGTCGAACTTCCCGAGGCGGCTCATCAGGTTTATGAATTCAATATTCCGGCAACGCTGCGGCAAGGAGAATCACTTTTCGTCGAAGTGGCACGCCCTGAAGGTTCAAGAAATGAAATCCACGTTGCGGGTTATGCCCTTTTGAAAAACCATAACCCTAAAGTGTCTAAGGGGTCGGTATGAACCGGCAAAAAGAGAATAGGCGTACCGGTTGCCTCCGTCCGGCAAATTGACTGTATCTTGAGACTGTTTCGGAAATAGAAACGATCGGCTGGAGTTAATGGCTTTTTCGAGGATTTTTATCGGGGCGTCGGTCCCGGCGGGATTGAGGCGTGCAGGTTGAAAAGGGGTGAAATTTCGGCTTCATGGGAAGAGTTGCCTATAAATACAAGCTGGAGCCAAGGCACCGTGGCTTTTTCTGATTCCTCAAATTTGAATGAGCACGCGCAACTTTTTGCGTTTCTTCGATATTTGTCCCGTCCCCTGTGACTACGAGGAGGTGACTGGATACGTGAATTGCGTTTTCCATTACTCAGGTAAACCATCGTACTTGTGCTAATCTGCTCAACTTCTGCGACTCGCGATCAATCTTGCAACCCGGCAAACCGAACCAATGAAATTTCCCTGTCCGACCTGCCACAATAACATTGATGTCCCACCGGAATGGAGTGGCAACACCATCAATTGCCCTCATGTGGGATGCGGTTCTTCCATTACGGTCCCCCAATTCGGCAATCCCCCTGTCACTGACAGTCCGCCTGCAACCGGCTTCTCGCCTCATTCCCACACTCCCGTTCAGCAACCGGTCGCTCCCTCCGCCACGTATGCCCCCTCCGCTCCGGTAACCACTCCGCAGGTTCAGGGCCAGCTACGGCACACCAGCTTCGGTGAACCTTCGCGAAACTATGGCGGATTGACTCGCGTGACGTATTGGTTGGGAACCATTGCTCTCGGCATTGTACTGGGTATTTTCGGGGCGGTTGTGGGTGCTGCAATGGGAAACAGTTCACGGGGCGGAGCATCCAGTATAGGCATCGCTTTTTTCATTATCAGCGCCATAGGCGGCTTTGTTCAGATCTGTTTGGCATGGTCCCGGCTGAAGAATATCGGCATGAAGCCGGAGTGGAGCCTGCTGATGTTAATCCCTCTTGTGGGACTCATTGTCCATGTCCGCTGCCTGTTATTTCAGGAGGGCTACGAAGATGCGAAAAAACTCGACACCACCGGGAAAACACTGGTCTGGGTTATCCTTGGACTGTTTCTGGTTCCTTTCGTATTCGGCTTAATCGCTGTAGCAATCAGCAGCCTTGCCGGATGATGAATGGAAAGCCAGACCTCTGCCGGTCACGGCTTCCGGAAAAACTCACTTCTGACCATGTGTTTTACCGGATTTCGTAGCTGAGCCCCCTCTTTTGCGAAGGAATCAAGGAAACCGAACGACATATTCATAATACGACCGTTTTGTGAGACTGTTTCGGAAAAATTAAAGATCGGTCAGAGTATTTTGGGGGCGCGGCTCGATTTGGGGCTATTGGTCTACTGACATCAGTTGAGTGAGTCGCATCCATCACTGAATTCGGGCACAGGGTCGAGGCTGAAATATGCCGACACTCGATTCTCCCGGTTAATCAGGACATCACTACAAGGCGGGCATTGCGTTTGGGTGTTCAGTTTGACGTTGGCTAACTTTTCCTGTTTCACGATTCGGAGGCTCATCGACCTTTGCGGAATCAAGGTGTTCATCGCCGAGAAGCTCTTCAAATTTCGTTCTCCCACGGCAGTTTGCAATCAACGTGCTTTGGTTGGATTGTAGAGTCCACTTTCCTGCAAAAGCGAATTTGTTTATCTTTTTAGTTCCGATAGTTTTGTGGCCAATTTCTGACTTTCTTCGTTGAGATTTTCTAATGAAATTGAGATGGCCCGGTTGCTTTCCTCTGCATGAATCTGAACAATTCCATTGTCCAGCCTCATGAACCGGCCTTTTAAACTCTTTGATTCATCCGAACTGGTCCATGTATAGATGGTCTTCAACTCGGCTTTGTGTTCATTTTGGATAATGCAGGCATCGTAGGTACGACCGTCAAAGCTCGTTTGTTCCCATACCACCGAAGCGTTTGCGGCCTTGCAAATTCTTTCGAGAGAGTCGAGGGCGCTGGTGGGCTCAATGGTCAAAGTAAACCGTTCAGAAAGCGCAAATTTGTCCCGCAGGTGGGTCGCTGTCCACGCCAAGCCGTCTTTTTTCGGATCTTCTATCTTTACCAACCGGGACCAGTGCTTAACGGCATCAATAAATGTCTGGTTTTCAATTTCGAAACGGGGAAGCTGTATGCTCAAAGCTTTCCCGCGTCCCCTCGATGTCGATTCACTCTGCACTTTGACGTTGTTATCATTCCACTCAATCACCAGAATGTATCGGGTAGCTTTTTTGTTAAATTCACTGATGATAGTTTCCAGTGCACCGGTCGCCTTTACACCGCTAAGAGTTAGTGAAATTTTTACATCATCGAAAGTATAGGTAGTTCCGGATATTGTCGGATAGAAGCCATAGTTCTTCGGATGCGCCGCCTTTGTAGCTTCCTTCCACGCCTCGACAGCATCTTTTAATCCACTATCATTCAGCTGAAACTGCGGAAAAACCATGTCCCTGGCTTTTTGGGAAGGCTCCCCGGCCAACTTCTGGCCCGCTATGTCTGCCAAAAAGAGAAAACTGATACCTATGGAAAGAAACAGCATGTGGTTCATATTTATTGTTCGTATTGATTGTTTCACTTCACCGGCCGGATCTACAAAATATGGCTGATCAGTTTCATCTTCGACCAAATCGTGACGCCGGGCCAAAAATCATAGATAGCAAGTGAGTGATCGGAATTTGGATAATCAAGGATAAAATTCAACCCGCCTGCGGCCCTCGGGTTAGATAGTGAGCAGGGGAAGGAAGGGCGATAAATTCGTTTTTATTGGAAGAGTTGGCCATAAAAACATGCTTGCGTCAAGGTTCGTGGGGGTAGAATAGCCGGACCACACCTCTTGTGAGCCCTGATAATTTTCAGATATCCTGACCTTTCAGACGTCTGCAGAATGTTCCGAAAAACAGTAAGCGTCAATTCCAGCCCCGATTGAAGTTAGCGTTGAATCCGTTGAAGATTTCGATCTATGACATCTTCAATTCAAAGCCTCGAAGAGGAGTCTGCGGAGATTATCAAGGCAGACTCTAAAGGACGCCTCCAAATCCCGGTCGAGCGGCGCGATGCTCTGCTTGCAGAGTTTGATCGCAGCGGAATGAGCGGTGCAGCTTTCGCCCGGCACTATGGCATCAAATACACGACCTTTGCGCATTGGATCAGGACGAGACGCAATCAGAAGACCAGGGGGCGACAAAGAAAACGCGCCGCATCGAAATCGCAGTTTCTCATGATTGAAACTACACCCGGCACCACGAGTGCGGACAAAGATGGTGTTAAAATCGAATTACCCAATGGCTGTAGGGTTTCGCTCCATTCCCGGCAGGAGGTGGAGTTGGTCGCTGCCCTCATCAATGCCCTAGGCACAGCAAAGTAAAAGTGATGCTCAGTTTTTCCGGAAGCCTCAGAATCTACCTCGCTGTTGAACCCTGCGATATGCGCAAAAGCTTCAATGGGCTCTACGCTCTTGCTGAGGATAAACTCAAGGTCGATCCCCGCAGTGGCGCTGTCTTCGTGTTTGCCAACAAGCGGCGCAACCGGATCAAGCTTCTCTATTTTGATGGAACCGGGTTATGGGTCATGGCCAAACGATTGGAGCAGGGCACGTTCTCCTGGCCCAAATCCTCCGACATTGGTAGTCCCCGAATCAGTCTGGCTCCGGAAGCCCTCGCCATGCTTACCGATGGAATCGACCTGCGTGATGGTTGTCGCAGAGCGTGGTTTGAACGGGACTGATTCTATATTTAGATTTCTTAACCTTTTTTAGATGACAATTAGAAATCATCTGATTAGGTAATATTTGATGACGGAGTTCGAGCAGATCAAAGCAGACAATGAGTTGCTCCGTGAAGAAAACCGTCTGCTGCGTCAGAAGCTCGACTATGTCATTCGACAACTCTACGGAGCAAAGAGCGAACGGATCGATCCCAACCAGCTTGAGCTCTTTGATGATCTCGATACGCCGGGAAAGGACGAAGCCTCCGACGCGGACGACCAAGCGGCGGAGGCATTGATCGAAGCGGAAAAAAGTTCCCGCCCCAAATCGGGTAAAGAACGAAAACCGGGAATACCGGACCATCTGCCGGTCGAGGAGATCATCATCGAACCCGATCCGGTAAAAGCCTGCCCCGAAGCGTGGCGGCGCATTGGCGAGGAAATCAGTGAAGAACTCGACTACCAACCGGGCCGCTTTCTGTGCCGGAGAACGATCCGGCCAAAGTATGTAAAGAACGCCAGCCCCGAAGCCGCACCAATCGTAGCGAAACTTCCCGAAAAACTGCTGGAGCGGGGCAAACTGGCGCCGGGGCTGCTCGCCCATCTCGCGGTCAGTAAGTATGCAGATCACCTGCCTCTCTATCGCCAGGAACAGATATTTAAACAGCGATACCAGGTCGAACTTTCCCGGCAAACTATGTCCAACGGCGTGAAGTTGGTTGCAGAATGGCTTCGTCCGGTAGTGCGCGTCATGGCTGCTGAACTGTTTTCCGATGGTTATGTTCAAGTCGATGAAACACCCATCAGGTACCTGGCTCCCGGCAAAGGTAAAACCGCTCAGGGGTATTTTTGGACCAGTCATCGTCCCGGTGGTGATACCGTTTACCAATGGCACACCGGACGTGGTCATCAGTGCCTTGAGGAAGTGGTGCCGCATGACTTTGCCGGCATCATTCAATGCGATGCCTACCGGGCTTATCCAGCATTTACCTCAAAACGTGACGGGGTCGGGTTGGCCGGGTGCTGGGCCCATGCGAGACGAAAGTTCCATGACGCCTTTCAGCAGGGAGACAGCAAACCCCGGGCAACACGGATTCTTCGTGAGATCGGATCACTATACGATATAGAGCGGGAGTTACGGGAAAGCAGAGCCGGTCCCGAATTGAGGAAAACGGTTCGCCGGGACCGCAGCCGGCCGATTGTCAAAAGTATCAAAAACAAACTTATCGAATATAGGCAAAGCGGAAACCATCTACCGAAAAGTCTATTTGGCCGTGCCATATCCTATGCGCTCGAACAATGGGAATTACTGACGGTGTATCTGGATCACGGCAGGGTGGAAATCGATAACAATCTGTGTGAAAACGCGATCCGTCCAACTGCCGTCGGTAAGAAGAACTGGATGTTTATCGGGGATAAAGAAGCAGGTTGGAGGAGTGCGGTGATTTACTCAATCATCACCAGTTGCCGGGATCGGGGAATTGATCCGCTTGAGTATCTCAGGGATGTGTTGACCAGACTACCTTCGATGACCAATCACCAAATCCCGGAGATCACACCGGCAGCCTGGTTACGACACAGGGAACAAGAGAACTCGTTGTCCGTCGCTTCCTGAAACGACAGCACCTCAATCAAATTGCGAAAGTCAATAGCCGGTCGGCTTTACGCTTACGAAAAACATTCTTCTGCCGATTCGTGATTCGGGCGACATCGGCAAATCTGGAAGAATTTGAACACTTATCACAAAAGGGGCAAGTTCCTGACACAAGTTTTCGAAGGCGTAAAAACTGAGCATAGATCGAAATGTTCAACGTTTTCAATGCTAAGTTCAATCGGGGCTGGAATTGACACTTACGAAACTTCACCAACTCTTAAAGCTAGGAGAAAGAAACTACACCAGTTCTGGTGACGCGATAGCAATGTCACGCTCCCTATTCCACTCCGAGTTTTTCGAGTGCTTCGAGCCCCTTTTTCGCATTCAATGCAGTGTAGGAATACGGATCGGATTTAAACTGTTCAAACAACTTCTTCGACTTGGGCACGTGAGGAGGGGTCGTTACCCTCCCCTTAGGTCGCCACCCGGCATAGTGGTTGGCCAAACTACTAATGGCTGCGTGTCGGACCTTAACATCAACATCGCTGAGTGCGATTTCGATACACGTCGGAATCGAATCATCTTTATCCCATGCGAGTCGTCGAAGAATTGTCCAATGCCACGATTCGAGGTTCTTGGCAGCTAGGCAATAGGATTTAATTTGAGGCGCTAGTAGATTGGCACTCCCCGCCTTAAGAGCATCCGAAAAAGCCGTCGAGCTGTCGGCATTTTCAATCCAAAACTCCCACTCGCTGGCACTCCCAAGCGAAAGAAGCGCTCCGAAAAGTCGTGACTTCGGGTCGGATTGGTAAACTTTGGGGAAGTATCTATCTACAATTCCTCGGGGGATGAACGCAAAATTTTCAGCTAGGTGATCGATTTCTCTGGCTGTGATTGCTGCACCCTCAAGTATTAGAATCACTGTCGAATCGAAAGGGGGCGGACAGCGTGACAACGCATTAGCTGCAGCTGTCAGAAGCAGCGTTTCATTTGGCAGTGATCGGATAAAGTGTTCAATCCGGGCTTTTGTTTCGATGTTTAAATCATCTGCGAACAATAGGTAGAAATAGAGGTGGCGTTTATGGGCAGCAAAGCGCTGTTCCATCCATGCTTTCTGGGGTCCATCGGGCTGCTGCGAAATGAGGTTGGAGAACATCTCGATTGTTCCAGGGTCGAGCAACGAAGTATAGGCTTCATGGTTCAGGCATCCCGAAGGACCTAGAAGACGAGCCCGAATTAGAGGCGTGGTCTCCCTTCCCCAGATCTCCATGGCACGATCAACGGCTCGCTGGGCTGCCACTTCTCTCTTCTTCTCAATCGAATATGACGCCATGGCTACTGGGTCTCCATTGACTGGACACTTTCCCAACAGTCCAAAGCGGAATAGCTCGCCAAGCTGATCGAAAACCTGGGTCGATCCAGACATAGCAGAAACCGTAGTAACAATTCCCTCTTTAGAATTTCCTCGTAGATTACTGCTGAATCTACCATCTCTTTCTTGAGCACCTGCAGAATGAAGGATCCTAAGCGGTTGAATTTTTCTATTTGAAGCCACTTGGTAGGCCAATCAGGCGGGCAAGTTGAGCTTCCATTGTGGGGTTGCACCAGCGTCGCGTAAGTCATCATCGATATCGACGGTGACGCGGTGCTCAAGAGTCACCGACTTATTCACCATCTTCAAGGTCTCATCGTCTAACATATAACGGGAAATCCATAATGCACTGCCATCAGGGGCTCTCTTTAATTTCAACATGTACCCGAAGTCTTGCTCCAACTCGGCTTCAATGGTCGTTCCAGCGATGGATGCAAATTCCTCCGCCCCACTGAATCGGAGCATTTGCAACAACCCGAAAAAGAGTAGGGGGCCCAGATGAATCAACCTTGAAGAAGCGGCTTTATAGTATCTCATAGATCGACATCAAATTGCTTCTTTCTGTGTCATATGTCAAAAACGGCTTTTGGATTGTGGGGTATTCCAAAACAGATGAAACTAATAAGTATAAGGATTGACAAAGGTCTCGAATCTCGAGGTGATCGGAATTTGGATAATTAAGGGAAAGAATCAAGCAGCTTGCGGCCCTCGGGTTGTATGGGGTTCAGGGGAAGGATGGGTGAAAATTCGATTTTACCTCATTCATCCTGTAGCTTTTATGGATTTTTAAGCGAAAAGTCAAGATTTGCTGACTTCTAAATTGGTCTCCGGCCATTCTTCCTTGAGTCGAGACACGGAGGTCCAGTGGTAACTTTCCTGAATTCCAGACTTTTCTCACTTCCAAAGTAGGTGCCGCAAAAACCTTCAAAATATGACCGAGCCCTCTTTTTAACCGGAATCCAGCCGATCACGCACTCATTTGTGTCATAAACGCATCCCGGAAATCAAAGTGCCATATACCTCCGCTGAGTTGAGTTTGTGGCGCTTCTATTATCTATGCGCCCTCTCTGTAGGCCCGGGCGACTTCCTCCGCGATGATTTGGATCCCGCTCTCGACCACTTCCGCATCCATCGTGTAGGTCATGCGTATGCATTCCCGGGAGTGCGGCCAGTCTTCATCGAGACCGAAAAAGAAGTAGTGCCCGGAAATGATCAGGACGCCTCTCGCTTTCAGTCTTTCGTAGAGCTCTTTGGTGGTGATCGGCAAATCAGCGAAATGCAGCCAGAGAAACAATGCCCCTTCACTGAGGTGAACCCTGTATGGCAGATCATCTTCGAAATACTGAGTTACCCACGCTTGGGCCTGACGGGATTTTTCGAGGTAAAAGGGCTTCACCACTTCGCGGGATAAACGCAAGATTTCCCCGCTTTTCACGAGCGGCTCCATGATGGTTTGCCCGACATTGCCGTTCGATAATCCGGCAATCGCTGTCATGGACGACATCGCCGCCGCGATTTTTTCATCAGCTACAACAATGCCTGTCCGTGTGCCGGGCAGACCGATTTTCGATAGGCTCAGGGTAAGAATGACGTGATCGTCCCAATACGGGTTGGCGTCGGCAAAAAAGATATTCGGAAACGGCGCACCGTAGGCATTGTCGATGATAAAGGGAATGTCGTGAGCATTCGCGATCTCTGAAAGATGTTTTACTTCGTTATCGGTCAGCACATTTCCACTTGGATTGGTTGGACGGGAAATACAGATCGCGGCAATATCATCGGTGACTTTGAGGGCATCAAAATCGACCCGGTATTTAAACTGGTGAGCGCCGATTTTTTCGATCCGGGGCTTTACGGCTTTAAAAAGATCAACGCCCACGGACTGATTGGCGTAACCAATGTATTCGGGCACGAGAGGCAGTAGAATTTTTTTTCGCTGACCGTCTTCAAACTGACCGGCCAGGGCATTAAAAAGAAAGAAGAACGCAGTTTGTCCACCGTTGGTCACGGCCAGATTTTTCTCGGTGATTTGCCAACCGAAATTTTCCCGAAACAAATCCGCCAGCGCGGTAAGGAAGCCCGGGTTGCCCCTCGGTGGATCATAGCTTCCGACGAGCCGGTCCACGCCGCCCGGTTCATCGATAACTTCCCGGATTCGCTGTTCCCAGATTTTTGTCAGTTCCGGTATCCGGGCGGGTTGCCCGCCGCCCAGCATTCGGGTTTCCGGCCCGCCGTTAACGAGAGCGTTGCCGAGATCATCCATCAACTCTTCGATACCGCTACCACCGGTGAGTCGATTGCCAAAAACCGAATATTCCATAGCAGAGAGTACTACAGCGAAAGAGAAAAAGCGGTACTCATTTTCTACCGGGTTCCATTGCGATAGCTCAACTTGAACGAAGCGTAGTTGAGGCATTCCGAGGCGGTTTTATTCTGGCCCAGTTCCGCGCAAATCGTGCTGTAGGAGGAAAAAATCCGTCGCAGCCGGATATCGTAACGCTTTTTCACCGGTTCACTGAATCTATCGGCTTCACTGACGAAAATTTTATGGGCCTTCGTGGCCGACTCCACTCCGCGAAGCGATACCATTCTGGATTTCGTCTTGTTGTCTTCGATAAAATCGAGATGCCAGAGACGCGCCTCAGCGAGCTGAATCTGTCCTTCCAAATCGCCTTCATGTTGTTCGAGAGCCGTCTCAAGAACTTCGATGCCGCGAACGGAAAGGTTGTACCCGTCCCGCCAGTGATCGGCCGACAACTCCAACCTCGCCAGCCGGGTAAGACTGTGACACATCAGAGTGGCAATCTCGACATTTTCCGGTGACACCCGGTTCAACGGGACAATTAAGCGCAGGGCTTCATTGTAGACCTGGTCTTTATCTTCGCGCCCAATCGTTTTGATTCCGTCGAAAATGTCTCCCAGAGCGAGAAAACTCTTCGCCATCATAATGGTTTCTTCGCGAGCGTAACCTTCGAGGCTTCTCAACCGTTCAATCGACTCGATCGCTGCGATGTAGGCATCAACAGACTCTTCATCCCTGCCGACTTTCCGCAGAGACTCCGCAGCGAAAAACTGGAGGTTGGCGATCATCCTGTCGAGATTTTCATTTTTCTCATCGGATTGGGACTGATTTCTCAGTTCTACAGCCTGCTCAGCCGCTTCGGAATAGGCGGAAATCGCTTCTTCATAACGATTCCGCCTGTCCAGTGTCTGCCCGAGATAAAAGCTGCTCTCCGCAAGACGGGTGGCGGCGAGGGTATCCTTTGGATCGTTTATCAGTACTTGTTTCAAGTACCAAATCGCCATGGAAAGCGCCTCGAGCGCCTCCTCACTGCCGGGCTTTTCGTTCAGCATTCCGACATTTTCGTAGCAGTCAGCCAGACGGGAAACGGTGTCGTGCCGCTGCTCTTCGTCCAGTGTCGGGTTGTTCGACTTTAATGTCTTCTCAAAGGCATTTATCGCTTTTTGAAAATGATCGAGGGCCTCATCGTTGCGGGTCATCTTCTCTTCGATATGGGCAAGACTGTGAAGGGCACGGGCCCTTTCCGCCAAAGCTTCCGGCTTGAGAGAAACCTCCTTCAGAATGCCTACATAATAGGTCCGCGCCCTTTCCAGATCCTTCATCAAAGTGACACCGGTCTGTTCGCCGATATCGCGTAGAATCATACTGCTGTAAAAGGAAGCATCTGCCGCCGCGCGGGACTGTTTCAGCTCTACAACGGTATCTTCGAGTTTGTTACCGAGAAAGCTCCGGTGGGCTTTCAGGTTGGAAACTTCCTGACCGAGTTCACTGGTCACAACTTTTTCCTCCCGGAACATTTGCAGATATTCGACGAGGTAAAAAGTCGCAATAATTACGGCCGCGGCGAGGATCGTTACCAACGCTCTCGCGGTGAACAGTTTGGTTTTTTGTTTAATCCTTTCGCGGGTCACCCGGCTTTCCGCTGCCACCAGCTCCGCAGCAGCCCTCTCTTCCGTATCGAGGAGCGCAAATTCTTTCTCTATATCCTCGAAGGCCTGGTGGACTTCCCGCATATCCACAGGACGCTTTGCCGGATTCAGCTTCAGACACTGCTCGATAATTTCTTTGTAGCGCTCTTCCTTTCTGCCGTGGCCAATTCGTCTCCGCCACGGCAGTTTGCCATCCTTTTCCACAATCGTAGCCAGCGCCACAGGATCGACCGGGACCGGACGCCCTCCGCTTTCAGCGATCTGCTGTGACCGCAATTTTAGATAAAGCTTTCCCCTCGGCGGAGTCTGATTCAAAAGCCAGAAAGCCACCGCACCGAAACGGTATACATCCCACCTTTCAGCCTGGCCATTCCGGTGATCCCGCCCCAGGCAAAGCAACTGCTCCGGGGGCGCGTAATAAGCGGTTTCATCAAGGTCAACGTGATGAGCCTCGCCGATCATGCCCGCTCCGAAATCCCCGACCCGTAAAGTCACGCAGTCTTCCTCACTAATGCTGTAAAAAATGTTTCCCGGGTGAAGATTGCCGTGCACCAGGCCGTATTTGTGGGCGTGATCGAGAGCAGCGGCGAGACGTTTGATCAGACTCCAGGACTTCGATTCTTTAAAAGGACCGGCATTGAGAAGTCGCTTGCCACTTTCAAATGATGTTACCGCAAAATAGGGCGGATGGTTGAAGCGGAAGGATTGTAATTCCACAATTCCTTCGTGCTCCGGGGCAGCCTGATAGCGCTGGTAAATCGAATCCAGCAATCTGTAGTCAATCGCCATCGAATTAAAACGCTTGGCTGCAAACGTGTTACCGGACCTAATATGAGTGGCCCGGAAAACCTCGCCGGTACAGCCCGCCCCGATCGGTGATTGATCGACCTGATACTCATCAATTTTGAAGAGATTCATTACGGAGCGGAACAGGAGAGAATGGAAATTTCGAAAATAATTATAAAATCTATATCTACAAAATCGAATGGTTTATTCGGGTTTCCAGCGGGTACAAACGGAAATTTTGCGCATCCGGGAAACTACTTTTATTAGCCACAACCCGGAATGATCACAAGCTCTTTAAGTGCCTGTTGAAAATTGGGGATTGCGAACGACTGTCACGGTCCGAATTATTATGAGACAAATCCTTGTCACTTCAGCCCTTCCCTACGCAAATGGTCATATTCATATTGGCCATCTGGTAGAATATTTGCAGACCGATATCTGGGTTCGCTTTCAAAAAATGCTCGGTAACCGGTGCATCTATGTTTGTGCGGACGATACTCACGGCACTGCGATTATGTTGCGCGCCCGTCAGGAGGGACGCTCTGAGGAAGAGTGGATTGCGGAAATGAGCGAAGCCCACCAGTCGGACTTTGCCGGATTCGGTATCGAATTTGACAACTACGGCAGTACCAACAGCGAAGAAAACCGGGAAGTTTGTAACGAAATTTGGAAATCTCTCAGGGATGCTGACATGGTGGTGGAAAAAGAGATCGAACAACTCTTTGATGTCGAGCAGGGAACCTTTCTCGCGGACCGGTTCGTGCGCGGAACCTGTCCGAAGTGTGGCAGCGAAGATCAGCCCGGAGATAATTGTTCGAATTGTAATGAGGTATACAGTCCGGTGGATCTTATCAATCCGGTGAGCACCACTTCCGGAACGAAACCTGAAGTTCGCAAATCAATTCATCTCTTTGTCGAGATCGAAAAGCTGCACGACTTTCTGGCGGAGTGGACCCAGTCGGGAACGCTGCAAAAAGAAAGCGCAAACTATCTGAAGAACTTTTTTCTCAATCAACCTCTGAAGAATTGGGATATCTCCCGTCCCGGCCCCTATTTTGGATTCGAGATTCCGGACTCTCCGGGCAACTACTGGTATGTCTGGTTCGATGCTCCGATTGGTTACATCGGCTCCACAGCGCAGTGGTGCAAAGCCAACAGCGAGCAACTCGACGACTGGTGGAAAAATGACGACTGCGAAGTACACCATTTTATTGGTAAAGACATTCAGTATTTTCACACCCTCTTCTGGCCGGCGATGCTGAAGACGGCGAATTTCAATTTACCGGAAAAAGTACACATCCACGGATTTTTGACTGTGAATGGCGAAAAGATGTCGAAATCCAAAGGCACTTTCATCCGTGCCTCCAAGTATCTCGAGCATCTCAATCCTTCGTATCTGCGCTACTACTACGCTTCAAAACTGAACGCGAAGGTGGAGGATATTGATCTCAATTTCGAGGAGTTTGAGTCCCGCGTTAACAGTGATCTGGTAGGCAAAGTGATTAACCTGGCCAGCCGTTCAGCAAAATTCGTAGCCCAAACCGGCCTGTCGCAAAACTACCCGGACGATGGCGGTTTATTTGAAGAATTCGCTGCGGCCGGAGACAAAATCGCTGAGCACTACGAAAATTGCGACTACAACAAGGCGATGAGGTTGATCATCGATCTGGCCGACAAAGCCAATCCGTACGTCGAGGATAACGCTCCCTGGGAATTGAAAAAAGACCCGGAAAAAGCTTCCGAGTTACAGGACGTATGCACCGTGACATTGAATCTTTTCCGGCAGCTTGTGATCTATCTGGCTCCGGTATTGCCGGATATCACGGCAAAAGCCGGAGAACTTTTCGGAGAACAACTCACTTCATGGGAACAATCCAAAAAACCTGTCACAGGAATCAAAATTGGTAAGTTCAAACACATGATGCAGAGAGTCGATCCGGTCAGAATTACCGCGATGATTGAGGAAAGCCGCGAAGAATCGGAAGCATCCGCAGCGGCCTCAACCATCCCGGCAACCTGGTCCGACGATGATGCGGCATTGCAAGCGGAGCCACTTGCCGATGAAATTACCTTCGACGATTTTACGAAAGTCGACCTTCGGGTTGCCAGAATTATCGAGGCCAATGAAGTGCCTGAAGCCCGCAAACTGATTCAGCTAAAACTGTCCCTCGGCGGAGACGAAACCCGCCAGGTTTTTGCCGGGATAAAAGCGGCATACGAGCCGCAAGATCTTGTCGGTCGGCTGGTGGTGATGGTTGCCAATCTTGCTCCCCGAAAAATGAAATTCGGAGTCAGTGAAGGTATGATCATTGCATCAGGACCGGGAGGAAAAGATATCTTTGTTCTGAGTCCTGACGAGGGCGCAGTTCCCGGCCAACGCGTCCACTAGGAATAACTCTACCTTTCTGTAGTTCAAAAGTCGGGATAGGCATTTGTGGAATGCTCAGTGAAGTCGAGTCCGTCTTCCTGAGCATCTTCATCCGCTTTAAAGCCGATGTAGATATCTATCAGTTTGAACAGAGTTAGTGCTATTATGAAGGCCGAGGCACATATCGACGCGCTCCCCACCGCCTGAACTTTC
>JARGOZ010000169.1 GCA_029213025.1 Verrucomicrobiales bacterium
TCCATCTCCATGAGGTTTCCTGCAGCGTCATACTGCATGTCGCAGCGGTAGGTTTCACCGCCGGTGTCGGAGTAGACACAGGATAGCGGGCGGCTCTGGGCATCGCGCACTTCGGTTTCCTCTACGTGATTCGGTAGAGACTTGTGGACCGATAGACCGTTCAGGTCATAGCGGAATTCCGTGATTCGCGGCGCTCCCGCCAGCGGTGTCTCGATGCATTTGTCCATGCGGTTACCGGCATCGAATGTGCTCACGATCTGCGTTCCGGTTGCCACGTAGGTGGTGGAAACACGGTTGTTGGACTTATCGTAACCGTAGCTGGTGGTTTCGCCGTTGTTCTGCTCGGAAATCAAGCGGTCGAGCTTGTCGTAGGCATTGACCACCCGTCGGTTGGTTCCCGGGTCATTCGGGTAATCCACCGAGATCAGTTTGCCTGAGGGGTCATAAGCCATCTTCCGGTCGTCGACCGACCTGCCGATATATAACACATCGGTGAGGCGGTGTCGATCATCATAGAGCATTTCGGTGCGGCGGCCCTGGGCATCCACTTTGGCGATGAGGTTCTGTTCATCGTAGATCTCTTCAACCCGGGTTTCTTTGGCGACATCTGCGTCGTAGACCGTGGCCACGAGGCGGTCGAGGCCGTCGTATTCAAAGCGGGTCTTCTGGCCTTTGCCATCGACGACAAGAGTTCGGTTGCCATCAGCGTCGTATCCAAAGGTCTCGATGATGTCATCGGCATGCGCGGCGGCACTGGCCACAACTGTCGGGTTGGTCTTTGTGGAGACCAGCCGGTTTAGCGCATCGTAGCTGTTGAGGGTGACGTTGCCGTTGGGGTCGGTCACACTCAGCACATTGCCGGCGGTGTCGTAGACGGTTTCAATTTCCGTGGCCTGTGGATTGGTTTCTCCGAAGATAGCGACCGGCGGAGCGGTGACTTTCACCGCACGGTATGCCTGGTCGTATTCCGTGGTTGCGGTGTTACCCCGGGCATCAGTCACACTGACCGGTTTGCCCACCTTGTTGTAAACGGTGAGCATTTCCGGACGCACCAGAGCAAGCCCCGGATCTTCGCCATCGATCACTGCCGCACCACGCACGATTTTCGGGCGGTTACGCTCGTCGTATTCGGTATCGGTGCGGTTGCCGCGTGGATCGACTGTGGCGATGACATTACCGGCATCATCATAGATAGTTTCAATGGTCGGTGATTCGATACTGCGCAGTCCGGTGAGCGGGTCGGGCGAGTAAGTAAATCGCTTGCGCCCGGCGGCATCGTATTCCACTTCATCCTCTTCGCCGATTTCATCGACGGTTTTCCAGACCAGATCACCCGTGGTATAGAATGATTGGGTAGTGGTGCCATCGGGATGGGTCACCACCGTCGGGCGGTTGAGCCCGTCATAGGTGGTGGAGGTGACTTTGCCTAGCGGATCGGTTACAGTCAGTTTATTGCCGACTTTATCATAGGTGGTATTGGTTTCGGCGAACAGCCCGACTTCATACTCGGCCCCGGCGGTAACCGGACGGTAGAGTTTGTCGTAGGTGACGCAGGCGCAGTAGCCGCGCGGATCAACTGTACGGGTCGGCTTGAATTTGCCTGAAGACAGCACGGCTCCGCTGTTCGGTCCATCGTAGTAGAGTTTGGTAACCGTTTGTTCGGAGGTTCCCGAGGCTGCAATCGTCTCGGTGATCCGCTGCAGAGCATCGGGAGTATTGATGGTCACAAACCCGCGAGGTCCGGTGATCGTTTTTTTGAAACCGAGTTTGTTGTAGCTGGTCTCGGTAACGATATCCTCATCCAGCCCCATCTGACGGGTGGTCTTAATGAGCCGGTTGCGGGAATCATACTCAAACAATGTGAGCACGCCTTCCTCGTCCTGTTCGGAGAGTTTGTTGCCGGCGCCATCATAGACGATTTCCCTGTTGGCAAACTGGCCGTCGACAACCGGGAACCGCGTCTGCCAGATACGGTTGAAACCGTCATAGGAGAATGACGTGGTATTGCCGTTGCCGTCAGTTTGAGTGAGTTTGTTGCCATTGAGATCAAAGGTGGAAGTGGTGATCACCTCGCCGTCATACATGGTCGAGCCATCCGAGCCACCTGTGATTTCTTTGACTTTGTTACCGTACTCATCGGCCTCAAAGCGGGTGATGAGATCGCCCCCGGTTGTACCGCCGATAACGGTCTGTTTGGTCATGAATGAGGGATGGCGGGCATCATCGTAATCAAAGAGAGTTTCTTTGATGATACCCATGCCAGGATCAGTGACTGTTTCCCACTGACGCAAACCGCTGTTTGTATCGATTCCGTATTCGGTGACCCGGCCTTCCTCGTCGATCATTTTACTCATGATCCGCCCGGTGCCGTTGGGACCGGTGGCGATGTAATCGTAATGCTGAGTGTGACCCAGAGCATTGGTTTTCGAGGTGGGATCAGCAAATCTCTGACTGAACATAGGGTGGGCCAAAATCACCTCCGGAAGCCATGGAATCAGGCTGGCCGCACTCCATTCGTCGTCATGAGAATAGGTGGTGGTGTTGTTGCTGTAGTCGCGGAACAGCGATTCGGAAAGACCGGCTTCCGGGTTGTATTGGACGTGTTCGGATCCTCCAACAGAATTGAAGGTTACCGTCATTGCTGTCCACATAGCCTGGAAAAACCAACTGGAAGAAGAGGTTTCTCCGAAGTATTTCGCCAGTTCTTTGGTATCAATCACAACAGGATTGCTCCAGTTGTAAGTCCGGATGTATCCTTCGGCATCCTGAACTTCATTGGAGCGCGATCCTTGCAGTAAAGCCGAATCATACCCACCTTCCTCGTTTGGATTAATATTGAAACCGACCTGAAGCGGCTGACCTTTCTGTGTAAACCGGCTGGTGCCGCCATCGGGACAGTTGACTGATTGAATAATTCTGGGAAGCCCGCGTTTGGTGTGATACCCGCCCCACCATGCTCCAATGAAACCGTTCTGCGAATCATCATGAATCAGAGTGAACGTGTAGGTATGATTGTTTCCATCGGTAATTGAGGTCAGATTGTAATGATAGAATGTTTCCACCGGGTCGGTGTTTTCCGGATCTCGTGGAGTGTCATCGATCTGCGAAGCCGAATCATAGCCGTAGTTTGTAGTTTCGTCTGCTCCGTTGATAACTGTTTTCAAACGGTGGACGGTTGAACCGAATACTTCGGGGTGATCATAAGAATAGCGGGTTTCATTGCCTTCCGGATCGGTAACTTTGGTAATCAGATTGGCACCGTTTTTGGTGATGAGAATTTCCCGTGGCGAACCGTTTTTGGACTTCGCTACAATCCGGTCGGGCACAAGAGAGTTTTCAGTCCCGTGATAGGTCAACGTATTACCGTAGCGATCCTCAACTTTTTGAATCCGGGCATAGTGGTGGTATTGGTAGTCCGGGTTACTGCTGGTGGAATAGGGATTAGTCCGGTAGCTGCGTTCGATAGTCGGTGCATGATAGGTAACAGTAGTCCCGAATTTCCTGGTCAGTTTGAGCTGCCATTCATTCCGTGGTGCTGATGGGTTAAGAATCTCCAGTTTGTTGAGGAAACTTTCCAGATCGGTCCGGTTCGATGGCATCGGCGCGTAGTTGGGCATAATGCGTGGGACGTATTCTCCGTTCTCATCTTCACCTTCATCCCGCCACATCAAAACAAAGCGGTAGGACTGTCCGTTTTCATCGATCACAGTTGTGTAGTCCGGCCCGGGGCCGTCCTGAGGACAGGGGCCTGAAGGAGGGTTGTTTTGCGTTTTGTAATCGATCTGTACATGCGGGACCAGGTTAGTTGACCAGCACATACCGAATGGGTGCTCAACCCATTGACCGGGTCGCAGGCCAGGGTGAGTGCCCCAATTTTCCGGCTGAATTGATCGCTTTACTTGCAGAACCAACTCGTTGCCTGGAAGAGGTATGTAGATATCGGAGGTATCATGGCGCAACTGCAGCGTGAGAGCATCAATATAGGATTCCTCGGAATCGCGGTCGGTTTCCTCTTTCGTTTCCGGAGGACTCTCCGGAACAGGCGAACCGTCGAGGGCGACTTTCCGGTATTTCAGTCCCGAAACATCGGATATACTGAGAGAGGTGGAAGATGGGCACGGGCTTTCACTACTACTACTGCTGCTACTACTACTTGAAGACGGACTGCTTTGTGAACTCATTGAGGAAGACGAGAAGCCGTAATAAGATGAAGAAGAAGACGATGGCGAGGAGGAAGACGACGACGGCGAGCTTTCATTTGAGGATGAAGAGCTCGACGAACTCTCCCCTCCACCACCATAACTGCTGACCCATGATGAGGAATACTGCGAACTGGGATTCCCCCCCGGGCAGTTGCTCCAACAATTGTTATACCAGAATTTACCGATACCGTTGTTGTATAGAATGTCGAGTTCCCCCTGACTTGAAACCGCAGCATCAAACACTGCGACCTCGTCAATACGACCGTCAAAATGTCCGTTCAATCCGGAATCTTTGCGCCCGAGAAAAAGATTTCCCTGTGTCTGAACAACCGATTCCCCCGAAGAGAGAGCAAGAGTTTGGATCGTCTCACCATTTACGGCAAGCCCGGCCTCGTCACCTGGTTTGAACCAGAACACAACGTGCTGCCATTCGAGGGTGGTGAATTCACCGCTAACCTCGACAAACTTGTCCCAGGACCCGGAAGACTGGGTCGAGAATTCAAGAACGATGCGGTCTTCACGGACTGCGAGCCGATATTCACCGTCTTTGCTGACCAGATAGCTGAAATCCGGATCGGTGCCATAGCCCGGACCTCCGGAGTTTGAGGAGGATGAACTGATATAAGAACCCGGGTAGAACCATAGTGAAACTGCGAATCCGCCCGAATTTGCGGCATCGAATAGTGAGTGGTGTGGGCTGAAAAAGTTGCGGTCATGGTTTAGCGATGCAGCGTCGCCACAGATGCCCTCGTCCACTCCAGGTAGAATCGATTCGTTAACAGCCCGCATATCGAGATTGCCGACTGAATCAAGGAGCCATTCGGCGGAAATTTCTCCCCGATAACAGACGACCGGCGGACGGATCCCGCCGCAATATCCCTGACTGGAGGGTGGGCTATACGAACTGGATGAAGGGCTTGAGTAATAGCTTGAACTGCTGGACGATGTCATAGTGATGTATATGTTTTTGTTTGTAATTGAATAAAAAAACAGATCCCCTGCTTTTACTGATGGGGGGCTTGTCAAAATGCCGGATCCAGAGCAGGGCAGTGACAGGGATGAAATAATCGCAGATGGTTGCGATTTAAAAAAAGAGGAGAGGGGGAAAATAGATAGAGGCATGTTCTATTCTAAGTACACCGCTGAGTGTGCAAAAATCGAACCCGGAAGATGATTGGGTTATGCTCAAGAAAATACCACCTTAAAACCTCGATTTATTAATCAAACGGAGCAATTACCGATTGATTTCCGGTTCGGATCGATCTGCTTTTTTGAGTATTCCGGAGGATGAACCGGACCGGGAAAATACCCCGGTATGATATCTTTGTTTCCTGGCAAGGTGTATGTCAGGATCTGAATCACAGACTCCAGTTGCTCTGCCTGGAAGCTCTGGATAACAGAGCTAATTCCGAGAGGGATGAGTTGGAGTCGTGGAAAAAGTTTACTTCGCGGAAATTACAGCCCACGAAGGTGATTCGATTCGATCCGGTGTTGGATGAGTAATGCTGAGACGGTATGAGTCCGCGATCTCCTGGAGTGATTCGAGGCGGTGCATTACAAGGCCGGGATGATTGGACCTGTGGCTTTTTCCCACCCAGTTTTTACCCGTGTAATCCCTGTCGGCCCGATGAGTTCGAATAAAAGAAGCCAACATGATTCCATCCGGAGTTTTGCATTTTACAAATTGCTGCAGCATTTTGTTAATCATCCATTTTGGAGAGTGAGTCCAGATTGAACCGGCCATCACAAAATCAAAACTGCGACCGGAGAACACTGACATATTGAATCGATCATTGTGATCAAAAACAGGGCGTTTTTTATTGATAATATCCTGACCAACTATTTCTTTCTTTCCACATGCCAGCATTTCCCGGTTGGGCTCTATACCGGCGTAGCAATCAGGGTTGAGAAATTGGATCGTCCAGTAACCACCGCGCAAACAGCCGCATCCTAAGTCCAAAAGGGAAGAGTCGGGATTGAGACCGCGTTTCAACAACTGAATAAATTGATTTCGACCGCCATTCTCAAATTGACTAATACTTCCTCCCAGAAAGACCCGGCTCTGAATATTCTTTGCTGCTTGATACAGTTTTTTATTCATTTGGTAGCTCAAAGGTTTTCCATGTTTAAATCCCGATCCGGAGTTGTTTCTCGAATTCG
Organism: Verrucomicrobiales bacterium; assembly: GCA_029213025.1. Lineage (GTDB taxonomy): Bacteria > Verrucomicrobiota > Verrucomicrobiia > Verrucomicrobiales > DEV007 > Arctic95D-9. Next base: position 6,363 of record JARGOZ010000169.1, read on the forward strand.
CGCATCAGGGGGTGGTGCACGAGTTTCGGGTAGCGAAGCTCGCCTGCTTTAGGAGGAGAATCGAATGACGGACCGAAACCATATCCGGGTATGCTTTTTTTTCCGATATCTTTGAGTCCGATCTTAAGTCGGGTCGCCAGCTGGATTCGGTAGTTTTGATCCGAATTCCATAGATCATAGTGAATCACCAGAACATTTTCAGGGACGGGATGATAGGATTTCCAGGTCTCGAGGAATTTGAAAGTTCCATTGCTTTTTTTCCCAACAAGATTGAATTCCCATGGTTGGCCTTTTCTTTTATGACTTTCAAGGCCCTGCTTGAGTTTTTCGACTCTTGCGAGTCGCGATGCCCAGACTTCCAGGGGATCTCTTCTGACCCAGATCAGTTGCCTGTTTTTGCACGGCGTCTCCAGTTCCACCGCCCATTTCAGAGCGTTGTCCTCTTCAAACGACATCACGAGGTGATCGGGTTTTTTCAAGAGATGAGTCTGCTTTTCGGTCGGTAGTGACGGGAGAGGGCAACCGAATGTAACATTTCCTTTCAAAGGAAAATTATTGTTGATGTCATTTAAAAAACAGACCGAGTTACCTTGGTCTGCGGAATTGGCACAAATCCAGTTAATGATAGCATGGTTTCCGGACCGGCGGGCTCCATAGATACGAAATTCCTTTTTGTGGAAAAGTCTTTGCTGGTTGGCGATGAGTTTCATTATGTTGAATCAGGGAACAGGATGGTTGGTTAGAGAAAGGAAATTAGTCCGCCCTCAAAATAGCTTTCGATGGCACGGATCACATCACGCGACGAAATCATATCCATACATTGGGGAAGGTTGTCACGGGTGACCCTGGAACATAGATGTTCTTTCCGGTCTTTGATATCCCCGTCCCCGAGAGGCACCGTTCGGGCTTTCCAGCAGCCTCCTGTTTCGCAGCAGGCCAGAGCCCCCTGGGTATGGAGATAGCGGTGCCCGGGATAGGCTTCCCAGTGAACAGGTTCCCGGCCGCCTGCAACAACAACGCAGGGACGGTTTTTAGGTGCACCCGGTTTGGTGGGGACCGCCGGGGCCAGATGCATCGCAAAAGTGACCGGACACAAAATGCCCTGAGAATGATAAACCAGTCTGACCAGTTGCCGGATATCGGTTTTTCCCCGGAGATCAATCACATTGGTGAGAGCCGGATGGTTATGTCCTTTTTCCCCGATTTGAACAAACTGAATCCTTCCCCGGAAATGATCGACCACTTCCTGAAAACGATGGTGGCTCCACCACTTGATTGTGTAGTCAAATTTACCGCCGGCATTGATGATCCAGTAGGGAGCGTCGTTCCCGGTGATCCCCCTGATCTGGGAGTACCAGCTGCGTTCCTGTTTGGACAGGTAAATGTCACCGCGAAACGCAGATGGTTCCACGGCTACATCCAGTTTTTCGGCGAGGAACCGGCTGTATCCGTGAATAAAATGAAATGGTTTCTGGTTGCTCTGGTGGATTAGAGGGTAGTGACAATCGATTTTTGTGATACCCGGTTGTCTGCGATACTCCTTTACATAGGGATTGCTTTCCCAGAGCCCGGAGGCGGTAGTGTTGACATAGGTTTCGAATTCACCCGGATTGGACATATGCAGATCGCGCACCGCAGCGGTCAGCATCACAATATCACCGGGGCAAAGACGGGATTGTAGACAGATTTTCTTCATGTTTGTGTAAAACCCGGCTTGTCAAAATCCGCTGCGGTAACGGGGGGGAAGCCTCGCGGCTACTTTATTCTCAACAGATTTGACTGTCTCCGCCGACACCAAGTCAAAGCCCTTTTCCCGAACAGCCTATTGGTAAAGGCTTATAACCGGCAGGCTGAAGGCCGGAGTTTGAGTCCGGTGGAATTGATCCAGTGGAATAGAAATATTTGTTACCGGTAAAGACCGGATATCCTACGGGCCCAGACTTTGTGAGAGAATTCCCCGGCTACTCGTTTCCTGACAATTTCAGATACATGACTGCTGCGGCTCTGCAGATGGTTTTGTAGAAGCCGGGCATATTTCATTTCTTCGCGTTCACATCGCAGATCGATCAGATAAAAAGCAGGGACAAGCTCGGCAACAGCCCCGACATTGGATACCGCAAGCGGCAAAGAACATTGCATTGCTTCAAAGTATGCGAGAGGAATACCTTCATCAATGGAAGGACAGAGCAGTGCTTTGGCTTCAGCATAATACCTGGGCATATCGGCAAAATCCTGACAACCGCAGAATTCAATCATTTCCTCCACTCCGAACCGGCCGGCCCGTCTTCGCACATTCCGTTCCTCCGCGCCGTCACCGACAAACTTAAACAGGGCATCTCCACCCAACCGTCGAAATGCGGCGGCAATATCGATTACAAATTCGGGGCGCTTCTGCTTGTGTAACCGGAAAGGGCATACGATAACCGGTCTATTAGTTGTGACATTTTCGAGGACCGGAACGGATTCAAACCCGAACCAATGAATGGGTGTGATTAGATTTGCGTCGATACCAAAAGTTACCAGTTCATCTTTGAGTCGGCGGGAAATAGTAACAACGCTGTCAATAAACGGTTCAAATCGTTTTATACTGCTTTCAAAATCCCATGGCGCCGGCAGTATCATATGTATGAGACAGGAGATATGGGATTGAGGAGATGCCTGTCTGATGGCATCGATCTGCAAATATGCCTCATGAGAATTGTTGATCACGATCACTGCCGGGCGTTCCCGACAGAGAAATGGTGCGGCGTCTTTGCCGTAATATATCTTGTCGGCTACAGATTCGAATTCGGTGCGTTTCCTGTGCCGGTACTCGTTGTGACTGGAGGCGATCACAATCGTACGCCACCCCCGGCGGGAATAGAGTTTCAGGAGATCAAGACCACACCGGTCAGCACCTCCAAGGGCCATCCACGGCACGGCAAGGCAGAATGTTTTCGTATGCATAGGTAAATCGTTTGGCAGATTTCGGTATGGAGAATAAAAAGTGAAGGAGCAAGGCAGCCTGACCTCAAGGGCGGGGCCGGGGTTTGACCGTTCGGGCTGGCTACCTCATTGGCTTCGTAACAGAAGGTCTGTCAAAACACTCTCCTAAGAAGTTTTATCTATCGAACCGGCTTGAAGTGCTGACCGATATACCGGCAGTGTGTAGAAACGCTTTGTAGCGTCGGAACAAAAAGCGCCTGTTTCTTTCGAAGGCATCCGGGTCAAATGAGATTCTCTTTTGAAAGTCATCCAGATCATTCCACGGCAACGCAGGCATCCCGAAGGATTGGCAAAGCTCTTGAGTTCTTACATCAATCGGAATCACAACTGACGGAACTCCGCTGGCAAAAGCGAGGCTGGCACAATGAAATCTCGGACCGATAAGCAGATCATGTTTTTTTAATTCCCTCGACCATTTTTCCAGGTCAAAAAACCCCTTCAGCCTCGCAGGATCAAAACCGGCTGCAAGTGTTCTCTGTGCTATCTCTGTAAGTTTCCCATCCTTATACAGATCAAGTGTTTCGCGATTCCCCTGGACAAAGACAGTCCCGCAGCTTCTTTGAATAAAAAACTCTTCCACTTTGCGGCTTTTCATATTCCCGCATGCGTTGGAGACCCCTATTCGGTTAAATCCACGGTATATTGGTGGTTTACCAGTTTCGAACAGTGATGGGCATGTGCCAGGCGTCGAAGGGATATCAAAGCGACTCAACGCCTCTGTAGTGATGCGACCGCGAGTCCAGATAGCGGAAAAACTCCGAGTCCATCGCAACACATTAGCTGAAGGATTCATGATTTGTCCAACTTCCGCTCCGCCGGTTCCCATCCCGATTCCAATCAACGGTCGTCCGTCGATGGCTTTGATCCAGTTATCGACAAACTCATCACTTAACTCATAACCTTCGCGAAAGGTGTTAGCCAAAGGAACAACAAATAGATCGGCTTTTGAGTTTTTGATTTCATTGAACTCACTCCAGTCAAACATTTCTGAATGCGGGATTTGTTTATGAACGGCAGAACGGTAGACGAGGTTTCCGGTGTTGGACTCTACATCAAAATTTTTTTCCGGCTCAACCGGTCGGCTTAAAAGTACAGTATTCATAATAAATTAAGTTTGGAATTCAGAATAGAACTCCTGTCAAAACTGAAGAGAGCTGGACCTGCTTTTCAATTTTTCAGCCTAAGCTTCTCGCAATAGTCGACCAGGGGCTGAAGTGTATTGATGAGGGCCGCCTTTTCGGGTTCGGTGTATTCTGATACCGGTTTGCGGCAGCATTTAGAGACAAATTGAGCGATTGGTTCCAGCCATGCCATTTTACCGGTTACCTTTCCAGCTTTCCCTGAGTCAACATTGCGCTTCCGCAACCTCTTTCTCAGCTCAGTCAGCGACCAGCCTGCTTCAGCTGCCTTCGCCAGCCAACTGTCCATCTCAGCCAGCGTTGCACACTCGGAGGCGATTTCCCGGTGATGAGCAAAGGAAAGCGAGATCTGGCGGTGATCGAGAGGAATTGTTTTGGCTACTTCATAGGCGGGCAGATGGCGCATAAAATCAAACTCGAGCTGTTCGTCGCCGCTGGTATTGACAAGTCGCGGATTACGGGTTGCCAGTTCAGCCAGCAGATCCCCGGCAAGCCAGTCTGCCGCAGATTCAAATTCCGTAATCTGTTTGAGTGCGTCTTTAATTTGCGTGTTGCTGAGATCGGCGGTGTTGGCAACTCCGAGACGGGTGACTTCTATATGTTTAGACAGTAGACCATTCATAGTTAATACCTCATTTGAAAAATTCCGGGTAATCAACCTGTTTCCGGGATATTTATCTATATATATGCTTTCGATCCCCGGTGAAGGCGTTCAGCCAACACCTATTTGACGTTACTGGCGATTTTCTTTTTGTTACTCAATCGATAGCTTGATTTCGCCGATTCACTTTTACCTGCAAATATTGGGCAGCCAAATCTCCCGGCCAGGCGTTCGCGACAAATTGACACAGTCTGGAATGTGACTCCAAACACAGCAGCCAGTTCTCTGTCTGTGTATTTCGCCAAACCGGAGTCGAGCCATTTGAGAACAATTACCAGGCCCAGTCCGGGGGCTGGCTCGCTTTGAATTACCTCTAAAACGGTTCTCAATGCATAACCGGATTCCTCGGACATTTTCAGCTCACCGGTGGAGAATTCCCGGTAGCAGGGAGAGCCGAGATTGCCGAGGGTCTGCGCGATTGCCAGCGGCACATCTTCTGCCAGCCAGATCGTTTCCAGCTCCGGCAGCAGAACCGCCGGCTTTGTAGATACCTCACTGCCCACTGTGGATATCACCCGGTCAGCATCAAATTCTTCGCGGGAAGTGGTGAAGCAATTGAGTTCCGGACCGTTTATCCCGAGGGCAATGTATTCCCTTTTTTGCTGTTCACTTAATGCACTCCAAAATTTTTCCCATTTTTTCAGGTAATTCTCGTCCTGAGCCTTTCTGTCTAATACATGTTTCATAGTAGAATACAGATTTAAAAAGATATAGATAAGCAAGAGGTAATTTGGGAAAAGCCACCTATTGGCACAAGGCGATTGATCCTATAAAATTACTTGTATATTTGATAGCGATTCTGATTATATTTGACCTTGCGAAGGATGAGCCAATCCTGGTAGTTCGCATATTCTTACCCTTACATCCCCAATGGTGCTACGAGGACTGCGCCCGGATGCAAAGCGGTTTGACCGGAAGATAGGCAAGCCGGGCGAGTGGAAGGGCGAATGGTATATTGACTGGAAAGGCGGGCGGACGAAAGCGGTGATGAATGGAAGGCTGGATCCCGCCCGCCGGAAAGGTTTTCGGGGTGTCGATATCGATAACGTTGAGGGATCGTGAGGAAAAGAGTATTTTGCCTGGCTGTATAGGGAAGCGGAAAGCGGCAGCTGACTGTGGGGTTGAAGAACTTTATCGAGGTTTTGCCGGAGTTTGGTCTCAAAGTGGATTTTTTTGCTACTGAAGCGACCCGGCATCCTGAACTGGAATGTTACCGGATGTATGGAAAACCGGTAGTCAGAATGTATTACAACCGGGGAGCAAAAATTCCGGCGTTTGTTTTTCCGGTAGTCAGTGGTAAAGACGGCAATCGTTTTTAGCGTCCGCAACTTGATCGTCCCGGTTCAAAAAAGGTGGTTACGGGGCGATTAAAGTTCAACGGCACGGTCCCCTCTCTGCCTTCGCGGCATTTGGCTATAATGCAATTGACGGTAATGATGGCACTTTCGTCTCCCGGATCTGTCCGGTCGAGCAGGGCGATTACGTGAGCGTCCTGCTCGATGGAACCCGACCCCCTGAGATCGGATTTTCTGGGCGGCCCGGACCGGTTCTCGGCTCCGCGATTTAACTGGGCAAGAGCAAAAGTGGTGATTTGATGGCGACGGGCCAGATTGAGCAACCCCCTGGATTTGTCGGCTACTTCACGCTCTTCGATTTCTCTGTTTTGATCCGGCTCGACCAACTGCAGGTAATCGACAAAAATGACTTCGATTCCGTGATTCTTTACCCATTTCCGGCATTGTATTTCTATATCGAAAAGGCGCAAACCCGGGCGATCATCAATATATAAAGGCCAAAGGGACGATTCAGATACACTTCTTCCGATTTCATTGCGATCGGCATCCGACATCATCCCCCTCGACAATTTTTGACTGTTGATTCCGGTGATCCCGCTGACGATTCGGCCAGCCAGTTTTGAGCGACTCATTTCGAGGGAAATGATACCCACCGGAATTCCTGCTTTGACGAGGTGAACTGCCACATTCACCATTATAGCTGATTTACCGCTTCCGGGGCGCCCGGCCAGTACCCACATTTCATTTCTCTGCAGCCCCCCGGTCATATCGTCGACAGCGGAAAATCCGGTGGACAGGCCAGGGATACCACCTTTGTTATTCCTGGCAGAATCGATTTCCTGTTCATATTGAATAAGGGTGTTTCTCCAGGTTGTAGTGGAAGTGGCGGCAACAGATTCAAAGAGCCGGGAGTTGTAATCCTCCAACCGCCGGGCCAGTTCCAACGGATCCCCGGATTCCTCCCACGCATTTTTGGCCGTCTCGCTGCAGATCTCGATAAGCTGACGGCAGCGACTTTTACGGATCAACTCCTCTGCATAGTAATCGAACATGGCCACAGTCGGTACGTCATTGATGAGTTCGGCCAGATACTGAGCCCCCCCGGCTTTATCCAGCAGGCCTTTTTTTCGCAATTCGGTTTGGAGCATAACGAGGTCAACTTCGCAATGGGAAAACCCTGCGGTAAGAAGATCGAAAACGATCCGGTTGGCCGGAGTGTAGAAAGCTGCGGAATGAAGAATTTGCCCCGCTGCGGCAATCAGGTTGACCGGATCCTGGAGCATACAGGAAAGCACTGCGCGTTCGGCGTCATCATTTGCGGGCATGCGGCGGAATTCACTTACAGCTGTCATATAGAGAGGATAACCAGGATTACAATGAGTTCAGGTTTCGGCAACGGGTCTCAAAGTCACCCCGGTCCAGCGGGTGTTCCCTGCACCATGTTAGGTAATCCGGGCAGAGCGAACAATCCGTTCCCGAGATTTCGGTGGCGATTTGTCTCCAGTCAGCGGGAAGCCACGAAGGATCGGATTTAGTGGTGTTATCGATTTGAGACGATTTCCATTTTGTGGCGCGCGAACGGGAGGAAATCCCGCCAGTCTGGATAAACTCGAGCCGGTTGGATGGAGGTTTTTCAGGTTGAGATTGAAGCCAGTCACGAACCAGATCCCAGGGATACTCCCGGAAAGCATTCAGTTCGAGGTGGATGGCTTTTGTTTCGGAGCGGGTAAGAGAGCCGTTCCATTCCGGTTGCAGAGACTGCAGTCCCGATACCGCTGCGGCAAGAGCGGGGTCATCGTTTTTCGCAGGGTGGTGGTGGGTTCTTCTCTTCTCTATTCTTCTCTTCTCTGGTAACTCAGTTGTCACGCTGCCGGTGTGACAGGAACTCTGAGTTTCCGGGGCTTCAGCGATATTGCTAAGGGTGCTCCTGGCTTTTTGCTGCCGGTTTCTGGCCTGAGCTCTCTTTTTGGCGGACTGGCCGTTGTGCCGGGAAAACCGGGGGATTGAAAGCGAGCCTGTGCGGACTTCCAACCAGCCGACTTTCCGGAGCGCCTCAGCAAATCCAGGTAAAAAGACGAGTTCATCAATAAAACGCGTCGTGAGCCCTTTGGCATTTCCATCTTCGGAATGAGCATCAAACCACGACCAGATTCGGTGTAGTCGACCCACCACTGCATACCGGTCAATATCAAGAAGTGAGGAAATGACCAGAACCTCAGGTTTCTCCGCAAGACTGGTCTCCATTTTAATCCAGTCACCCGCCATAGCTGCGCCTTTCGTTTAAACCGGAATCAGTGAGATGAAAATCCTGTTGAGATCTGATGTTACAGCTCTCCGGATTACCTGATGCTTTTTTTAAACACCGGTATGGTTTACTGGATCGAGAAAGATGTTGTTTGCGCCTCTTGTGGCGGATCAGCAGCATAGCGATGTTCAACCCAGTGCCAACCCCGAGGGCAAACGGATAGAGAAATTCCTGCATGTGTGAAAAATAGATAAAATAGTTTACCGACCGGTTTTAAGTCTTGCAATAATGCGGGCGGGATCGGTAGCCCGTCCGATTTGTGCCAGTTCTAATTCTCCCAACAAGGGTCGAAGTTTCTGATGCGATTTTTCAGATAATTGCCCGGAGTAAGCTCCTGTTGTTGATTACGCATAAGATCCTGACTCCATTCGCCCAGCCCCCACGCCCGTGCGATACGGCTGAGTTCAATTTGAACTTCCTCTTTTTTATAGTGAAGCCAGTCATCCGGCATCCAGTAGATTCTAGCCAGATAAGGGGGCTGTTTTTCCTGAGCGAGAAATCCGACCCGTTTTTTCGGGAAATTCAGCCCGGTTACAGGAGGGTGACCGCTTAACATTTCTGTGAGCCATAGATACATAGCCATGCAGGTGTCGTAGTGGTAGTTTTCCACATCCCGACCGAAAATCTTCGGATGCGCGCAGAGGCATGTTTTTGCATCAAGAATAATATCATCGACGAGCAGATCGGGGCGGCCTTTAGTCTGAATGGAGGGCAGATCGTCAACGTATTCGAGGTTGTAGAACAGACTCGCCTCAGTTGCGCAATCTCTCTTGCGCAGGGTATTCATCAATTCGCCTGCTACGGTGTTTTCATCCAGATCATGCAGGGCATCGACCATAGCCAGAGCATGCTCCATATTTTCGGCAGTGATCAGTGTTTTTCCCTCCTGACGAATCCGATCAAGCCAATCCGCGTATTCGGGAACATGTTCGCTGAATTCATCCAGCCGCCCGACAAATTCAGCCTGTCTCTCAATCAGTATTTGCTTCTTTTCCGCATCATTCAGGTTCCGTCCGAATTGCTTTTTTGCCGCTACACTCTGTTTCCAGCGCGGATTAAAATCGACGGGATAGTCGGGAGAAATCATTTTGCGCTCTTTGCGCTTTGCTATAATTTCGGCTTTAGCTTCTTTATCGAGAACGATGAATTCTTCACTGACGCAGTCGGGTTTAAAAAGAACTTTGTGATAGAGGGCACCGAAATCTAGGCATTTGCGTTGTCGGGAAGCATACATGCCCGGTGGCATCTCCTGACTCTTTTCGTCCCGGTGTCGGGTGAAAATTTCCCGGGCCAACTGAAATAGATGTCCACGGTTTCTGTAATTACCCAGCTTTTCACTGGCCAGTTTGATATCCGAAGGACCGAGCCCGGGCTGTGATCTGTAATCTTTTGCCGACAACTCTTTCACTACTCCGTTCTGTGGTTCTGCGGCGTCGAAGTTACCGTTGAGAATATTGCGAAATTCGCTGATTGAAACTGTATTCATCTGGTTATGTCTCTTTTCTATATCGCTATTTCCCCGGGCCTTCGATTCTAACAGATGTCGACTGCTGCCAGTCGGGAATTTTCGCCACCATTTTTTTAGGCGGCCCGTGATGCAACTGCCTGCCGTATGCATCGACATCTTTAAACACGATCCCCATGGCGGCAGCAAAACTGTATCGTTTTCCGTAGCTTAGAGCAGACCCGGTCCCCTGTATTTCATTTTTCTGACCGGTTCGGTCCGTCTTTACAGGAAAGGTCGAAGTCCAGCTGTGACCAAGGCAGTGGACAACAGTGCAAACCACTGAACATATATTGCCCGAAGTATCTACACCAGTGTCGAATCTCTCACAAAATCCGCAACGCTCCATCAGCGGACGGACTTTCGTCATCATCGATTCATGGGAACAAAATCTGAAATTCCCGCCAGAACAGTTTTTTTCCAACGGGGGGCACAGTGACTGAAAAGTATAGAGAGCCCGGTTGGCTTCCTGAACCGCCCTTTTGTCGAGGATGCGTTCTTGAAGGAGTAGCAATTGCTCCATTTTTTCCATATCTACACTGTCATCAGTGGCTGCTCTCGCAATGACAGCGAGAACACTTTGCGCTTCTGTGGAGGCTTCATCGGCTCCGTTGCTTTTTTCTATCATGTTTGGTATCGGTTTGAATATTACAGTGCTGCGTGGAGAACTACTAAAAGCCCGCTGGAGGGGTGATTGAGGAGGCGAATCCCTTCCGACTCACACTGGCCGGGAGTAAGCCGCTGAGTGAAAAAGCATTGTTCTAAAAGTTGGTCAACCCGACTGCGAAATGCTTCATGGTTTTTTGATGTGTAGACAATGTGGATGATGCCGTTTTTGTGATGCACGCTGATTCTTTCAGTCAAAGGCTTAAGAACTTGC
>JARGOZ010000170.1:0-11196 GCA_029213025.1 Verrucomicrobiales bacterium
CTTCTTGACCCCGCGTCTGTGGTGTGTGCGTCGGGATCGGCATCAGCATTTTTTCAAAAAAAATGGTTTTCTTTTTTAGGGGATGGGAGCTTTAGCGCGTTTTGCACCTCCCGGGCTTCGCTTTCTTCGCGCAACCCTTCGGGCTGTCGGGAGCGGCGAATCAGCCCCGGCTTCGATTCAGTTTTTTGAGTGCGGACTGCCGCAATGAATTCATGCCGTTTAATTTGTTTTCTGTTTGCTTTGACCTATTGCCATTCCTGCGTTTCCGCAACGCCTGCTTCCAGCTTCTCCGGGACGGATCGCGCTCAACTTCTTCCGGTACCTGCCCTGCTTTTACCTTCTTTGGCGGTATATCATTCCCGAGGTAGCGACCGGAAGTCTCAAGCAGACGCTCGACTTCCGAGGCTGGAATTAATACTCTTCCATAACCAGTGAGTGCCTTTACCTTTCCTGCGTAGAGTTGGCGGTAGCCCCAGCTTTGACTCTTTCCGAACAGTGAAGCGAATTCCGCCGGTGTTAACGCAACTTTCTCAGGGTCAGTATTTCCATCGCTCATTCTTATTTTTTAGAACGAATGATAGTTGTAAAAATTTGAATTTATTGCAGTAATTCGGATTTAAGTCGACAACTCCATTTTTTGAAGAGTTTTGTAACTGCAAATCCTCCGGTCCACTGCGAATCAATTCGAATGATTAAATCGATTAAAAACTTCGCTGAATTAAAATTTCAAGAGATCTTACAAGAGGCTTTTCGTCAGGGAAATGAGCGAGAAATCAGAAAGTTGCAATTGAGCGGAGCATCAAGATCTGAAATTGAGGAGCTTAAAAGGATGGCTGAGCACGAATACCGCCAGGATGACGAATCAATAAGAACCCTCGTTACCAGAAATCTTAAAGCTAAAGCCAATCGATTAAGGCTACCATTGCCGAATGAAGAAGGAGACTGGGAAGTGGGGTATGAATTTGAAGATAGATTGTTATCCAATCAAGGTATCACTAAATTGAGATCAGCTATCAGAAGAGAAATTTCTGAACGACTAAATTTTTTGGGACTCCCTCTCAAAATAGCGTCATCGATGGCACCCTAATGAAAAGATACCATTTCAGCGGCAGCTTTGCTGTGCTCATTGCGCAGATGTCCATATACTTTCAAGGCCAGTGCACCGCCGTCGGAATGTCCCAGCCAATACGCTACCGTCGGTATAGGAACCCCCGATTCAATACATGTTGTGGCAAACAAATGCCGCAAATCATGATGGGTGAATCTTTCGATTTTCAGCTTGTCTGCTGCATTGCGCATAGATCGCTCGGCTGTTCTTACCTTTAGAACTTTATCCTCTGCGCCCTCATTCGGGAACTTCCTGCGAATTGTCTTCAACAATTCCAGCAGGCTGTCATTCATCGGTACCCGCCTCGTCTTACGGTTTTTTGTTCCCTCCCCGCTTTCATCCCCGACAATCACCAGTTCATTTCGTCCCCAGTCGATATGCTTCCAGCAAACCTCACGCGCCTCCCCGATGCGCGCCCCTGAATAAGCCAAAAACTCAACCAGATCCGCACTGGCACGTCTCCAGCGGCTGTGTGAATTCGCTATCACTTCCACAAACTCCTGAAACTGGGACCGGGATGGAAGCCGGGTCAGTAAATCTTTGTGTTTATACTTCGCGCGTTTTAATCCGGCAGCCGGATTCCTGCTCATCAAGCCTGCTTCAATCCCGATATCAAAGATTCGCCTCAACATTCCCATAGAATTGTTATAATAGTTTGCCGACCATTTCCTGCTCTGGATTCCCGCCCACTCTTCACACTGGGTAAGCTTGATTTCGTTCAGCTCCATTTCCTCGAATCCTTTCCAGCTTCGAGTCAGGGAGCAAATCAGATCATTACTGTACACCCTGGTGTTGGGTTTAAGGGATGGATCATGCAGAATCCTCCAGCGAATCACTTTGACGGCATGTTTCACCTTCGTGCCGTCGAGTTGGAGAGAAGCCGCGCTGTCATCCTCCTGTCTTTCAACTTCGCGTAACACCTCTTCTCTGGATTTCAGAGCTACGGCGAGAACTTTGGTTTTCAGGCTGCGCCAGGTCTTGCGCCCGACCCGCACATAGTAAGTTCCATTAGCATGCTTATACAGTCCGGGGTATTTCGTTGGGTTCCAGGTTTTGTTCGGTTTCATGATTTAGGAGTGAGAGGCTGAGCGCGGTATAATTTAATGGTATAAACCGCAATAATTCCTCAACCCAATATCGCACAGATTCATTAATACACAACGATTTACGGCAAAAAATGCACTTCTAAAGCAAACAGGTTGCCAACCTGTTTGCGAAGCCGTTGCTGGAACCGACGAAAACAGGTTGGCAACCTGTTCTACTTTTCCAATCACACGCTGTCCTTAAATGCAGCCTTAAAGACAATCCCGAAAATGAGAGATCACACAAAACTTAGAGCATTTGGACTGGCCGATGATTTGGTCCTGAAAATATATCAAAACAAAACACGGCACATTTTCCAAAGTCAGAGATATTTGGCCTCACATCCCAGTTGAGGCGGGCTGCAGTATCTCTCTCTTCGAATATTGTTGAAGGAAGCGCTCGATCTTCGGATCGCGGGAACGAAGTTCGCTTAGCTCGGCAGGGCATCGAGGAAGGTTATGACAACGAAACGAAAAAACAGCTTTTCCGTGAAGCGGCCGTAACCCTTTGCCCGGCAGAAGGTATTTTTGGCCCGAAATCCCCATAATTCATTGTGGTCTGCTCATCCTTAAGCCACAAGGCTTGACTCCGGCGTGTTTCCATGGCCAATTCTTCCAATGAACACGAAAATCGTCCCCCTTCCTTCCCCTTCACCCCGTCCCAACCCGTTGGCCGCAAGCGGCTAAATAACAGAGATGGCCAGTCAATCGAAACTTAAAATGAAAAAATGAATGGTCTCGTGGTACTAGAATCCTATCGTATTTGCTTGATGGTCTCGGTGGGGGGAATATTGATGTCTTTACTGCCTTTGTCAGCTGGGGACCGAGTGGCCCTCGTAATTGGGAATAACAAATACGAACAAGCCCTTAGGCTTAATAATGCATCAAGGGACGCGGTAGCTCTCAGTAATCGATTGCAAGCTGGGGGGTTTACTGTCTTCACAGTGAAAGATGGCACGATCCGTGACACCCTCAAAGCACTGAAAGAATTTTGTGAAGCTTCTAAGAAAGCAGATGCGGCCTTCTTTTTTTACGCCGGGCATGGACTTGAGATATCTGGCAGGAACTACTTGATACCAGTGGACGCCAGGCTTTCCGAGGAAATTGATCTCGATCTGGAGACTCTGGCACTCGAAAAAGTTATCAAGGATATGAGCCGTTCCGGAGCTGTCTTAAAGGTCATTGTTCTGGATTGTTGTCGGGACAACCCTCTACGGAAAAATAGAAGTTGGATATCAAAAAGCCGCAGTTCGGGAGGAGGACTTGCCGAAGTCAGTCAGAATGACCTCGCGGAGGGAACCATGCTCGTTTTTTCCGCATCCCCGGGAAAGACGGCTCTTGATGGGAATGGTGATCACAGCCCGTTTACTCAGGCTCTGCTAAATGAAACTAAGCGGGGAAGCGGAGGGATTTCCTCCATTTTTAGTCGCGTCGCAACGACGGTGAAAGAACAGGAGCCCTGGATCAAGTTCGATGGCAGTGGTAAGAGTTTTGCCGCCTTCAATGAATTCCAGTTGCTCACAGACCTGCCGATCGCTTCAGAAAAGATAAATGCTTCACATATCAAATCCGGGATCGCCGCAATGAACACACGAACCGGTGCCCTATTAAAAGTTCCAGAGCAGTTTACTTCAATTCAAAAAGCGGTAGAAGCATCTATCGAGGGGGATATTGTACTGGTAAAGGAAGGAGTCTATTATGAATCGATCAAGGTGTTCGAAAAGAAAAGAATAGAAATCCGGGGTGAGAATCGAGATACAACTATTCTGCGGACTCGACTTCCGCAAAGCTGTTTAACTATCAGTTCGTCAAGCGAAGTGAAGATCACTAATCTGGCTTTGGAATTCGCAGGGAAGGAGAGAGTTTCAGCGATTGATCAATCGTCCGAGGATGATAGTGATGTGCCCTTTCTCTGCAGCGGAATCCTCAACAATGATGTGGTGATTGAAAAGTGCAGGATCAACGGGTTGAACAATCTCAATGGTGTGCTCCTTAAAGGAAAATCGAACCGCGTTTTTGATTGCGAGCTTGAGAAGTGTATTACTGGAATTAAGTTTTGTGGTCAAGATGGAGAAACGACTGGAGCAATCCAGGCAAACAAGGTGGTGAAATCGGGTGGATACGGAATACTTACCTGCTGTCTCGCCAGGATTCGAATTAGTGAAAATACTTGTTCCGAATGTGGGTTCGGTATTTTTACGAGAGGAAGCGTATTACAAATTAACGGAAATACTTGCAGTAGCAATAAACTCGGAGGGATCTATGTCTCAACTGAAAAAGACGATTCAGCAGTCAATGATTCCCCGGTCAGAATATTCGAAAATCATGCTTCAAAGAATATTTTAGGAATTAACATTTCCGGAGAATCCGGACCTAATAAAATCATGTTCCAGGTGAACGGGAACGAATGTAACGACAACCAACTTTATGGTATTCGGGTTGAAGATGGGATGCATGCGAAAGTTGACGACAACAATACCTCGGGTAATTCGAGTGGCATTGTTTTTTCCGATTCGGCCTACGGGGTGATTTCCAATAATGAATCGGTGGATAACGAATTGCACGGCATTCAGGTATACGATGGCGCCAGTTGTCTTATATCGGGGAACACCGGCAAAAGAAATGGATTGTGTGGGATAGTCGCCTATGGCGCTGACACGAAGCCGAGTATAACAGATAACATCTGCAATTCGAATGGCACCTACGGAGTTTGGGTTGAGAGGTCGACGGTTTGCGGAAAATTCAGTGGAAACACCACAGAGGGGAACTCGAAAGGGGGGGTAATCCGAAGCGGTGTGATTGACTAGAATTAACAGAGAGCGTAAACTCGGCCGCCTCCTTGGCCTAGAGAAGGAATCGAAGGCAATGTTGCTTGAGAGGTTTTTCCAACTTGGCTTTCTCCATTTCCAGACGGTTCGTGACACTTTCGAGTGGCTCCATTTTGACCTATGCCGCCCTTTCTCCTCTTTCATTCGTATTCTTTCCGCAACGAGTACCGCCAATTGCTTTTCAGCGTATTTCAATTCTTTCTGACTCTGGAAACAGATGTAGGATTCCGTGCTACCTTAGACGACCGGAACGGTGTAGTTCTTGATGTGGGCGATGATCGCATCCTAGGCGTTCAATCGACGGTTTGTTTCAACTCTGGATATTGGTATTAGTCCTCGTCAGACTGTCAGTGAAGAGGTCCAGTCCAACCTCGGCACTCAGATAGTTTCCCTGAGCGGCGGCAAATTGGGTGTCGACTTCCCTGAGATCCTTGAGATGGATGCCAAGACTACCCCGGATCGAATTTGAAGGCGCTGCCGACTACCACGCCACCATGGGCATCAACCCCGCCCACGAACTCACCGACGGCTCACGCCCCGTGCCCATCACAGACGGTGGCCAGCCGATTGCCGCGTTGTTCGGGTAGGGGAAATTCGGAGCACCGAGTTATATCGCCAGCTCACCCGCCGTAGAACAGGTTGCCAACCTGTTTGCCCAACCCATGGGCACAGACTTCGCGAGTTTTCAGTCCCTAATCCCCCTGGATTTAACCGACTCACGTTTCACTGTAACCGCAGGTTTCCTGCAATGGCTTTTTACTCCCGGCTTGCGACAAAACCACTGGTTCCGTTCTATATAATTATACGACAGAACAGATACCGGAACGAGAACAATCAGATAGGCTGTTACCATCCAGAAATCTCTATTTGTGCCCAACATTTGTTTCATGAGGACACCGTGCCACAAATACAGCGAATAACAGATCAACCCGATACTCCCGATTGACTTGTGACTCATCAACCGTGGCAGCCGCCCGGTCGCATTTAAGAAATATTGCATGATCAGGAACAAACCGGAGAGCAACACCAGATTAAAAAGAGGCGTGTAATAAATGGGCAGCAACCTCATGATGAAAAAATCCCACAAATGACAGGCTACAAAAATCATCACCATACCGGATACAAACGTTGAGTTTTTTGCCCACTCCGAATCCTGGCCCCGTGGTGACTTGAGCCAAAACCACGCAATAAACATTCCCAGAGCAAAATCATCCAACCTCCCCGGCAGACTGTCTTTCACCACATCCAGATAACGGTTACCTGTCATCAAAAAAGGTTCAGCGATACCTACATATCGAATCGCCAGGGAAACAATCGCCGCAGCAACGAGGAACCAGGGAACTGATATTTTCCTGGTGATCATTACAAAAAGCGGAAAAAAGATGCTAAACCATATTTCAATCCCCAGTGACCACATTACCCAGTTATAGGGAGGAAACCATAGATCGCCGGTGAAATTGAAAGTCGCAGTAAGCATTAGCAGGCCGTGCCGGACCCACTCTTCAGTACTGGAAGGCTGGTAAATAAAAATCAAGCCGTAGATGACACTGAAGTAATACAACGGCAAAAGCCGCTTCGCCCGATGAATGTAGTAGCCGCGAAGATCGCTTAGTGAGGCAAATCTTCGTTTACCCGTCACATAAGGATAGAAAAGGACGAACCCGGACAGAACAAAGAACAAGTTTACCCCCAGCCAACCATTCGACAAAAAACTCAACGGCAAAAAGGGCATCGATCCCGGCCCGACCGACACAAATCCAGGCTGAACTATATAGCTGAATAAATGATGCCAAATCACCCCGAGAATAGCAACTCCGCGCAAGCCATCGATTACCTTAATTCGATCTGTCATTATATATATAATATTTCATCACGGTAATCACATCAACAGCAGAACACATTCTGACAGGAAATAGGTCATATCGAATAGACCAATTTCCAAATTTGATAAACCTGTAACAAATATGCGTCCCAAATGTGCCTATTTCGGAATGAGAAAGGGGCAGATGTACAAAAGAATACTCAGCAAAACCCTGATCGCTCTCTGCAAAAAAGTATATCGCCCGCTCGCCGTAGAACAGGTTGCCAACCTGTTTGCACCCGCAAAGGCGGTGCACAGTGGATGTAAAAACAGGTTGGCAACCTGTTCTACAGGCAGTCCCCCCCCTTGTCTGTTACTCATTCGTGGACCTGATCCATTCGCGCTGCCTCAGATGCCAGACAATACACAGCCGCGAGCCCCGCCAGCAGCAGGCCGAGCAGAGTGATGAACACGAGTATGGGCTCAGCGGATTGATCCCAGATAGCGCTCAGCAAAAAAGGAGAAACGGCTTTGGAAATCATCGACGGCGCTGCGATGGCCCCGTTAAGTTCGGGGTATCGCTCCCTGCCAAAGAACTCTGCGATGGCGGTACCTTTGACGATCGTCATGACGCCGTTTCCCATTCCGAAAAACACGGCAAAGCAGGCCAGCCAGGCGAAGGTGAACGGCAGAAACAGAAGAATGAGGAGGGATAGAGTCATCGAAATCATGGCCCATCGCCCCGCTTCGATGGCCGAAAATCCGGGACCACGGGCGACGATAAGAAGGCGACCCACCACCTGCATCGGTCCAATCAAAGCAATCGCAGCCAGCAATGCGCCCGGGGTCGCACCTAATGAGGTCATGGCGGGAACAATCAGGAAGATAAGTCCGGAAAATGCGGCGGAATAGGTCGTAAACCAGAGCGCAAGCAACGAGAATCGCCTGTCCGAAAAATCATGCTTGAATGCGTTGAAACCAATCCCGGACCGGCAATGCGGTTGCCGAGCCTCACCATTCGCCGGGAGATTCCCGGGTTCTCCCCGTCGATGAATGGCCGCGCCGATCCCTGCGACAACGATGCCGAGACCGATGCAGGTCTGGCGCCAGCCGAAATTATCGACCAGCAAATGGCTCAACGGAATAAAAACGGTGCCGGCAAAGCCCGCGAGGAGGGTGATGAGAACAATTCCCTGCTTGTATCGGCTTCCGAATGCAACCGTAACTGCGGCGAACGCCGGGTCATAAAGAAGCGTGGCCATAGCGCCCCCCACACCGATCCAGGCGAGGTAGAAATGCCATGGCTCGTTCACCAGTCCGAGGGTCGCGAACGCCACTCCCCCGATCAGTGAGCCTGCTGTCATGATATTTCCAGCCCCCCGGCGCTGAATCCACATCCCGACCGGCAGAGCCAGCACTCCCCAGGTCAACAGCCCCAGCGAAAGGCCTCCGTTAATGAGAGAGCGGCTCCAACCTGTTTCACTGTGAATCGGCGCGGAAAGGGTGGTGAATGCATAGTAGAGAACGCCCCACGAGAGGAGCTGGCCCCACGCAAGCCGCCACGCAAAACCCCACGGAGGTTTTGTACCCTCTTTCTGAGAAGCCGCAATTGTAAGATGACTTGCCCCAGGCATTAACCACAGCAAAAGGTGCTGGTCCCCCCGTCCGGAACCGGTGATGATTCGGCATCTTTCGACTGATCTCCGCAACACGGGGAGACACTTTTTCCCTCCTCACTGAGATGGCATACACCGGTTTCCGGGAGATCCAGATGCACTTTCGCAGCAGCTTCGTGATCACCGGCAATTTCCGCCACCACGGAACGCACCTGCTGATAGCCGGTGGCCAACAGGAAAGTCGGCGCACGGCCGTAACTTTTCATGCCGACAATGTAGTAACCCGGTTCCGGATGAGCAAGCTCCGCCGCTCCGTGAGGAGGGACGCTCCCGCAGCTGTGTTCGTTGGGGTCAATCAATGGACCCAGCTTCCCGGCACATTCCAACGCTGAATCGAGTCGGAGCCGGATCTCGCGACTGAAACTGAGATCGGGACGAAAACCGGTGGCCACCACCACACGGTCGACGCTTAATATAACGGAATCGCCTGCCACTTTGGCGTGAACGCTGATCGAAGAATTGGAATCATTTTGAGTCAGCTCTTCGATGGTCATCGGGTTCAATAATTTCACAGCCCCGCAATCTACAGCTTCTCGAACCTTTTGCCCTAATTCGCCCCGTTCCGGGAGCGCATCGGCGGTGCCACCGCCAAAGACATTGCCCAGTTTGGTTTTTCGCATCGCCCAGGTAATCATCGTGTCCGGTTGTTTTTCCTTGAGATGCAGGAGATTCAAAACGGCATTGAATGAAGAGTGCCCGCTGCCTACCACAAGCACATCAGCCCCGGCAAAATCAGCCTCCCGCGGCCCCGTCATATCGGGGATTCCGTAATCGATCCGGGACGAACAAAGCTCCTCTCCGGGAACAGGAAGTCCGTCGGCTCCCATAGGATTGGGACTGTCCCAGGTGCCACTGGCATCGATCACCGCTTTGGCACGATGGGTCACGATATGCCCCGCACTGTCAACCGTGCGAAGGACAAAAGGATGGGCAGCTCTGTTGTGGCTGCGGACCTTGTCAATTCCATCCCGGGTCACGAAGATCACGCGATGACTCAGTCGCAGTGAATCCGCTACCGTTTTGATCGAAGCCAGCGGTTCCAAATACTCGCCGACCAACTCGCGCCCCGTAGGAAGGCGTTCCCCACAGGGCTCATCCCACCCGAACGCTTCCAGCAATCGGCGGGAGGCGGAGTCGATATTATAGTGCCAGGGGGAAAACATCCGAACGTGCCCCCATTTCCTGACCGAATGCCCTATCGACGGTCCGCTTTCGAGGACGAGAGGTTGCTCACCACGCTCGATGAGATGGGCTGCTGCAGCGAGTCCCACAGGGCCTGCTCCGATAATGGCAACGGGTAGATGCGCTGGATCTGTCTTCATACGCGGGGAGACGCAAAAAACGGAAAAAGGACGCAGGATTTTTCTAAAAAAAGCCTTTTTCCAGGTCGATCTGTTGAAGACGGGCTTCAATTCTGCGCACCCGGCTGATTTCTGAAACTGCCTGCGGGGTTTTTCGTTCTCTCACATCCAGAATCCGGCCGTACTCATCTTTCTCGATGTCGCAGCACCGTTTTATGGCGCCCCTGACTTCCTGCCGGGCGCGTTGAACCCGGGATTTTGCCCCCGAAAGAGAAATACCTTCTTTTTTGGCGAGTTCCGCCTGGGTGTGCCCTTCGTAATCCGTGTAGCACAGCGCATTGCGATAGATGTCGGGCAGTGACTCGACCACGCCGCGAATGAAAGAAGTCAGTATTCTGTGAAGCTCAGCATCTTCCCTCGCAATAAACTGGAAGACTTCATTGCGGTCCGGCAGATCCTCCGAACAGGTTTCAGTGGGCTTCGCCTGCCGGAAATGGTCAGCAATGGTATGGCGGGCAATCTGGAACAACCACGATTCGAGCCGCTCCTGATTCTTCAGCCCCGACAGCTTCGAAAATCCCCGGAGCAGGATTTCCTGAGTCAGATCCTCGGCAAGATGCGGGTCCCCGACCTTTGACTGCACAAATCTAAATAGAGAAATTCTCAACTCATGGCTTGAAAGCCGCTCAACGTTGATGGCGGAAGTTGATCCTGGCATGAGCCATTATAAATGGGGGAACGAATTTTGCAGCGACTCAATCCTCCGGCGAACCGACAGAGGCTCCCCGGAAATGATACGGCAACAGTTCTTTCGATTCCTAAAATTGGACAGAAACCTTTACTCCCAAATTTAAGAATATCTCAGGTCAGCAAATAGATAATTTCGCCTAAATATTTACAAGCTTGCGCTATTTTTTTAAAAAATAATTATTGCACCACCACCCTTCTCTTTGTATTTGAGACTCGTTATCAATAGTGAGCTGAGGCATGAGCAGACGATTTTCAAAACGCAGAGAGGTACTCAAGACGAGTACATGTATTACAGTTTTCATCACCGCGATTTTCGCGGTGCCAAATCGGGTTTCGGCCCAGGAAGTTGAGCCTGCCGTTGAAACTGAGGCTGAGGCAGTCGCCGAAGAGCTTCCGGAAACAGCAGTTACCGCCACTCAAACTCCACCTGAGCCCACTCCTCCTCCCCCGGCCCCACCTGCGCCAGCCACTCCTCCTCCCGCCCCCGTGCCTGAACCGGAGCCCGCCCCCGTTGAACCACTCATTATCACCGACCCGCTGCTACCGGACGAAGTCACCGCTTTCCGAACCGGAACGCCGCTCATCGATATACCCCAAAGTCTTACCGTCTTTTCGGAGGAACGAATCGAAGATCAGGGAATTACCAGTCT
>JARGOZ010000170.1:11206-17046 GCA_029213025.1 Verrucomicrobiales bacterium
TGGATTACACTCCCGGTCTGAGCAACACTCAGGGCGAAGGTCACCGTGATGCAGTCGTTTTCCGGGGAGTTCGTTCGACCGCTGACTTCTACATCGACGGTGTGCGCGACGATGTGCAATATTACCGGTCGCTCTACAATGTTGAGCGGGTCGAGATCCTGCGTGGCCCGAGTGCATTGTATTTTGGCCGGGGCGGTACAGGCGGGATTATGAACCGCGTCATGAAAAAGCCGGTAATTGGTGAAGACTTCAGAGATCTCGATTTTTCCGTTGATTCATTTGGAGCAAACATCTCCCAGTTCGACTGGAACCAATCGTTGAGTGAAAATTTCAGCTTCCGACTCAACACCTTCTATGAATATCTGAACAACCACCGGGATTTCTTTGATGGCAACAGATTCGGTATTAATCCTACTCTGGCGATCGAACTCGATCCCGACACCAGACTCGACTTTTCCTATGAGTTTAACGACCATGAACGCTTTATTGACCGGGGGATTCCCACCGGTGCGAACGGTCGTCCGGTTAGTGCATTCGCCGATACTGTTTTCGGCGATTCAGAACTCAACGAATCAGATTTCCAATCGCACACATTTCGCGCTACTCTGAACCGCCAGTTCAATGATATTTGGAACGGAAGAGTTACCGCGTTCTATGGTCACTACGATAAGAGATATCAAAACTTCTACGCATCCAACTACAACCAGGCGACCGATCAGGTAACCATCGACGGGTACGTTGATACTACCGCCCGGCAGAACCTCGTCTTCTCCGGAGATATGGTTGGAAAATTCGACACCGGGGAAATCGGTCACACAGTCATTCTCGGTGCTGAATACATTAATACCTCATCCGATCAGAATCGTTTTAACTCATTCTGGGATACGACGGCGGATGACGAAGAAATCTTTAACGCCGGTAACTTTCGACTACAGGGAGGCAGAGGCATCAATGCAGCAGGAAACCCTGCTACCAACAGCTTCAGCGCGGACCTCGCTGACGATACCCGCGTCAACATCGAAACCAAATCCATCTTCCTTCAGGATGAAATTGCATTGGGTGATCAATGGGAAGTCGTTGTGGGGGCTCGCTTCGATATCTTCGATATTGATGTATTTAATGCCGTAAATGGTGAGACCAGAACCAGGACAGACCAGGAAATATCTCCGCGCATTGGAGTCATCTATAAACCAATTGAAAACATTTCGATCTATGGCAGTCACAGCGAATCGTTCCTGCCCCGCAGTGGTGAACAATACGCCAATATCAATGGAGATAATAACGCTCTTGATCCAAACACCTACTCCAACCTCGAAGCAGGGATCAACTGGGATGTAGTAGACGATCTCAGAATCAGAACCGCGATTTTCGAGATCAAAGAATCCTCCCCGCAGGTTGATGACACCGATCCAAGCCAACTGGTTGTGGTCGATACAGTGACCTCCGGATTCGAATTTGAGCTGACCGGTTACCTTACCGACAGGTGGTTTGTTTCCACAGGCTACACCTATCTCGATGGCGAGCAGGTCGATCAGGACGGACCCACCGGCCTGCGTCCACGCGAGCTACCGGAAAACATGTTCTCTATCTGGAATAAATATCAGGCAACTGACCGGTTCGGAGTTGGTCTAGGTGTCGTGTATCAGGATGACAGCTTCATCGACAACGGAAATACGGCCGTTCTGCCGGACTACACGCGTGTCGATGCCGCAGCCTACTACCAACTGTCCGACAGGACCCGGCTTCAGCTGAATATCGAAAATCTTTTCGATACGGAATACTACCCCAGCTCACACAGCACTCATCAGGTCACGGTAGGAAGACCCATAAACGCCGCCTTTTCAATCAAGACCAGTTTTTAATCATAAGGCATCTTTGATTGTCCGGGACGATTTTTTCAATTGCTATAGACTGAAGCGAATGCCCGGATAGAGTGGCTCGATGAACCGCTCAATCGCAATCATTGGTGCCGGAATCGGCGGCCTAACTCTCGCGGCTTTCCTGCAAAAACAGGGACTGAAGTTCCGCGTTTTTGAACAAGCGGAAAAGCTCGGCGAGGTTGGGGCCGGGATCGGCCTGTGGGCCAATGCAACGAACTGCCTGGAGCAGATCGGAATTGATGACCGGTTTTGGTCCACTACCGGATGCGAAGTGCACAAGGCGGAGATTGCAAATCCGCAACGAAAGGTCCTGTCGAAATGCGACGTGACTTCAGTCACAGAGAAAATGGGCACAGGATCTTTTGTAGTTCACCGAGCGGATCTACACAACGCATTATCATCTCTGATAGATTCAGCAGCAATCATACCCTGTAAGAGGCTGTTTTCCCTCGAGCAGGAGTCAGAAGGTGTCACTCTCTATTTCAACGATGGAAGCGAAGAAAGAAGCGATCTGGTTATTGGTGCGGACGGACTTCGATCTAAAGTAAGATCTGAATTATTCGGCGAAAAGGAACCTGTCTATTCCGGGCAAACCTGTTACCGGGGAATTGCGAATCTATTCATTCCGGAGCGCCATGTCTTACGGGAAATTCAGGGACAGGGACTTCGGGCAGCGGTGATTCCCCTCGACGACCAACGTGTCTATTGGTGGGCAACCGAAAATGTGCCGGAAGGAACCAACCGGGAACCGGGAACAATAAAAGAGCATCTTCTCTCCCGGTTCGAAGGCTGGGCGTTCAACGTTCCCGAAGCGATCGCAGCGACCGATGCCGGTGCGATTTTGCAAAACGACCTCTATGATCGCCCTCCCCTGCCAACCTGGTCTAAAGGTTCAGCCACCCTGCTGGGAGATGCTGCGCACCCAACAACTCCGAACCTCGGACAGGGTGCCTGTATGGCGATTGAAGATGGCTGTTTTCTGGGAAAACGATTGGGAAAAGATGACGTGACGGAAGTTTTTTCTCTATATGAAAAGGCCCGAAAAGCCCGCTGCGAATCTATCGTAAAAGAATCCCGTCGCTTCGGATGGATTGGTGGTTGGCAAAATCCTTTAGCTGTGCGGCTTCGGGAAACGATATATGCCGCGACTCCGGAATCGGTTATGCGACGGACGATGGAAAAACACATGGTGCATACCGTTTAAACCTATGAAAATTTTGATTATCGTTACTGTCTTGATTTTGCTGCTACCCGTCCTGTTCGTATTCGGTTCATTCGGATGGCACCATTCCCGCACGAAAGGACTTGCCTATTTCGGCGGCACGAGACTTGAAAGACAACGATTTCGTACACAGGTATCTGTAATCGGGAAAATACTCCGCGCCCTCTTTGGTTTCATGGGAGGGAAAAATCCAGATCCAAATCAATATACCAATCAACTAAACGGATTGTATTTACCGGCGAATGTTTGCAGCAAAGCCAGCCTTGAATTCGCTTCCCGTTACGAGCCGAAATCCAATGATGTCTTTGTCGTGACTCCCATGAAATGCGGCACTACATGGATGCAGCAAATCGTCTACGAAACCCTGATGAAGGGTAACGGTGATTTCAGCGATGAAGCACACGGACATCTCTTCGCCACCAGTCCCTGGCTGGAGTCTTTTAACGGAGTTTCGATCAACGAAGCCCCGCTACTCGGCGAACAAAAACTTCGCCTCATCAAAACACATCTTCCGTCAGGCAGTTGCCCGTTTTCCGATCAGGCGAAATACATCTATGTGACCCGGCATCCGGCGAGTTGTTTTGCCAGTTGCCTGGATTTTTTCAAAGCGAATGCCGGAGAGTTAACTCCCAACTACGATACAATGCTCGATTGGTTCTGCAGTAACCGAATGTGGTGGGGAAGTTGGCCGGCTCACGTGGAGGGATTCTGGAACTATTCCCAAATTCATTCCAACGTGTTATTTCTCACCTTTGAGGAGATGAAGGCGGATCTCCCCGGAGTAGTAGCCAGAGTCGCGGAATTTCTTGGAACCGATCTCATCGAAACCCAGAAACTTGCTGTCGTAGAGAAAAGCGGCTTCGAATATATGAAAGCACAAGAAGAACAGTTTGAGATGCTGGCTCCCGGATTTTTCGCTACCGGTGATTCCTTCTTTCCCTCAGGTTCAAAGAACCGGTTTGATTCATTGAACCTGGATACGAACGAACGTATAGCCGAATTTGTCCGGTCCGGGTTGCGGAAAAGTGATTTCCCCCTGGCCAAATTCTATCAGGGAATCGCAAAAGCGGTATGATATTCGTTACATTTGGCGATCCCTCTTCCTGTGAAATGAGGTAAGGTAAAACAAGATGGAAGAAGAACCAAAAGGACAAATTGTAGCAATGGGTGGTGGTGGCTTTCTGATGGAACCCGATAATCCCCTGCTGGATGATTTTGTTTTATCTCTTTCTCCAAAAAAAATGCCGAAGGTATGTTTTGTTCCCACTGCTGCGGCGGATTCCGCTACAATATTGGTTCACTTTTACCGAAACTTCAGCGGAAGAGCAGTAGCTACCGATTTAACTATCTACGATCCATCTACCGTGCCGCGGCGTCCTTCTCATACCAATATGATTGAAGACTACATCGCGGAACAGGACATCATATATGTCAGTGGAGGAAACACGGTAAACATGCTGGCGATCTGGAGGGCCCACGGAATCGATAAAATACTTCGCAAAGCATGGCAGGAAGGGAAGATATTGTGCGGTGTCAGTGCAGGGATGCTTTGCTGGTTTCAAGGTGGAGTGACGGATTCCTTCGGCGACGCGGATGTCCTGCACGACGGCCTTGGATTTATCGGAGCATCCGCATGCCCCCATTTCGATGGCGAAGAAAAAAGGCGACCGGCCTATCATCAATTCATTAAAGAAGGTCTACCGGCAGGCTACGCAGCCGATGATGGAGCAGCTCTGCATTTCCTGGGAACCAAATTGGTGGAAGCCATTTCGTCACGCCAGAATGCTTCCGCCTATTTCGTGGAAAAAGACCAAAGTGGCGAAACCACTGAAAAGAAAATATCTACGAGATTTTTGGGATAAAAATACTCGCCGCTCCTCTCATATATACGCAAAAAAGCCACGCTGTCTCCAACGTGGCTTTTTGAATTAGCAGATCCAAAAAACGTTTAGAAGTTTACTTTTGCACCAAAAACAAAATTGTGGGTATAAAAATCTTCAAGCTCAATTGCAGCCAATGCATTGTTCCCCCGGGTTCCTTCCGTTTCACCAACGCCAATTAACTTGTATTGCGCAAACAGATCAACACAGTCAAAGACAGGTTTCTCCACTCCAACAATCAACTGATACGCTAAACCCATGTCGTCTACCTGCACGGTTGCATTGTTGGCGTTTCCAAGCGGGTTTACCGGCTCCGCCTCAACAAAAGCAAGACCAAAACCTCCACCAAAATAGACCTTTGATCCTTCGGTGACACAATCAACGAACTCAATACCGGTGCAGGGAACATCAAACTCTTTGAGCACATTGATCAACACAGCCGTGTAGGTGAGATCACCAAACAGTTGCCCGGTATTGGCCGCACCCGCACCCTGTTGAAATGTAACCGTCCCGGTGGCCGAATATCTATCGTAGGGAAGCTCGGAATAAATTCCTTCGATTTCGAACCGGGTTCCACCCAGTAAACAGGAATAAATCCCTGCCCCTCCACCATAGATGTATCCTTCGTCGGTCCAGGTTTCACCGCCCGGAGTCCCGCCCACACGGTTAAACTGATTTGTCGCCTCTAACGAAACACCTCCGTAAGCAAAGATGTACCCAGTAGGATTGTCCGGGCAACAAATTGTGGTTTCACATTTGTCAGGAAGATAGCAGACCTCGCCTCCTTTGACCAAACTCGGGGAACTAGCAATCGCTCCCAGGGTGAATAGCATCCATATTTTTTTCATAATTCTCTTC
>JARGOZ010000171.1 GCA_029213025.1 Verrucomicrobiales bacterium
TCACCGGGCTGAGCCAGTACCGCTTCGGCACCGGCGGAATGCAACTCTTCGACAGAGCGGAACCCCCACGCGACACCGACAGCATGCATCCCGGCATTTTTTGCGGTGAACATATCGACATCGGAATCGCCGATAAAAAAGCAGTTTTCCGGAGCGACATTCACTTTCCCGGCCGCTTCCAGAGCCGCCGCCGGATCGGGCTTTCGCGGTACCCCGTCGCGGGCTCCATAAACGGCGTCCCACTGCCATTCACCAAGAAATTCATCAACGCATTTTATGGTAAAATCATGCGCTTTGTTCGAAAGTACTCCAAGGGGGAACCCCTCTTCGCTCAGGCAGTTCAGCAATTCGGCCACACCGGGAAATATTGAGGTCGTATCATTCCAGTGATCTTCGTAAGAGGCGCGGAACTCGGCCAGAACCTGTTCAGTTTGCTCTCCGTCGGCAGGCCGGGCCTCTTTCGGAAAAATTCGCTGCACCAGATTGGCCATTCCGTCACCGATAAAGGTTCGGTACGCTTCCGTGGAGTGCGTGGCATGCCCCCGCCGGGCCAGAATCTCATTTCCCGAAGTCGCCAGATCCGTCAGAGTATCGAGAAGAGTCCCGTCCAGATCAAAAATCACCGCTTGTTGTAGAGCCATTCAAACCCATAACGAGTCCGGCGTTTCTGTCTATCAATTTTCACATCCGGCAATTGCCCGAAATCGTCTTTGCCCCCCGGGCAATCAGCGGCTTTATTCCGGGCTCTATGACAAGCGAACAGGTCCTCAGTTTGACTCAATCTTTCCTCCCTGACATCAATCAGGAGTCGCTGAATCTTGTCGTCATTGAAAAAGGCGGCTCCGGTCGTCTCTTCTACCGGGTGACCGACGCAGATTCGGGCCGGAGCTGGGTGGCTATGGCGTACACCCGTGATCGCCCCGACAATGCCAGATTTGCCTCGATCACAGATTTCCTTCTCAACCACGGCGTGGCCGTTCCGGAGATTCTCGCCAGAAAAGAGGAAATCGGTTACCTGCTCGTGCAGGATCTCGGCAGTATCGATCTGGGCAATTATGCCGGAGCAGACTGGGAAACCGTGCAGAAACCAAGCTATCTCCAGGCATTGAAAACCGTTTTCGCCCTTCACCAAATCACCGAGGACTCGCAACCGGCGGATTTACCGGAACTCGAATTTTGCTTTGATGCGGATCTCTATCAATGGGAACAGGATTATTTCTTCAATCACTACGTCACAAAATTTGAACCGAAAGGCACCGACTCGTTTCGCAGTGATCCGGTTTTCTCCGGAATCCGCGATCACTTAAGCGATTTACCGCGCTCGCTGGTACACCGGGATTTTCAGAGCACCAATGTCATGTTCAAAAACGGTTCCTGTTATTTAATCGACTACCAGGGAATGAGGTTCGGGCTGCCGGAGTACGATGTCGCCTCTTTGATCTATGATCCCTATGTCAATCTATCCGAAGAACAACGCGATGAGTTGATCAACTACTACTTCCGCTTGAAGCAGGATGCGGGACATCCGGAAACTTTTGAAGAATATATTAAACGACTCAATACCTGTGCGATTCAGCGACTTATGCAGGCGCTGGGTGCTTATGGTTTTCTGGGTAATGAAAAAGGAAAAAAAGAGTTCTTCCGGTTCATCGAACCGGCGAAAGACCGGCTCCGCCATGTTGCGGCCAGTGAGTGCGAAGTGATCAACCGGATTTTGATGTAGTAGAGAAATGAAAGATGCCGTTGATGAAGGTCTGCGAATATTTCTCGGGGAACGGCTCCGGGTCTCCCTGGCCGATTGCTCCCGGGCGCGCCTCGAAAGCATGCTGGAGCAGATCAATGCCGAGATGGCCCGCGTCAAAGCGGAACTGGAGCAAGCGGAGGACGAGGTTCGGAAACTGTATGGATCCGCTGATGATGTATTCCTCGAATACGAAGCCGGCAACTACCAGTTTCCGCTCGACCGCTACAAGGAGCACCTGATAGATCGAAGGGAACGAATCGAAAATCTGTTCGAAAAACGCAAACCGATTTACAAAGCCTTTCAGGAAAAACACCTGGAAGAAAAGCAGGCTGAAAAGCTGGGCAGCGTAAAGAGAGTTCGCTTTAAAGACCGGGTCGTCTTCGGGCTGATTATTCTGGTTCTGATTCTCCTCGGGATCGATGCCGGAAACGTCGGTGCCCCCGGTGAAGGAGCTGTTCTCAATCCCGTTGTCGAAAACGGAGCGGTAGTCGCTGTGGAAATTGCAGACGGCGGAAGCGGCTACGAGGCGGCCCGGGTAATACCGATGGGATCACTGGAAGCTCCCGGCAAAGGTTTGGAAGTGTTACTCAAAGTCGACGGCGGACGCATAAGCGAAGCGACTATTCTCTCTGCCGGGGAGGGCTATGACGGTTCCTTGAAACTACCTGTTAACCCCGTTCTGTCGCCGCAAAAATTGCATCTGTTCTGGCTCATCGACCTGGTATGCTGCCTGATCTTTCTGGTGAATTTCTTTTTTGAACTGTCGCTGTCCGCATCGAAAAAATGGTATTGGAAAACGCACTGGATCGATTTCGTTACTTCCATACCGCTACCGCCGGCCCACATTCTCGCCGGGCTGGGAATATCCGGAGGGGAAGCACTTCGCGCCGGTCGACTAATCCGGGTGATCCGTCTGCTCCGGGCTCTGCGGGCTTTACGACTGTTTCTATTCATGTGGCGGGGCCTCGACCACTTCGCCGAGTTGTTCGATGTGCAGCTGATGAAAAAGTCATTTGGAGCGGCACTCGTGGTACTTGTTCTCGGTGCGATTGCTATCGCTTTGCTGGAAGGCAGCGGCGAGGGCTACGAGGATGTGAACGGTTTCCTGCCGGGGCTTTGGTGGAGTTTTACCACTCTTGTTACCGGCGGGTTCGGAGATATCTACAACCCGAATACTCTCTGGGGAAGACTTCTTACCGTGTTCCTCGTTCTTGCCGGTATGGTCCTGGTCGGTGTCTTTACCGCGACGCTGACTACCATACTTGTCGGCCGCGAGGAAAAAGCCCAGGCAGCGATGCAAAATGAAGTTCTGGAACGCATCGACCGGGAGGCATCCCGAACTGAAGAGGCAATCAAACGAATGGAGGAGCGTCAGGAACAACTCACTACACAATTCAAAGCGCTCCAGGAAAAACTGGACAAACCCGGAAATAACTAATGCGAATCTTTACTACACTTGTTTTCAGCCTGGCAATTGTTTTTCCGGCAACACTCTCAGCTGCGTTGCCAAACGTCGTAATCATCCTCGTCGACGATATGGGCTACGGCGATGCCCAGTGCTACAATCCTGATTCCAAAATCCCGACACCCAATATTGACCGGCTCGCAGCCGACGGCATGCGCTTTACCGATGCCCACGCAGCCGGCCCGCTCTGCCACGTCTCCCGCTACGGACTCATGACCGGGCGCTTCCCTTTTCGCAAACCGATTCAGTGGCAGAACAACGCCGTGATTGACGAACAACGGATGACGATCGCTTCTCTGTTGCAAAAGAGCAATTACCAGACTGCCATGGTAGGTAAATGGCACCTCGGGTTTTTCGAAGACGAAGCATTTGCAGGCCCGCTTCGCGGTGGTCCGGCAGACCGGGGATTTGATAGCTATTTCGGGATCCGTGCCTCGACCGATATACCACCTTATTTCTATATCAGGGGAACCGGGGCTGTCACTCCGCCTACCGAAACGATAGAAGCCAGTCAAACAGAAGGCTGGTCTCCGATTCAGGGAAAATTTTGGCGGGCAGGCGGTATTGCCCCCGATCTCAAGCTGGAGGAAGTGATGCCCCGCTTCACTACCGAGGCCGTATCGGTTATCGAAAATCACGCAAAGAAGGAAACCGAAAAGCCGCTGATGTTATACCTCGCCTACCCCGCGCCACACACTCCGTGGCTTCCCGATGATGAATTCGTCGGCAATACGGGGGCCGGACTCTACGGGGACTTTGTATATATGGTGGATCACCAAATCGGCAAAATTATGGCCTCTATCGAAAAGGCGGGAATGAACGAGGACACCCTTGTGATTTTTTCTTCGGATAACGGCCCGGTTTGGTATCCGCAAGATACGGAAAAATTCGGCCACGACAGCCTGGGCGGATTACGCGGCATGAAAGGCGGTGCGTGGGAAGGCGGCCATCGAATGCCCTTTATCGTGAAGTGGCCCGGCGTTGTCGAAGCGGGTACTGAGACTGATCACCTCGTTTCATTCACCGATGTTTTCGCGACCCTGGCCGAACTGACCGGCACCGAAATCCAGCAGGGCCAGGCACCGGACAGCGAAAGCTTTCTCCCCGTACTCAAAGGAGAGACCGCTGATCCCCGCAGCCCCGTAGTGCTTCAGGCGGGGCGCAAACATTTCATGATCCGCTCGGGCGACTGGAAACTGATCACCGGCCCCGAATCCGGTGGCTTTTCCAAACGCGATCGGAAGGCCACCGCCGACCTGCCTCCGGTGCAACTCTACAATCTCCGCGAAGACATCGGCGAAACGACAAATCTTTATCAGAAGCACCCGGAAAAGGTAAAAGAACTCACCGCAAAACTGAACGAAATCCGCGGGTAAATAAAACGCCATTCAACAGGGTACAATCCGTGACTGTACCCTGTTAGGTCACCTATTTTACTTCGATCCGGTCAATACCAACCATATATCGTGGAAGGGCGTTTTCATTGCTTCCGGTAATGTGTATATCGATTTGCAGAGGTTCACCCGGACTGATATTTACATTGGTAAACCTGAGCGGCTCTGCGGTAGTTACATCAGGGGTGTAGAGATCTACCTCACGAAGTTGCCCGTTAATCGCAACTTTTACCTTCGCGTAGTCTTTGGCTGTAGTCAGAAAGAGATCGAGATTTTTGGTTCCCGGTTTGAGTTTCGGCAATTTCAGTGTCAACACATCCCCCGGTTTGCCGCCGGTCCACCAAAGATGTTGGTTCCCCGACCAGCCGGGTCCAAAATGGGTCATCGTTTGACTGACGATTTTGCCTTTGTCGGGTTTATGATTGGCGAGAAGTGACTCGCCTTCAATCCGTATCACTCCTGGCGCCGGAGGCGGAACACTCGACTGGCTGACTTTCTCCCCCGGTAACGGCACCTGATTAGGGCTGCCCAGATATTTTACCAGATCCGCCACCTGTTCCATCGGCATAGCATCGAACAAGCCAGGAGGCATAAGTGACTGCGCCAGCTCTGAGTGTTTATCCACTTCCGATTTGTCTACATCGATACTGACACCACCCGGCATTGATAAGGTATAGAAATCCGGAGTTTCCTTACGAATCATACCGCTCAGAGTTGAGCCGTCTTTCATCTCGAAAACGTGCAACATATAGTCCTTTCCCACTACTACACCCGGAGCGAGGACGTTTTCGAGCAGGTAGCCGTGATCCGCCCGGTTTGATCCGGTGAGATCGGGGCCGAGGGCGATTCCCTTACCGAAAAGTTTATGACAGGTCCCGCATGTCGTCATATAAGCCGCGCGCCCTCTGGAGGCGTTCGCTTTTGCCATGACTTTAGGGCTGAGCTTCTTCTTCCATTCTGCGATTTTATCTTGCAGTTGAGCCGGATCGATCGCACCGCTACCCCGGGTCCAGTTTTTGCTGACCAAAGCATCGATCCTCTCATTACCGAAGCGCTCAAACTGATCCAACAACACCGGAGATACCAGCGAGGCAGGCAGCGTGTCTGTATCCACGGCTTCCAGCAAAACCAGCGCCATTTCCGGTCGACTCGCGAGGAGATTGATCGACTGATTGCGCAGACCTAACGGAAATTTTTCCAACACGTTTACTACAGCATTGGCCGTCTCCTCACCGGGATGATTGCGCAGGGCTGCGATCGCCGAAGCACGGACTCCGCCGCTTTGTAACAATTCTCTCGCCAGATCGCCCAGCTCCGGGTCTTTACCTGCGGCCAAAAGGCCAACCGCTTCGTTGCGATCTTTGGCGGAGCGTTTTTGATCGCGAGCCACCTTTCGCCACCGGGGAAATTCTTCAGCATCGCCAAATCGACCCCCCAGTTTACTGACGGTAATTTTTAAAGTAGGCATTTTCGCAGCGAGAGCGATGCCGCGTTTTTTTGCCGCGTCCCAGTTTTCCGCCGGATCCACCGGAGGCATCTTTGACAAAGCAGCAAGAAGATCACCTGCCATACGGGAATAGTCATTCGCATTGTTAGTAGTGGAAAGCGATAGAAGCATGGCTTCACGTCCTTCCGGGTTAACGACGCTACGACGCGATATATATTCTTTCAGCTGTGGCCATTTGGTGTTTCGGGCCAGATCGAATGCGCGCGCGGAATCCAACTCAACGAGAGGTTCAATGCCATACCAGCAAAGCAATGGAATATTGGCATCATGCCCACTTCGATTATGACTAATGAGATGTCCGGCTATCGTCCAGCGGGACTCGATAGGAATTTCCTGCAGCTTCGATGCGAGATGCCGCCGCACTCTGAGGGAAGGATCATCTTTTGCCATGACTTCCATTTTTGCAATCACGGTTTGCTGAGTATCCGCCAACTGAACGCCCCAACCTCTGATATATTCATTTTCATCTTCCAGCAGAGACATAATCATTTCCGCAGAAAGCATACCGGTGACATAGCGAGTCCAAATCGATCTCAGGCGCAAAGCAATGTCGGATTCGAACTGATCCAAAGCGGCTGCGACGGCTTTTTTATCCAGCGTTCCCAGCGCGGCCCGTTCCTGCAGAATCCGCTGAGCCTGTCTTGCGACAAAGGAGTTTCCACTTTTCAATTTCTCTACCACATCCAAATCGCTTTCGGTCGGTAGATTCATTCGGGTGGATTTCGTCTTGCCATAACGAACCCGGAAGATCCTCCCATTGGATCGGTTCCATATCTCTACGTCGCGATGGTGACAGGTCTGCGGATCAACCCAATCGGAAAAATAAAGAGCACCATCCGGTCCCTGCATCAATCCCACGCCAATAAAGTCGTGATTGTTGGCCAGAACAAAATCGGGACGATGACGGGCGATGTAACCCGATCCGTTTTTGTCCAGATTCTCACGGACAATTCGATGGCCGTGCAAATTATGGAAGAACGCCGTGCCCCGATATTGTGAAGGGAATTCCTCAGCATCATATATAGCCAGCCCACAATGGGCGTGCCCCCCGCCGAGTGCCGAGGTATCGGCGGGTGCCGGAGGTTTCTCCGTTCGGTTAGCGCCCCAATAGGCATGATCTCTGATACTGCCGGCGTAGTGAGCGTGGTCGGCTATCGTTTTAATATCATCAAAAGCCCAGGTATTGAAATGCTGCCCGGCCTGGCGACGATACAGACCGCCCCGCGTCAGGTGAAAGAAATGGGGAATCACACAAGCGCTGACGAAGAAGTCTCCATACTGATTAAAATCCACACCCCAGGGATTGCTCGTGCCGTGAGCGAAAACCTGAAATTCCTTTGATACAGGATGCAGTCGCCACACCCCGGCATTTAGCTTGACCCGCTCTTCCTCCGGCGTACCGGGTTTCCCTACTTTGGAGTGAGTAAAAACTCCGTGACAACCGTAGAGCCAGCCGTCCGGACCCCAGGTAAAGGCATTGAGCGTTTCATGTGTATCCTGGTAGCCCCAACCGTCGAGCAGGATTTCCGGTTCTCCGTCGGGTATGTCATCACCGTTTTTATCCGGTATAAAAAGCAGGTTGGGTGCCGCTCCTACATAGACTCCTCCGAATCCGGTTTCTATACCACTGGCGAGATTGATCCCCTCCAGAAAAACTTTCCGTGAATCGAAATTTCCGTCTCCGTTGGTATCTTCGAAAATCACAATCCGGTCTTTTCCCTCCCCTTCCGGAGCACGAACGGGATAGGTATGCCCTTCGATTACCCAGATTCGCCCCCGCGCATCAAATGTCATCGCGATGGGTTGAGTGATGTCAGGCTCTGCAGCGATCAAATCTACCGAAAACCCGGGAGGCGCCTCCATTCGTTTCAGAGCTTCCCCGGCCGTGAGATTGCTTCCGTAGCCATCCTGAGGTCGCCCACTGGCTACCTGCCATTTTTCCGCTGCTGTGGACAGCACATCACCTTTCTGCCTGTGAATCGCGAGCCCCTTTTTGTTACCGCTAATGATGTCGGGGCGTTGATCCCCGTTTAAATCGGTCACATTTACCTCTACTCCTACACCCGAATCATCATCGATAAAATGCGGCACAAACTCGATCCCTTCGCCCGACTTCACATTTCGAAACCAAAACAGAACCGGAGCGCCCAACCCGCCGGGATCTTTTCCCTGGTGCGCGAGATATCGCTTCCCGGTTACTACATCATTTCTGCCGTCCCCATCTATATCAGCCAGCGCCAGTGCGTGCAGCTGGGAAAAACAGATTCCATACGGATTATCCTGAGAGGTTTCCCCCATGATGTTGTGTGGTTGAAACTTACCCGGCTCGTATTGCTCGAACCAGGCGAATCCGTAACCATGCGCTTTCAGCGAAGTAATCAAATCGCTGTCCCCGTCACCATCCACATCATCTACCAGAATCTGCGCCCCGCCGGGTTGGGCAGGCAGCGACCAACGGTGTTTCGCCCATGTAGAGTCGCCCCCGGTAGTTCCCGGATTCTCGTACCAGAACATTCGCTGCACGATATCGAGATGCCCATCGCCGTTGACATCCCCTACTCCGAGCCCGTGCTCGAATCTTCCTCCCGCTTCCCCCTTTTTTGAAATGGCCCGCCACGTCCACGGTTGGGTCCCGTCCGCCCCCGCCTGATAAAATCCATACCCCGTGTCATGAGTGCACACGATCTCCGGCAGGCCGCCGGGAATGAGATCGACAAAGGCGGGAGACTCGTTGCTTATCTCCGGAGCGACGATGTGCATGGTCCAGTTTTGCTCCGGTTTATCTGTACCAGGATTAACGTAGAGACGGGCTTCTTTGC
Organism: Verrucomicrobiales bacterium; assembly: GCA_029213025.1. Lineage (GTDB taxonomy): Bacteria > Verrucomicrobiota > Verrucomicrobiia > Verrucomicrobiales > DEV007 > Arctic95D-9. Next base: position 8,930 of record JARGOZ010000171.1, read on the forward strand.
CGGGAAACCCATAGACGAGAATATCATTTTTCCCGTCCCCGGAAGCATCGACCACGTAGGAGAAAAAGTTGTCGGAGTAGCCCTGATCAGCGACGAACGGCTGCACCGGACTTTCGGCAAAGCGATATTGCTTTTTGAACTCAGGTCCGGCCCACCAGTGCGGCCCGTAAACCAAGTCCACTACGCCGTCCCCGTTGATATCTCCGGCGGCGGCCCCTTCTGCAAAGAAATCTGTCGAAAGGCGAACCGACTCCCAGGCCGGTTCAGCTGCAACAGCCTGACTGCAGAGAAAAACAAACAAAAAAGCGGCTCTCATAGGGAAATACTGGCTGCGAATGATTTTTTCGGCAATACCCCGAACAAGGTATAAGCCAAATCATTCGTACAGTGATTCCCGGAGCGCAAAGACCGGTCGGAAAACCGACTAGTCCACAAGGGTATCGATCCTCTTCGCGAGATCGAAATCAGCTTCGGTCAAACCGCCCTGTTCGTGCGAGGTCAGGCGGACAGTAATGGTGCAGTAACGGATATCGATATCGGGATGATGATCGGCTTCCTCCGCGATTTCCGCGACGCCGTCAACGAAGTCGATACCGTCCATAAATTCGTCGAACTCAAGCACTCTGAAGATTTCTTTGCCCTCGTGATCCCACTCAGGAATCTTCTTCAGCAGCTTTTCGACTTCCTCTTTTTCAATAAGGTCGGACATGATGAGTGTTATGGTGAAGTGCGGACTTTACGATAAGTTCCAGCTTGTTGTTTCGGTATTGCTATAGGTCAATTTGAAATGCGCAAGTCCCAAAGTAAGCTTTTTTTGCTGAAACCGCCTCACGACGGGATTATTGGATTGCACGCCCCCCTGTTTCGGGTATACCGATCAATAGAAAATATTAACCACTACGAAAAAAATGGCTCACGGAAAAATCTACGATTCAATTCTCGATACCATCGGAAATACTCCTCTGGTAAAGCTCAACCGCGTAACAGACGGCGCAGAGGCGACAATCGCTTTGAAATGCGAATTCTTTAACCCGCTGGGTTCAGTAAAAGACAGGATTGGCCGGGCGATGATTGAAGCCGGCGAAGCTTCCGGTCAAATCACCAAAGACACGGTGATCATCGAACCGACGAGTGGAAATACCGGTATCGCCCTCGCATTTGTATGCGCCGCGAAAGGCTACCGCTGCATCCTCACAATGCCCGAAACAATGAGTAAGGAACGCCGTACTCTGCTCGCCCTGCTCGGCGCGGAGCTGGTCCTCACCGAAGGTGCCAAAGGCATGAAAGGCGCGATCTCCAAAGCCGAGGAACTCGCGGCAACCACTCCCAATGCCTATATTCCCCAACAATTCTCCAACCCGGCCAACCCCGAAGTCCACCGCAACACCACGGCCGAGGAAATCTGGGAAGATACCGGCGGCAAGGTCGATTTCGTTGTTTCAGCTGTCGGAACCGGCGGTACTGCCACCGGATGTGTCGAAGCTTTGAAAAAGAAAAATCCGGCCATTCAGGTTGTCACTGCCGAGCCGGCTGATTCACCGGTTATCTCGCAGACACTCGCCGGCGAGGAACTCACTCCCGGACCACATAAAATCCAGGGAACCGGTGCCGGTTTTGTCCCGGACAATCTTCATTTGAAATCCGATTCCGGCGAAGATCAGATCACCGAATGTCTCAAAGTGAGCAATGACGATGCCTTTGCTATGGCCCGTCGTATTGCGAAAGAAGAGGGCATCCTCGTCGGAATTTCCACAGGAGCCAATGTTTGTGCAGCCATTGAATTGGCCAATCGTCCCGAAAATAAGGGCAAAACTATCGTCACAATCGGTTGTTCAACCGGCGAACGCTACCTGTCTACGCCACTCGCTGATGAAGCGAGGGCGCAGGTTGGAAGCTGACAAATCGAAAAACTTGATTACTTTACCCGCCGCCCGCTGCATGATGTGGCCGGCGGCCTTTTATTTTTACCGCAACCTATTGATTACCATGGCAAAAAAGCCCGAATCAAAACTTGATACCGACAAATCGAAAGAGAAGTTGGATGCCGTATCCGAAAGCCATGCTTCGGGAATCGTCGACAGCATTGAAAAAAACCGCGTGATTGTGATCAGTTCCGCGATCGCTTTTTTCGTTCTGCTGGGCCTGTTTCTCGTCGGAAAACAAATGGGAGCCCAGCGCCATCTTAAAGCCGGGCAGATGTTTACCACCGCAGCCGCTTCCCGCAGCATCGATGAACTCGATAAAGTAGTGAAAGAATATTCCGGCTCCGTTTCCGCCGGCAATGCCCTTCTCTCCAAAGCGGATATTCAGATCGATCAGGGCAAGCCTCTGGATGCGATCGCGACACTTACGGAGATGGCCACGCAGTTTGCCGGGCACCCGCGTCACGCCCAGGCCTACTTCATGCTCGCCAACATCTATCACAAAACCGGCGATCTGGCGAAAGCCCGTGAAAATTACGAGGAAGTGCTGAAACTTCAGCCCGACGGTGAATTCAGTCCGATTACCAGAATCCGGATCGGTGATTTGGAACTCGCCGAAGGCAACATCGATAAAGCCCGGCAGAACTACGAGGAATCCTATACCATCCACCCAGGAAACCCGTTTTTCTCCACCGCGGAAAGAAGAATCGCTCAACTCGACCTCGTTGCTCCAACCGAAATCGACCCTCCCAAGCCGGAAGCCGCTGCCGCCAAACCGAAGGACGCTGCTCCCGCTCCCGCTGCGGAAAAAGCTGCTGCTGTGGAGAACGAGGGGGACGAGCCTGCCACCCCGGAAGAAGAAAAGGCCGATGAGTAACAGAACCATCACCGGAGTACAACTCGTCACACCGGACGAGGAAATCCGGTCGGTTTCTATTGCAATTGACGACGCCGGAAACATCTTCGGCGTCTCTGATGAACACCCCGGCGGGGATACGATTGTAGACGGCGGAAATCGCCTCTACGCGCTCCCCGGCTTCATCGACATACACACCCACGGCGCCAACGGCAAAGACCTCGCCAATGTCACGGACGACGCCGTCCACACTATCGCCGAGGCAAAGCTGAAGGAAGGCGTCACCACATTTCTGCCCACAACCTGGACATCCTCCGCCGAGCTTCTCGAACAGATGGCCCGGGCGGCAGCCGCCTACCGGAAAGATCAACCGTTCGCGCGCACCCCCGCTCTTCATATCGAAGGACCCTACCTGAACACAGACCAGGCAGGTGCCCAAAATCCGGATTTGATGCGACTCCCGGACATTGCCGAGATCGAAAAAATTCACCAAATCTGCCCGGTAGCGATTGTTTCCCTCGCCGTCGAGCTCGAAGGCGGTACTGAGTTTGTCTCCGCCATGTCAAAAATGGGTATCATCACTTCGGCCGCCCACAGCGCCGCGACCATGGAGGATTTCCGGAAGGCCCGCCGTGCCGGGCTCAGCCATATGACCCACTTTTGCAACCAGATGTCGAAGCTTCACCATCGCGACATCGGCCTCGTCGGAGCCGGTCTGCTTGATACCGATGTGAAGCTCGAAATGATCTGCGACAAAATCCATCTCTGTGCCGATATGATTGAGCTGGTCTTCAAGCTGCATCCGCTCGACAAAATCATGCTCATCACCGACTCCATCGGTGCCTCCCATCTTGCCGATGGTGAGTATCCACAGGGCGACGGAATCATCATCGTGAAAGACGGAGCCGCCCGGCTTCCCAAAGGCAACCTCGCCGGTTCCACCCTGCAATACCAACTCGGCCTGAAAAACGTGGCAGAGATCACAGGTCTCCCCCTCAACCAGGTCGTTTCAGCCACATCGGCAAATCAGGCACAGTCACTCGGGCTGCACGACCGCGGACGGATCGAGCCAGGCATGCTCGGCGACGTAGTCCTGCTAAACGAAGATTTCGAAGTCGAAATGACCATCGTCGGCGGCGAAGTGAAGTACCGCCGGTAAATGATGACCTAACAGGGTACAATCCGGGACTGTACCCTGTTAGATCGATAGATTTTCATCCTTGTAGCCTACAATTGCCTCCCGGTAATCGAAACCATTTCAGGAATCAGGCTGATATTTCGGCACCAACTTCAACGCGTAGTCGCGCATTTGCTGAACATCCTCCGGCCTCAGTTCAGCTCTTCCGTTTCGATGTTTGGCCCACAAATCCGCTGCCTCCTTATATTCATTAGCCCGGTTCACGAGATGCTTATCCTGGATCATCGCCTCAACAAGAGGGCGACTGGTATATCGTGAAATCCGTGAATACTTCGCTCTCGTTTTCCAGTGCAGATTAGGGTCCGCAGCTATTTCCTCCAGATGATGATAGATGGGATACCAGTGTTTCTTGAGTTCCTCCCTCAATTCTTCATTTGAAGTATCACCACCATGTTGGAAATCCTGCAAATTCCCTACCTCACTGCGCAACGAACCAAGACCTTCCATGGTTATGGCAAATTGCTCATCCAGTGCTTCCAATTTCTCTTTCACTTCACAATTGTATTGATCGATTACCTTCCTCGATTCTTCGAGAGCCGACTTTAAATCCCGCACTTTACCCCGAAAAATCAGGATACTGAAAGCCCCTGCGGTAACGACGATTACAGTCGAAAGCAAGTGTGCCTGAGCCCCGGTTAGATTCTGCCAAACATCCAGCATAGGATCAGTCTGCGAACATCTCTACCCGCTGACAAGCAATTATTCACGGCACAGGTATTTTTCCCACCGCATTCTAACCACCCATCCAAAGTGCGGTAAAATCCCGTTAATTTCGCCTGAACCTTAACATTGCCAAAATTTCCCGCCGCGCTATCATGAAATCCCGCATTCATCAGCCGTTACCGGCGAGTGCCTTGTTTCATTTGAGCAACTACCCATGTCCGAAGATCACCGTAAACAACTGCAAGCCAGACTCTGGAATATCGCCGATACCCTGCGGGGTAAAATGGGGGCCGACGAGTTCCGCGACTACATACTCGGTTTTATCTTCTACAAATACCTCTCCGAGCGGATGCATCTGTTCGCCGATGAGATCCTGAGAAATGACGGCGTCAAATTCGATGAGATCAACGAATCCACTGCCGACGGCAAAGAAATGCTCGCCGCCATCGAGGAGGAAGCTATCGAGCGACTCGGTTATTTCCTCAAGCCCTCCGAGCTGTTCCATAAGGTCGCTGAAAAAGGCGGGCGCAAAGAAGACAACTTCATCCTCGAAGAACTCACCGCCATCCTCAAACACATCGAGGCCAGCACCATGGGCCACGACAGCGAGGAGGATTTCGAAGGTCTTTTTGAAGACCTCGATCTAACCTCCTCCAAGCTGGGGAAAGGCGAAAACGCCAAAAATGAGCTGATTACCCGGGTCATGGTCCACCTCGATCAGATCGATTTCCGACTCGATGATACCGAGGCCGATGTGCTTGGTGATGCCTACGAATATCTTATCGGGAAATTCGCGAGCGGCGCCGGGAAAACCGCCGGGGAATTCTATACCCCGCAGGAAGTCAGCACCATTCTCGCCCGCATCGTCACCACCGGAAAAACCAGCCTGCGCAATGCCTACGACCCCACCTGCGGGTCCGGTTCGCTACTGCTGCGAGTCGCGAAAGAGGTCGAGGAAGTCGGCGGTTTTTACGGGCAGGAGATGAACCCGACCACCTACAACCTCGCGCGGATGAACATGATTCTCCACGGCGTCCACTACAAGCGTTTCAACCTGCAAAACGAAGACACCCTTGAAAATCCCGCTCCCGATCACGCCGACCTGCGCTTCGAAGCCATCGTCGCCAATCCACCGTTTTCGGCAAACTGGTCCGCCAATGCGATTCATCAAAACGACGAACGGTTTTCCGCCTACGGCAAACTGGCACCGCGCACCAAGGCGGACTTCGCCTTTGTGCAGCACATGGTCCATCATCTCGATCAGGATGGAACCCTTGCCGTCGTTTTGCCGCACGGTGTTTTGTTCCGCGGCGCAGCCGAGGGTGTGATTCGCCGCTACCTCGTCGAGGAGGCCAATTGGCTCGACGCTGTGATCGGTCTCCCCGCCAATATCTTTTTCGGAGCGGGAATTCCGACCTGCGTGTTGGTTTTCAAAAAACAACGTGAAAATGCCGACAACATTCTCTTTATCGATGCCAGCCAGCACTTCGAGAAAGCGGGGAACAAAAATCAAATTCGCGGGGAAGATATCGATCGCATTATTACTACCTACCGAAACCGGGAAACGATCGATAAGTTCAGTTATGTCGCCAACCTGAAAGAAGTAGAGGAAAATGACTACAACCTGAATATTCCGAGGTATGTCGATACTTTCGAGGAAGAGGAACCCGTCGATCTCGCGGCGGTATCAAAAGAGCTGGTGGAGCTGGAAAAAGAAATGGCGAAAAACGACAAAGTGATCGCCGGTTTCTGTAACGAACTGGGAATCCAGCCGCCTTTCAAAGTATGAGCGAGAAGGACGAAATATCCGTTATTCACACGCCCGATGGCATTGTCGCTGATGTCCGTTCGATGATTGAATCCAGTCGCGAAACGGTGTCTCAGGTCGTCAATGCCGGTTTAACGATTCTGTATTGGAGAATTGGAAAACGAATTCAATCTGAAGTCCTTGAAAACAAACGTGCCGAATACGGAAAAGAGATTGTGGCTACACTGTCGCACGAATTAACGACAGAATTTGGGCGAGGTTTTGAGCGTTCCTCCCTGGCTCGAATGGTCAAATTTGCTGAAACTTTCCCGGAGGGTGAAATTGTGGCTACACTGTCGCGACAATTGGGGTGGTCGCATTTCAAAGAGATTATCCCGCTGAAAGACGATCTCCAGCGGGAGTTCTACGCCGAAATGTGCCGCCTCGAACGCTGGAGTGTCCGCACCGTCCGCGACCGGATTCGCTCCATGCTCTTCGAGCGAACCGCCATATCGAAAAAGCCGGAGGAACTGGCTAAAGCCGAACTCGCCGCGCTTCGCGAGGAAGATCAGCTCGCGCCCGATCTGGTCTTTCGCGATCCCTACATCCTCGACTTTCTCGGTTTGCGTGATCGCTATCTGGAAAAGGATTTGGAGGACGCGATTTTGCGCGAGCTGGAGACGTTTCTTCTCGAGTTGGGAGATGGCTTCACCTTTCAAGCCCGTCAATTCCGCATCCAGATCGATTTCGATGACTTCCATCTTGATCTGCTCTTTTATCATCGCCGACTAAAGCGGCTCATAGCAGTGGATTTGAAGCTCGGCGATTTTCAGGCCGAATACAAAGGCCAGATGGAACTCTACCTCCGCTGGCTGGCAAAACACGAGCAACAGCCGGGCGAAGAAGCACCGCTCGGACTCATTCTCTGCGCTGGTAAAAAAGAGGAACAAATCGAACTGCTGGAACTCGATGATTCAGGAATTCATGTAGCGGAATACATCACCGGCTTGCCGGATAGGAAGTTGCTCCGGGAGAAGTTGCATGCAGCGATAGAGATTTCGAAGGCCCGGTTGGAGAAGAGAGAGGGATCCGAAGTCTGATGAAAGCTACTACTGGACCACGAACGGAAATAAATATACGGTTCCCGGAATTTAAAGAAAGGCATACGAAACTAAAGTTACTTGACGTTTGTAATGGAGGGATCACTAACGGAGTCTTTAATGACCCTTCTAAAAGAAAGGGTGCATACAGGTTAGTGAATGTACTCGATATGTTTGGCACTGATCAAATCAACGTGGCTGCACTTACTTATTTGCATCTCGAACAAAAAGAATTCGAACGAAACCAGGTTAAATTTGGTGATATCTTCTTCACTCGCTCGTCTCTTGTTCCAGCTGGAATTGCTTGGAGCAATGTGTTTTTAAGCCATGAAAACAACGTGACTTTCGATGGGCATTTGATGAAGATAACTCCTAATCTAACTAAATTTAGTTCTGAATATCTGGCTCAATATTTTCGTAGCAGCCAAATCCGAAAACAGTTGGTAGTTCGCGGGAAAACAGGAACAATGACTACCATTGGACAATCCGACATTGCGTCAGTTGAATTGAATGTCCCCTCCCTCAGCGAGCAGCGGAAGATTGCGGATTTCCTGACGGCGGTGGATGAGCGGATTGGGCAACTGATCC
>JARGOZ010000172.1 GCA_029213025.1 Verrucomicrobiales bacterium
CACACCGTGGGAGAAATATTTACAAGGTTGTAGAAAAATCCCGAAGCGGCTCCAAAGTCGCCATAAACACTCTTCCCTCGAGTAGACAATCAGTCGATCTGCCGAAGCTGCAATGTATCGACGATTTTATCGCCGGCGAGGACATTGGTGATGACTACCAGCCAGGTTCCGGCAGGTTTCCAGTTTTTTCGCTTCAGAAAATCGAGAGCATCACAGATGGTCTTTTCCGGGTCTACATCGGAAAACTCCATCAAAAACGGTTCAACTCCCCAAGGTAGAAGCAACTGCCGGAAAACGGACTCAATGTCGGTGAACGCAAAAATGGGAACGCCGGAGGCCCGAAGAGCACCCAGCTTGTAGGCGAGCAAACCACTGCGGGTAAATACGACGATCCCTGAGTTTTCCAAATCTTTGGCCAAAAACGCAGCCGAACGAAGCATTTTCACTTTCGGAGCGTGAAGTTTGAGAGTGGAATTCAAACCGTTACCAACCGTAGGCTCGATGCTTTCGATAACATTTTTCATCACCTGAACCGATTCCAGAGGATAGGACCCGGTGGTCGTTTCGCCGGACAGCATCACGGCATCGGCGCGCTCGCGAACAGCATTGGAAATATCGGATATCTCGGCGCGGGTCGGCACCGGGGCATCGATCATGGATTCCAACAGATGGGTTGCGATGATCACCGGTTTGCCGAGAGCCTGGCAATTATTGACCAAATCGGACTGAACGAGAGGCAGCTTGTGGTAATCAATCTCGATGCCGAGGTCGCCGCGTGCCACCATGATCCCGTCGGACGCCTCTATGATGGCTTTCTGATTCCTGACTCCCGCCTGGTCTTCGATTTTGGCGATAATGCGGGCTTTTGAACCCAACTCATCGAGAAATTTACGCAGTGTGAGGATATCCTCCGCTTCGCGAACAAAAGAAAGCGCGACAAAATCGATCCCGGCTCCGACGCCGGCCCGCAGATCGTCTTTGTCTTTCTCCGTCAAAGCAGGCAGCTTGATGTGGCATCCGGGTAAATTGATGTGGCGGCGTGAGCCCAGCATTCCCGGAGTAACCACTTCGCAATGAATCCGACCGGGGCTGATCGAAAGCACCTTCATCTGGATCAAACCGCTGTCGACAAGCACGGTAGCACCTACTTCCAGATCGTCGGCAATGCCTGGATAATTTACTGAAACTGATTTTACCTCACTGCCGGGATCTTCCTTACCAGTGTAGAAATCAAACCGGTCCCCGGCTTCGAGTTGGATGGGCTCGTCCACCACCCCGGTGCGAATCTCGGGTCCCTTTACATCCATCATCACAGCCACATGGCGATCCACTTCGTTGGATGCTTCGCGAACGTACCACATGGCATCCTCGACCCATTTGTGGGAAGCATGAGCCATGTTGAGCCGCAGGATATCCACCCCGGAAGTGATCAGACTGGCAAGCATCTCTTTCGACTCGGTCGCGGGTCCGAGAGTAGCGATGATTTTTGTATGGCGAAAGTATTCTGGCATAATGTTCACGGCGGAGACTTCTGCCGCCCTGTGATCGGAGAGTAGCATAAAACAGGCCAGAGTCTGCGCCCAACCCGGAACGATGTATCGCTTTTCTGTCACAATCGCGGCAGACAAAAACTGGATCAACCGGGAAAAATCCTCCACCCTGCAGCTGATGAAACCATCGAAACAAAATCGGAACCTGTTCAGCCGCCGGAGTTTCGGCGGGATCGCCGCTTTCGGAGCGGCCGCTTTGGCAAACACAAACGCCCGGGCCCAAAACCGGGACGCGTCGGTATCTCTGCGGATTCTTTGCTACAACATTCACTACGGTCAGGGAAATGACGGCAAATCCGATATCCCGCGAATCGCCGCAGTGATTAAACAGCTGAATCCTGACCTCGTTGCCCTTCAGGAAATCGATGTTCACGTCGCCCGCTCCGGGCGAATCCACGAGCTGCGTATGCTGGCGGAGGAAACCGGAATGGCAGGCCGGTTCGGGCCCACCCAGCATTATCAGGGCGGACTCTATGGCAACGGCATTCTCAGTAAATTGCCGTTCCACGATGTTCACATCCAGCCCCTCCCCTACACCGAAGCGACGCCCACCGCGGCGACCTACCCCAGAGCAGCCGTGGCCGCGATTGTTGAAGCAGCGAACGGAAAACGCCTCCGCTTTATCAGCACCCACTTTCAACATGCCTCCTTTGAAGAGGACCGCTTCGCCGAGGCAAAAGCGATCAACGACCACTTCGCTGCCGATGACCCCGCCAATGATACGATGGGCCCGGAAGCCGCAAAACTGCCGACGATTCTCGCGGGTGATCTGAACGCCGTACCGGGATCGCCGCCCATAGTGGAATTGCAAAAAAAATGGCACTTTGCGGTAGAGGACGATCCCGTTCCTTCATCCCCTTCGAAAGCGCCGAAAAACCGCATCGATTTTATTCTGCATCGTCTGTCAGACCCGGTAAAAGTCACAACTCATTATGTCGTAGACGAAAAGGTCGCTTCCGACCACAACCCTGTTTTTGCCGAAGTGGAAATTCATTGATTCCGGAAAGCCTTATCTCCATACTGTCAACAAGGGTCCACACTGATTTGAATCGTGAGTTAACTATTTGCTTTTACTATAAGAACCAATCACGTTTCCCGGCTCCCCGTTGACTCCCCAAAACACGCAACATGAAAGAAAATTCCGCTGAATCAACCAAGGGTCCCGTAGCTGTCATTGCGGTACACGGAGTAGCCGATCAGAAAAAAGATGAAACAGCCGAGAAAGCTGTCGATCTGCTGCTTCACTACGACCAGGTCAACGCCGCCGACGGCAAAGAGGGCCATGAAGGATACGAAGGTTTCCGGGAGGAAAAGATCCGGGTCGCGGTGAACCCGATCGATATTTCCAGTGTAAACGATGATGATGCGTGGCATTACCAGCTCGGCAAACACCTCGAAGATTACCAGCCCAAAAACGGTAAGGAAATCTACGAATCCCTGAGGATTGAGGGGGAGCGGGTCAAACGAAATCCGGGCAGTGACGAGCCGGAAATCGACCGGAAAGTCCACGTCTATGAAATGCACTGGGCGGACGTCAGCAAACTCCAGATCGGCATTTTTAATCTTTTTGCCGCGATCTATCGACTTCTTTTCGAAACCTCGTGGCTCGGAAAACAGGTCATCGGAAAGTGGGCTTCGTTTGGCGATGATGTGGGGAGAATGAGTTCTTTTACCTCTCTGCGCGGTCTCATGCTGCTGCTCCACTCCATTACCACGCTGATTCTAACCAGGTTCATGCCGGTGATTTACCTGCTCATGATTCTCATGTTGATGCTGACGGGGCTACCAGTGCTGGAGAGCGGATGGGCCGCCGGAATTCTGAAAGGACTCGGCGGGTACAAAGGTCTTTTTACGGTGTCGGTAATCCTGCTCGTTGGCGGGGGGCTTATGGCAATCGCGTCACGGTTCTGGCGGGCCATTCCGTGGCCGCCGTTTTACGTTTTGATCGTGGTGGCCTGTTTTCTGGTCGGCAACATCATGCTCGCGTTTCTTCACCAGCAATCCGGAAGCTGGTGGTCGGAAGCCGGCCTCACCGTCATGTTATGGCTGGGCATGTGCCTTATGCTTAACTCATTAATTCTGCCCGCTTTGAACAAAGTGTTTCCCGGAACCCGTGCCGTCGGGCGGATTCTTATGGTGTTCTTCACGATGGGACTCATTTTCGGGCTGTGTCACAAGACGGACTGGCCTCTGCTTATTTCCGGGCCGCTTCAGGCTCTGCGCTTCGGGTCAGCTCTTCTTCCCTTCGCCTGGATCATCCTCGCCAGCGCCTGTAACTTGTTTCTGATTCTTGCCATGTTCGAGCTGTTTACGCTCTGGTTCCGCAGGAAACCCAACAAAGAAGCCATCCTGCGCCGCCGTTCCCGCCTCCGCTCCGGGATCCTTTCGATCACTCTTCCCGTATTGCTTGTCAGTTTCCTGAACGCCGCGTTTTTTCAGCTCACTCTGGTTCCGTCGAAGATTGGCGGCCTGGACGGTGTAAAACCAATTCCGGGACGTTCCGACGATGCACCTGCCGCGCTGATGGCAATTGAAGAATCACTTCACCAATTTGTCGAGCCGGTTGTCGGAATCTGGTCGGGGGTTCCGAACTTTGAAGAATGGAGCGAAAACAACACCGGACGGAAAGCGGTGTTCTCGAACTACGCAAAATTCGCTTCCGCCTCGATGACCGTGCCCTTTCTCGAGGTGATCTTTCTACTTATCATTCTTGTTCTCGGCTACTCGCTCTGGATCGTAACTCCGGCGATCTGGACAGAGAAACATCACCCGGTCAATCCGGGCCGAAAAAAGTGGGAGAGACTGTCGGTTTCGCTGGGGAAAAATCTCACTCAGGGTTACCGGTGGATCTGGTTTGGCCAGGTGGCTCTTGTGGTATGCCTATTGGCTACGCAGGCATTGTTTGCCTTCCGCGGGATGCGGGCATCGGCGATCCGCAATTCGCCGGACCAGGGGGCCAATGATCCGCCCCATATGGTGTTGGTCGATATGTTTCTGGGCCTGAGAGCATCTGAAGAGGACTTCACAGAGGTAGCAGCGTCCTCCTCGCGATACGCGCCATCTGCCGAGAGAAGATTCCGCCGGCCTTCGACAAGAGAGGTAGCAGAACCGGAAGGAACTACGATTTTTCAGCGTGACTATGATTCCAAGCGCGAACGTGTCCGCCGCTCTGTCGAAGAATTCTGGGAGCAGCGCCAAAAAAGTCCCGAGTGGAGAGATGACTACAGAAGGCGAACAGACCGTTCCCCGCGTCCGGCACCGACACCTCCCCCCGCTCCGGATACAGAGGTGGATGGTTCGGCAGCGAGCGTCCCGGCTCCCGCTGTAGTGGTGCCACCCACGACTACAGTCCGTCAGCCCGGTCCGACACTGGATCTTTCCATATTCGCCAGCCTGCTTACCGAGATGGTTGTATTTCTCAACAGCGGCCCCCTTACCAGTGCTCTCGGCTTCGCAATTCTCGCGATCGGATTGGGTTATCTCTTTTTTGCCAGAATTGCCGACCCGTTTGTTGCCGGTTTGAGAGGAGGGCTGGACGTGGCACTGGATGTCGTTACCTATCTTCATCCTTTCCCGAAAAACCGCACAGCACGGGCGCAGATTCTCAACCGCTATGCATCGCTGCTTCAATACATCACCGAATGGCGCGACCCTCTAAACCCGGAGCAGGGCTACTCCAGAATTGTGATCGTAGCTCACAGCCAGGGCAGCGTAATCTCTTCCGATGTTCTCCGGACACTGTCAGCAGGAACTGTAGCTAAAGACAACGGACTGGATATGCTCCGCGAAGATCCCAATTCGAAAACCGGCATTCCGGTTCGGCTTATCACCATGGGCTCCCCGCTGGTGCAGCTGTATCAGGCGCGCTTTCCTGATCTCTACGCATGGGATAAAACGGCCGACCCGCGTTTGAACCATCGCGGCCTGGAGTGCTGGTGGAATCTCTACCGCAGTGGCGATTATGTAGGCAGAATGATCTTCCGTGATCCGAAAGACAAAGCCAGCTATATTCCGGAGGAGAACTTTGTCCTCAAACCGGATGGCCAACCGGTTCCGGTATTTGAAACCTGTATCGGACCCGGAGCGCACACCCACTACTGGGGGGAAAATGCACCCGTGTCGGTAATTCGGAAAATTGATTCTCTTATTTCCGAAGAAGAAATCCACACTGTTCCCGAGGGAACCAGTGACGAAGTAGAGCAACCGATATAAATCTCTATTTATTTGGCTGCGGAAAAATTGTCCCGTAGCAGTAGCTGCATTTCCGACATCCTTTCTCTACAGGAAGGATCCCCGGCTGGATTTTTCATTTTCCGGGGATCTGGCAACATGTGAACTATGAATACGGACAAAACCGTATCCATGCAGACGGGTAAATCTATTTTCGACGGCTTTAAAAAGCACACACTATTTCCCTGCATCGCCGTTCTCCAAACTAAAAAGAAACCGCCGGATTCATAAGCAGCTGAGCTCATTTTTCACTAAATCACGTGCCTATCGAAACAGCCGAAGCGGCCTTCCATTGCGTCACCATGATTTTTCGTCTTCTTCTTACCGCAGCTCTTTTCACCATTCTGCTTAAGCCGAATTCAATCGCCAGCGAGGAACATCCCCTGTCCGTTCGTCCGAATCCCGAAATGATGAACACCTGGTTGGAGGGGAAGTGCCTCGAAGCTCTCGACCGGCGAATCGAAGCTTACGAAAAGCTCAAAACAATCGAACAACTCGAAACCTGGCAACGCGAGCGAAAAGAATTTTTTCTCCGCAATATCGGCGGATTACCCGAAGAACGCAGTCCTCTCAATCCGGTCATCACAGGAAAGGCGGATTTCGATGGCTATTCGATTGAAAAACTCTATTTCGAATCGCAACCCGGTTTCTTCGTCAGCGCCACGATGTATCTGCCGGATGGCGAGGGACCATTTCCTGGAGTGCTTCACATCCCCGGTCACAGCACCAACGGAAAGGCACGCGATCTCTACCAGCGGGCCGCTATCGTTATTGCCAAAGGCGGTTGTGCCGTTCTCAGCTACGATCCCGTTGGACAGGGTGAACGCCACCATTTCCACGACGACACCCGCGAGGAAGGGCAACCGAAAATCGCCTCCACCACCCAGGAACATATGTTGTTTAATCAGGGTGCTCTTTTGCTGGGAAGCAACACCGCGCGGCTCATGATTTGGGATGCTACCCGGGCGATCGATTACCTGCAATCGCGGGACGACATCATCGCGGATAAAATCGGCTGCACGGGTATTTCCGGAGGCGGAACCAATACTTCCTATATTATGGCGCTGGACGACCGCATCGTCGCTGCCGCGCCCGGTTGTTATCTATGTGGCTTCCGCTCGCTGATCAATCGCCAGGGCCCCCAGGATGCGGAACAAAACATCCATGGCCAAATCGCATTCGGGATGGATCACGGGGACTATGTAATGATGCGCGCGCCAAAGCCGACTCTCGTCATGGCAGCCACTCAGGACTATTTTGATATCGAAGGTGCCTGGCGTCTGTTTCGACGCAGCAAACGTTTCTACACCCGAATGGGATTTCCGGAGCGATGCGAAATCGTGGAACCCGATACACCCCATGGATTCCCTACCGAAATGAGAGTTGCTTCCGCTAACTGGATGCGCCGCTGGCTTCTCGGCAATGACACTCCGGTTACTGAAGAGGATTTTCCCATACTGCAGGACGAAGAACTCTATTCCACGCCGACAGGACGGGTTCTCGATCTACCCGGTGCAAAAAGTTCGTTTGATATACATGCCGAATGGGCCGAATCCTTCGCAAAAGTCCGGGCCGAAAATGCCAGACCGGAAAACCGTGACAGCCTCAGAAAAACCGTTTTTTCTCTGACGGGGGCAAGATCACCCGAACAACTTCCTGCGCCCGCCGCTGAATCAATCAATACAGAAACTCTCGATTTCGCCAACGTCGAAAAACTGGCTATCAAACCGGAACCAGGTATTGACCTGCCCGCGCTGTTGTTCACTCCGCTTAAGGATTCGGAGATCAAAAATCTCATTATTCATCTCGATCCGGCAGGCAAACATCTCGCGGCCACCGCAGACGGAGCCATCGGCATGGCAATGAAAAATCCCGGCACTGCCGTCCTGGCTGTCGATTTGAGAGGCTTTGGCGAAACGGCCACACCATCCACCCGCAGCGGCTTCGATAAGTTGATCGGCGCGGACTGGCGCGAAACCACTTATGCGATGCTGCTCGATAAATCATACGTAGGAATGCGGGTCGATGACATTGTGCAGTGCATTAGCTTTGTCCGGGGGCGTTTGCAAACCCCGGATCTTTCCATCAAAATCAACGCGATCGGGGATGCGGCTGTTCCTACCCAACACGCCGCCTTTCTCCATCCGGGTCTGATTGATGAGATCTCTCTCACAGATGCCTTGCCCAACTGGATCGATATCGTTAAAAAGAAATATCCCATCGGCTCTCAGGCCAACTACGTATTTGGTGCCCTTCGTCACTATGATCTGCCCCATCTACAAACGGAGTAACTGACTCCTAATAAGCAATCTTTTGATTTACCACCGATTCAATCCGTGACAAAGTGCCTTTATGAAAACCGGCATCACTTCCCTTTGTTTTTTGTTACTCGCAATTTCAACCTTAGCTGATGAAAAGCATCCCATCGAGGTAGAGATGGATAAAGCGATGGATCAGAATCCCTCAACGGCCGGTCAGATCGAGGCGATCACCAATGCTCAGGCAAAATGGGACGAATTGCTCAACAAACATTACCAGACATTGACGAAAGATCTCGAACCGGAAGCTGTAAAAGCCCTTCGGGAGTCGCAGCGGACATGGATTTCCTGGCGTGACCGCGAGTTGAAGAGCCTGAGGACATTCTACTCAAAAATGGACGGAACTATGTATGTGCCAATGGCTGCCTACGCGGGAATGAATCTCACGAGGCAAAGGGCTTTGTCACTGGAGCGACTCGCTTCTATGGTCAATGAGCGCGGACTGGTACAGTGACCGGAATTCAATCCAATTTCAAACCCACTACCCAGGCCGGACCTTTTCCGCAGGAGTAGCGCTGCAACTCTTTCAGCAGCCCGGTCTCCGCATTTCGTTCATAAACGACCAACTCACCACTGCCCTGCCCTGCTGCGACGAGAAATTTTTCGCCCGGCATCAGGTTAAACGAGCGCGGAGTCTTCGCTGTTGGTGCCTGTCCGAGAGACGTTAAAGCCCCGGATTCCTGATCGACACGAAACATCGCTATACTGTCGTGACCACGATTTGAGGCATAGACGAACTTGCCGTCCGCGCTGATTTCGATATCTGCACAGGAACCCTTCGGTTCGGCCCAATCGTCCGGCAGAGTGGAAACAGTATCCTTTCTGGACAGGGTTCCCTTTTCCGCATCGTAGAGGCAGTGGGTCACACTTTTCGCCTGCTCATTCACCACATAGGCCCATTTTCCATTGGGATGAAACTGAATGTGACGCGGACCGGCCCCTTCGGCCCCATCCATTTTTTTCGGGTCGTTATTAGTCAGTTTTCCGGTTTCCGCGTCGAATTTGAACTGATGCACTTTGTTCAGATCCACCGGATGCGGGACAAAAGCGAAGCGGTTATCCGGCGAAGTCTGAATGCAATGCGCCTTTTTCCCGGTCTCAAAAGTCTGAACGGGAGCGCCGGTCACAACTCCGTCTACGATCTTCGATACCGTTGCCAGGCCTTCTCCGTAGTAGGCAGCCAATAGCCAATGGCCCGATTTGTCAGGATAAATATAGGCAGCACTGCCAGCCGATGGAGCACTCGAAATATGGGTAAGCAACCCCGTTTCCGAATCAACAGCTAGCGTAGCAAACTCGGAAGCGCTTCGAATCGATGCGTAGAGTTTAGACCGATCGGCAATGGCCCAAAGGCAACCCGGAGCACCGTTGCAATCCAGAGCGCCAACCCTTTTCAAACCGCCATTTGTTTCATCCAGTGAATAAACGGCGATCCTTTTATCCTTCCCCTCCGATATATATATAAATGTTTTACCGAAACAGACTGAAGAAGTGAAAACCAACAACGCCGCAAGAGAAAGAAACTTCATACCAAACCAGTAGCCGATTCTGCGATTTTACCGGAGGCACAATCACGCCAACACCGAACGAATCATGGCAAAGCAGTCCCTGACGCACGAATTCAACTCTGTAGGGATACGCATTTCCCCATCGCAGCCACCCGGACAGGTCACCGTCTTTGTGCCATAATGGGGACGAAACATTCCCGGTCTTATCCGTTATATCCATTATGAGAAATCGAATCTTCCTCTTCCTGTCCCTCGCTTCGGCAACAGTCATCATCGGCACTTCATTCGCCCAGCAAAAAGGCGGCAAAAGCAAAGGAGGCAATCGCTTCGCAGAGGTCGAGAAAAGGGCCATCGCGGAGGAATTTGTCGGCATCACTCCAAACGGAGCCATCGAAAAAGGCCTGTTCTCCATCAAATCCACCGGCGTGTCGACCTCCGCCGTGAAAGACGCGGCCAATGCTTTTCTTGACGGACTGACCGAAGAACAAAGAGAAAAAACCACCTTTCCCGTGGATGATTCCGAATGGCGGAGATGGGCCAACCAGCACAGTCTGCCACGCCAGGGAGTAAGCTTCGAAGAAATGACAGACACCCAACGGGAGCTCGCATTTGGATTACTTGGCGCAGGCCTCAGCGCCCGCGGTCTCGAAACTACGCAGGACATTATGAAACTGAACCACACCATAGCTGAACTATCCGGCCGGCAGGGCGAATACGGATACGGTCGCTGGGCCTATTTTATTACCGTCATGGGTGAGCCTTCCGACACCGAGCCCTGGGGTTTTCAGTTCGATGGCCACCATTGCATCATTAATTACTTTATCCTCGGCGACCAGGTCGTCATGACTCCACTGTTTCTCGGTTCCGAACCGGTCCGCGCTGTAGCAGGCAAATACAAAGGAACGGTTGTGCTGCAAAAAGAACAGGACACAGCACTCGAGTTCGTAAACAGCCTGACGGATGAGCAGAAATCGAAAGCGGTTCTGAAAAGCGAAAAAGACGGAACCAATTCCAATACCGAAGCATTTCACGATAATGTAGTTTTGCCCTACGAAGGACTACCCGTATCCGAACTGGACGATAAACAGAAAAAAGTCTTTCTCGAATTAACCAACCTCTGGATTTCCAACCTGAAAGAGGGTCACGCCAAAGTAAAAATGGAAGAAATAGAGAAACACCTCGACCGGACCAGGTTTGCATGGATCGGCGGCATGGATACCGACTCCGTATTTTACTACAGAATCCACAGTCCGGTAGTCCTGATTGAGTTTGACCATCAGCGCCCGATTGCTCTGGGTAGATCCGGAATCGCGACGAAAGATCATATCCACGCCACGGTCCGTACCCCGAACGGGAACGATTACGGCAAAGATCTCCTCAGTCAGCACCTCGCTGCCCATCCTCACTAAGACCCACGAGTAGGGCAAAAAACGTGATGCGGATACTCCTGTCCGCCTACCCGAAAGCAAGCTTTACATCAACACATTGTACCCTGTACAATCACCAACTGTACAGGGTACAATTCCCCCTGTTTCATCCCACACATAACGCTATGAACATTCCCCGGATCTACAGTGTATTTCTGTTTCTGCTCGCTTCCCAGTCGCTATATGCCGGGACAATACCCGACGGCTTGAGCGGCGACTGGTCTCTGGATGTGGAGGACGGGACTCCCGCATGGATGAGTGTTCAGGAAACAAATGGAAAAACTGTCGTATATTTCCGTCTATATATCGGCCCTTCCGGACCATACCAGGCCATTCGAACCGGTGATAACACATTGCAATTCGAACTAAAGAAACGAAAAAATTCAACCACTACAAAAACCGTCAAAGCAGGGATAAAAGATGGAAAACTCGATGGCTCGATTTCGCATAAACATCCGGACGGAACTACCCAAATAACAGCCTTCAACGGCACTAAAATACCGCCCATGCCGACACAAGCGCCCGATCTGGCTAAAGTCCGCTTCGGAGATCCGGTTACACTGTTCAATGGCAAAGATCTCAACGGGTGGACACCGCACGAAGCGGATAAAATTAACGGCTGGAGCGCAACAAACGGACTGCTCACCAACGCCACCCCGAAAACGGATTTCAGTGCAACCGGTGATCACGCCAACTTAAAAACGACCGCAGTCTTCGACGATTTTCAACTGCACATCGAATTTCTGATTGGCTCTCAGCGCAACAGCGGCATCTACCTGCGCGGTATGTATGAAGCCCAGGTAGTGGATCGCGACAGCCGGATGCAGGGACTCCAGGGCGTAGGAGCGATTTTCGGTATGATCGAGCCTTCGGAGAACGCCGGGAAACCAGGGGGCGAATGGCAGACCTACGATATCACTCTGGTCGACCGTCACGTAACCGTTGTTCTTAATGGAGTAAAAGTAATCGATAATCAACCGGTCCCCGGCCCGACAGCAGGCGCTATACATACCAACCCGGCTGAACCCGGTCCGATCTATTTGCAGGGAGATCACACTGCGGTTTCGTATCGAAATATCTATTTATCACCGGTGATTTCCCGTGAACCATGACTTTGCATTTCTGTCGGTAGCGAAGAATTCCAGCAACAGCGTTGCGATCTTCTCTTTCCCGGCTTCGCTGGGATGAACGCCGTCAAAATCAAGGTACTCAGGCGGCCACACGAGACCGTCTTTGCGCGGTTTCATCCCGTCGCACCACAGATAGGGCCCCCACAACAAAAGAGGCGCTTTTACCTCTCCTTTTGCTGCGTCATAGTTTAGTTCCGGGTCTCCGCCGATTTGATCAAGAATCAGACGACGCATCGCAAAAGCCCCTTCATAAGCATACGGTTCGGGATTGAGAGAACGATCACCCACAGCATATCCCGCGTAGACCCGGCTGGTGAAATAGATGATTCTAAGATTGGGACAGGTGGACTTGAGACGATGAATGATCTTTACCAAATTGCCTTTAAAGAAGTCGGTATGTTTCGGCCAGCTCCCGTATTTTGAAGGGGCCATTTCTGTGAGCTTCACCCACGCAATTTGCACCTGATTCAGCGTCACTTCGTTGCGCTCCAGATTTCGTTTCATCCCCTGCCAGACATCCTCCATCTCGACCCACTGCAGGGCGGCCCGTGATCCCTGTGCGCAATTCACAATCGTCACAGCTGAAGATTTGCGCGAATCCCGCGTCGCCAACCGGATAAATGGACCAAACTCCCGGCTGGTATTGGACATGCCTACCGACATCATCACGATCCGACCGTCGGGAGCCGGGTTTCCCTGCGCATTCAACGGAACCACTTCTTTCAGCACGCGGTCAATCACTCTCTGATGATCGGGTCCAGGTTCATTTTTGCCGTTGCCATACAAACCGCCGTCCTCCCCTTTGTAGCTGTCTGTCGCAGCCATATCACAAAGAGGGACCAGACCGGTGGTGGTTCGAGATGGATCCATATCGGAAATCCAACCCCGCTCTACATATTTCCCCATTACCGTCGCTTCCGCACTGGTCAACGTTTGGCCGGCGCGCTTCTTCTTCGCGATCGCCTGAGCGCGTTCAAATTCATCTCGGCTCTGTGCCTGGCTGCTTTTCAGACAGCTGCATAACAGAAACACGCACGCCAAAACGCTGAAATCACCGGAACGGATAACTGTATTCATACCTCTCAAATTCAAAGGGTTACCGGAACTTAATAGCACCGGGTTACCCGTTCGAAAAGAGAGCGAAACAACCGAATCAAGCCAGCAGTTCCGGAATATCACCCGTGCTGTGACTGAAGCTGTCCAGTTCGATTCCCGCCTGGCGAAGCAGAGTCAGCCAGTAATTTGCTAAAGGCGTGTCTTTCTCCGGCAATATCAAATGTCTACCATGGCTAATACCTTTCGTCCCACCTCCGGACAGCAACGCCGGTAGATTTTTCAGCTCGTGACCGGACCGAAGATTGGTTCCGTAACTGACGATACTCTGATCGTAGAGACGGCTGCCGTCCATATCCCGGGCTTCTTTGAGCCGGTCAATAAAATGACCAAACAAAGCCGAACACTTTTTGTCCCGCTCGCGGGAGGCTGCGGTGCGCGGTTCGGAAAATCCATAATGACTCAGGGAGTGCGCTTTCAAACTGATACCCATTCCCGCCAACACGGAACAAACCGGCTGTCGGTACGATAGCACCCGCGTCGCATCGGTTTGCAGGGCGATGATGATCATATCATACATCATCTGGATTTCCTCTTCTCCGGTGAGCCCTTCACCCGGCGCATCAAACGGGGCATCGGGTTTCGGTATATCCGCCCACTTGGCCTGACGCTCCAGCCCTTTCTCTACCTGACGAATTCCGGTAAAGTATTCATCGAGCTTTTCCTGATCGTTTTTACTCAGGTTGCGCTTAATACTCACTCCGCCCGTCTTCACGATATCGAGAATACTCTGACGCTTTTTGAGTCGTTCATCGAGCGCTTCGCGGGAATCTTTGGGATTGGCGAACAAAGTATAGAAAAGATCGAGAGGACGGTTCACACCCGGGATTGGGTTACCCGAGTCATCCCAGGAAAGGGATAGCCCGCTCCCATGCCCGGAATTCTGTCCGCCGTCCGATTCTTTTGCCGAGAGGCTCAATGAAGAAAACCGGGTTTCCTTGCCGAGATGCTGCGCCGCGACCTGATCGCAGGAAATCGAATTAAAAAACCGCTTCCCCGGAGTTCCCGCCACATTCGCACCGGTCAGATAAGACACACTACCACCATGCGGATCCGTCGCCCCGAGGTTGGTCAAGTTGCTCACCATCGTGATGTCATCCATGTGTCGCTTCAGTGGACTGAGCCCCTCAGTCAAACCGATTTCGGAGAACCGACCGGCTTTGTCCGGATAAAACGTATCTTTCGTAAAACCAAAACCTCCACCGAGGAAAATCAGTCGTTTGGGAGGCGTCCTGGCCACGGCAGAAGCGTTGGCAAAGGTCTCCAAAAACGGCAGGGCAAGTATAGAGGAGCCAACCCGGAGAAAAGTCCGGCGGTTTGTATTATCAGTTGTAAACGGTTTCATTATTTCATTTTCCTTTCCGCTGAAAACACATTCCCGGTTGGCTTTTCGGGAAGGGTAGCTTTCCAGTTCTCCAGCGTTTCGAGAAGTTCTTTGACCACTTCCGGTTTCTCTTCTTTCAGATCCATTTTTTCGTAGGGATCTTCCACGATATTATATAGCTCAACATGCTCATTTTTTTTACTGGCAACCAGCTTCCAGTTTTGGTGCACCACCGCGTATCCCACCCAATGATCGGGACGATTCGCCCGGGCCGGCCATGAGGAATCCGACTTCCAGAACAATGGCTTTTCGCGAGATTCGACCACGGCGCCTTTGAGCACAGAGACTTGAGAGACTCCATCGGGTTGATAGCTTTCCGGCAACTCAGCTCCCGCGATTTCGCAAAAAGTCGGCAGCAAATCCACCGCCGAAATCAAAGAGCGATCATCGACTTTTCCCGCAGCAATTTTGCCGGGCCAGCGAGCGATAAACGGAACGCCGATCCCCCCTTCGAACAGGGCCGCTTTATAGCCTTTTCGACCACCGGTGATTCCTTTGGCCGCATTGGTTCCCCAACCCGCTCCGGTCGCCGTGTCGTAGAAGAGCTTCAACTCAGACGGACTCGCGTTCCGCGCCGGTCCATTGTCCGAACTAAAGATTACCAAAGTGTTATCGGTAACTTTCAGGCGGTCCAGTGTATCCAGCACTTCACCAATTCGGTCGTCGGCATGAGACAAAACAGAAGCGTAAATTTGATCTTCCCGGCTTTCCATATCCCGGAACCTCCACTCATATTTCGGCACGGTGTGAAACGGTGTGTGAGGCTCATGTATCCACAGATTGATAAAGAAAGGCTTCCCCGCATCGACCGATTTCTCGATAAAGGCATTGGCGTGCCTCGCATCCTCGTGAACCGGCATTTGTTCACCGGCGCAGTTGAATGCCCCGTATTCATCGTAACCGTACTCCGAAGGCAGCGGCGAATCGGGAATCATATTATTGGAGAGATGCCACTTCCCGAAATGAGCCGTCGCGTACCCCGCTTTCTGTAGAAACCGCTGCAACAATGGCGCTTCCGGATCGAGCCAGTCAGGCATACCCCGCTTTGCATTACTCGGCACCCACGCAAAGTGACCATCGATATGATAGCGAGCTGGAAAGTGCCCCGTCACCACCGCGGTCCGGCTCGGCGAACACACCCCGCTGGCCACGGTAAAGCGATGAAAATCGGTCCCCTCTTTTGCGAGGCGGTCGATATTTGGAGTCTTCACATACGGATGCCCGTGACAACTCAAATCACCCCAACCCCAGTCATCCCCAAATATAAAAACGATATTCGGCTTTTCGTCGGAATCCGCAGCATTCCCGAACGACGAAAGCATTCCGACAAAGATTGCTACTACTATATATTTCACTATCATTCTCATTATTAAATATTGGGTCTGTATAAAGGAATACTCCTTAGAAATGGCAGAATAGAACCGGGCAAGCCGAAACGCCCAAAGAGCGTTGCTACCGTAGCGAAGCCCTTTGGGCGCCTTCTCAACCCACGAACCACGCCAACTTCTCAGTGACACTCGACTGTACAGGCGTCGACGCAAAAAGTCTGCGCGAAGCATTTTAGTAGCGGAATTTGCAAAAAATTCCGACGATACGGTGGCAAGCGCGTGGAGTCCAGATCCCTTACTACGACAGGGAATAGTCTCACAATTTTGTATCCACGCGACAAATTCTTCGACGTCGGAATTTTTAGCAAATTCCGCTACGTGCGACTTTTTGCGTCGACGTCTGTACAGGGTACAGTCCGGCACGGTACCCGGTACAGTGGACGCGAACCGACATAAATCCGCCGGGGCGGAACTCGTATCGTCGTAACCTTTTTCCGTCAACATCTGTGCCATCACTATCTATTTGGTTCGGAACAATGCACTGGCCGTGATGGCGTTTATCATCGATCGCATCGGATATCTCTCCGATTTCAAGCTTTCCAGAATCGCTTCGACATCGTCCGAGTCCGAAAACTCAATGGTCCGGCCCAAACTATAGGCGAGTAAAGATTCGACAAGCTCCTCGGCCAGGTCAGCTTCGTGGGTTAAGAGAGCTTTCTTCAATTCGTTCACCGAGTTAAACGCGACACCTCCCGGAAGTTTTCCTCCAGGCGAAATCGGTACCTGTTTCCGCCCCACCTTCTCGGTATCACGCCATTTCCCGATGGTATCAAAATTCTCCAGTCCAAATCCAATGGCATCCATTTTCTTATGGCAGGAGGCACAAACCGCCTGCGCCTGATGCATTTCCACCATCTCGCGATTTGTCGCCGGCTTCCGGTTTCCAGCACCCAGCTCGGGCACATTGGGCGGAGGAGGAGCCGGTTT
>JARGOZ010000173.1 GCA_029213025.1 Verrucomicrobiales bacterium
ATCTTTCATTTCCACGATACCATCCGGGCCAACATCCGCTACGGAAATCTCGATGCTACGGACGAGGAGATCGAGGCGGCCGCGATTAAAGCCCACGCTCACGAATTCATTCTGGAGCAGTCGAATGGCTACGAAACGATGCTGGGTGACAAGGGGCGGACGCTCTCCGGTGGCCAGCAGCAGAGGGTTTCGATCGCCCGGGCGATTCTGCGCGATGCCCCGATTTTGTTTCTTGATGAAGCGACTTCCTCTCTCGATCCGGAAGTGGAAAAGAAAGTGCAGGACGCTATCGAGGTGCTCGCCGAGGGTAAAACGGTAATTGCCATTGCCCACCGGCTTTCCACGGTTCTCGATTCAGATGAGATCATTGTGTTGAGAAACGGAAAAGTGGTAGACCGGGGGCCGCATTCAGAATTGATCGGACGGTGCAAAGAATACGAGGGGCTCTATGAATTGCAGTTTAAAGGTGCTGACAGCTGATTGAGCTATGAGTCCCGATCCATATTCGTGTATAGTAGAGTCTGTTCGTGTCGAGCGAAGCGGATTAGTGGAAACCTCTCAGGTAAGTTTGGTTCTGAACACATATCTTCACGAATCGGATGGGCTCCGAGAATTTTGACTCGATAAGTCAAAATTTGAATTTTACTCTTATAGAATAAACGATTTCTACTTCATGGAATTTCCCGAAGAACTTTGCTTATCCAAACCGGAAAGGAAACAGGAGTTACTGCAGTGGTACTATGAAAAGCACCACGAGTCACGTGACTACGGTGAAGCCAAAGACGACTCGAAAAAGGTGAACTTTTTCAAGTCCTGTCTCGATAAGTACCAGACAAAAGTTGATTTGGGTGTCGACCTCGGTTGCCGGGCCGGTACCCTAACGAAACAGATGTTCACCCACGGCAACTGGATCGGGATGGATGTTGATACCGTGGCTCTCGAACAGGCCCGGGACAAAGGAGTTGCCTGTCGACAGTCCGACTTCGCTATTGCTATAGATTTGGTCGATGATGCATTTGATGCAGTGATTCTGACCGAAGTATTGGAGCATCTTCCCTATCCGATTGTTACTCTCAAAGAGGTGCATCGGATTTTAAAGAAAAGCCCGAACAGCGTGTTCATGGGCAGTGTACCGATCGATTACCATTTCCATCGCCGGTTTGCTGTTTTCAGAGGCAAGCGACTTACGATGGATCCGACTCATCTTCACAGCTTTTCCTATAATGAATTGCGGACAATTCTGCTGCACTTTTTTGACGAAGTGGAGTTCCTGCCGATGAGAGGCACAAAAGTGCGGTATGATTTTCTACCCTGGGACCACTTTGTCCGGGATATAGCCTGGTTTGCGAAAGGTGCCAAAGAGAACGTGGATGAGATCAGAATCGAGGTTCTTCAGTAGAAGTGTAAATTGGAACGAATTCCATTTCTCTGCGGTTTGGGAGATGTAGCTGCGAACGTAAGGAGTAGTGTTTCATCGGTTTTGGACGGGTTGTGGTTTGCGTCGCGCGAGACGGATCGGGGTTGATCAGATACTCGGTGGAGCCTCGCATCTACATTTTCTGGGGACGTAGCTGCGAACGTAAGGAGTAGCGTTTCATCGTCCCGAGTTGCGTTGCTCGAGGCGTGCCGGGGGTGATCAGATACTCGGTGGAACCTCGCATCTACATTTTTTCGGGACGTAGTTGCGAACGTGAGGAGTAGCGTTTCATCGTCCCGAGTTGCGTTGCGGGAGGCGTGTCGGGGTTGATCAGATACTCGGCACAGCCTCGCATCCACATTTCTCCGCGATGTAGCTGCGAACGTGAGGAGTAGCGTTTTATCGGTCCGGTTTGCGTCGTGCAAGATGGATCGGGGTTGATCAGATACTCGGCACAGCCTCGCATCCACATTCCTTCGGGACGTAGCTGCGAACGTGAGGAGTAGCGTTTCATCGTCCGGGAGTTCAATGAATGAGCAGTTGCTTCACGCCGCATTTTTTTCAATCAACCGATAGTATATCTTCCAGTACCGGTCCCAGAATTTTTCTTCTCTTATCTCCATGTCCGGATACCCCGGCACGATGCTGCATTCGAAATGCCAATTCTCTTTGTCAGAGTCAAGTAAACCTGCCCGGTAAGGATTTGCGAGTATATATCCGGCCATCGTTGCGAAAGCATCTCGTTTGCGTTCGTCTTTTCTCAGGACGTGATCATAGGGCACTTTTTGAAATTCAAACGGATCAAGATGCGCTATGAGGTGGGTTCTCAAAAACGGAATCGCTTTTCTTTGGTCACTACTCTCACTGACTCCCATCACAAGTAAGTGTATATGATCGGGCATCAGGCAGATAGCGGGTGATGCCAACGAAAATCGGGAAAAGGTGTGCAAGGTTGCGAGTTGAAAGTTCAGGAAAAACTGATCGTTGAGCCAGCCTGTTTTTCGGTCTTTGATGGTGAAAACCCAATGGACAGTGGCCAAACCCTGATAGGCAGATTGATGTAATCTGGGAAGATTCTGGTGACCGCCCGAATAGTCTTTATCCATTTGAAATCATATTCCCAAATTTGAGGCGTATCGAATTCTTATTCGTCATTTTTGGTAAGGGTTCCGGGACGTAGCTGCGAACGTAAGGAGTAGCGTTTCATCGGTTTCGGGGTTTCAGGGGCGCGGGAAGCGTGTCGGGGATGATCAGATACTCGGCACAGCCTCGCATCCACATTGTTTTCATCTACATTTCTCTTGTTTACAATCTACCTGCTATCTTTTCCAGCTACCATGGCAAAAACTTCCCTGTATTTGCGGGTTTCATCTTCGATGGTGTAGTTGCTAACCCCGGATGCGACGAACTCTTTTGATAGTGGGAGACAGGTAAGACACCATTCGGCGCAATCGGAGATGCTTCCGGCGTCTTCTCCCAGTATAAACCCGTTCCGGCGATGATCAATCAATGCAGCGAATCCGTTTTGATTCGTGGTAATTACGGGGCACCCGCAGGCGGCGGCTTCGAGACAGGCGTTGGAAAACGGGTCGTAGGTGGTTGGTAGAACCAGGGCTTCACTATTGTGATAGTAGGTTTCAATGTCCGCCACGGAGCCTTTGAACTTAACTCTGTCCCGGACTTTCAGGCTTTCGGCAATCATCTCAAAACGTGATTGATCTCCTTTGCCGAGAACATCCAGTTTCCATTCGCCCGGGAGGTGGCGCAAAAGTTGCAGTGCCTGCTCAAGGCCCTTGCGGTCCCAGCCGTTTCCGGCAAAAACGAGTCGTCTCGCGGTATCTTCGGGATCGAGATTGTTAGAGTCGCTGATGTGGAACCGGGACGGATCGTAGCCGTTTTCAATCACTCTGACTTTTTCCGCACATTGCGGGTAGTATTGCTTTATCTCTGCCCCGATCATCTCCGAGTTAGCGACTATACATTTTGCAGCCTTCATGGTGATTGCCTCCAGTGTGATCGCTACCGGATGAAGTGGTCGAAACGAAAGCAGTGATTTTGCGAGACCTTTTCTTTTCAGCCAGGCGAGGTGGACACCTTCTCCGGCCCGGTAGATGTCGGCTTTGATGCCCCGTTCCAGCGAAAACGAGATGCGTTGTGAATCTTCGGCGATTAACCGGTTCGCGGAATTCGCATACTTCACCAGTCTGAGCCAACCCGGTCCCCGGTCCCCTTTGACCTGGAGTTCTCCAATGCGTTCACCGGCGGTAACCCGGGTCACTTCGTAATCTAGAGTTTCAAACTGGCTAACCAGCCGTTTCGCTGCGATCTCGGCCCCTCCCGATGCTTCCTCCCGGCGGAACAGCCACATTTCTTTCCCTAAAGTACTCATAAACGGGAAACAGCTTTACGAGCGGGCAATTGCAAACTCGTAAGCTTCTTTTGTTTTCGCCACCTGGCGCTCGAAGGTAAAACTTTCGAGCGCTTTTTTTTGCCCGGCTGCTGCGAGTTTGGCGCGCAGGTCCGGGTCCTCCTCGAGGGTTTTTATGCATTGGTGGAGCGATTCGCGGTCGCCGGCTTTTGCGATAAGTCCGGTTTCGCCGTGGTCGATTACTTCGGGTAGCCCGCCTCCGTCGGAGGTGATATTGACGACTCCACACATCATCGCCTGGGGGACCGCCTGGGGAGCGCCTTCGTTGCGTAGTGAGGGCAGAAGGTGGACGTCCAAAGCCGGGTAAAATCGTTCAGGATCGCTTTGGTGCCCGGTGAGGATGACGCGATCCGTGAGCTTCAGCTCCTCGATTTTCTCTTCGATGATATTCCGCACCGGCCCTTCGCCGACGATGAGTACGTAGATCGATTCGTCACCTTTCATGATCGGCTCGATCGCTTCGAGGAACAGGCAGTGACCTTTCCAGCTTCGCAACACAGCGACCATACCGTACACGGTGGCGTCCAGGGGAATACCGTATTCATTTCGGACATCTTCCCGATGTTGCGGGTTCGGTTTAAACCGGGTCGGATCGGCACCAGGTCGCACGGCAAAGACTTTTTCGGCAGGAACGGAGGTTGCCGCAATGAGTTGCTCCGCTATGATCTTGCCACTGGTGATGATCGATTTCGGCAGGTAGCCATACAGTAGCCGGTTGGTCGGTTTGGGTTTGATCGTGGCGGAGATGTGCCGACTGCGAACCACCGGGATACCGGCGATTTTGCCGGCAATTCCCCCGATCCACGAATCTTTGGAACTGTGGGTGTGGATGATGTCGGCGCCAACTTTCTTCGCCAGCGAGGCGACTTTCCAAATGGTCAGAGGATTCGCCGGGGAATCAAATGTGAGCGGATAGGTCTGAAAGCCGCGCTTTTCGGCCTCTTTAAAGATGCAGGCTTCCGGATCTGCCGCGATCATCATGTCGAAGCCCTGTTCACGGAGGGATTCCATCTCGGAAACGATCCGGATTTCCTGGCCGCCCCAGCCCATGGACCATTCGGTATGCAGAACCCTCAGTTTTTTCATATATCCAGTGAGAAAAGGCGGTCCCGCTGGTTATGCAACCTCGTTTTTTGCGAGTGTCTTCCAATAATCATATTTGGCCCGCACTTCTTTGGCGATGGAAAGGGCAATTCGCCGACCGTGGTCGCCGTCGAGAAATCCGCGTTTTATAATGTAGCCTTTCACAAACCGGACCCAGGACCGGGCGATGACCATTCCCCCGGAGGGAGGTGTGCGGCCGGTTTTACTCTTTTCCCCGGCCCAGAGTTTGGCGTATTTTTGGGAGCGTTTTTCGAGATCCGCCCAGTCTTTGAACGAATAATGCTCGATTAGATTTCGCAAACGACCGGTGGGGCAGGAGACTTTGACGCTTTCGTGGACATCGAGCTCGATCATTTCCCAGCAATCGGCGGGGAAAAGGCGCATCACCCAGTCGGGAAACCATTCCCCGTGGCGAATCCATTTGCCTTCGAAAAATACCATCCGGTTGACGGAGTACGCTTTTTTCTCCGCCTCGCCGTCAGCGAAAAGGTCGGAAATTTCATCGAGCAGAGCAGGGGTAATCACCTCATCCGCATCCAGCCAGAGAATCCATGGCTGGGTGGCTGCTTCGAATAACTTGCGACGCGTGGTTCCAAAGCCTTCCCATTGCACCTCGTGAACGGTGGCTCCCGCTTCTTCGCTCATTTCGATGGAGCGATCCGTGCTGCCGGAGTCAAAAACCACGATTTCGGCAAATCGACCTGCCAATGGTGGAAGGGTGCGCTTCAGATTATCCTCTTCATTGAGAGTGAGGATACAGACAGAAATGGGCAATGGGTGCGACAAGATCCTGTGGAGTAGCCGGGTTCAGCCTCTACATCGGGAGATCGGGATGATCTTCCGGTGAACTGTCTTCCATTTTTTTGAGGACGATCGACATATCCTCGACTCCGTCCCAGACGTGCTGGGCGACGTAGATCGGGGCGTCCTGCTGCACGGCGAGAGCGATGCTGTCACTGGGGCGGGCGTCGATTTCGATGATTTTTTTTGTCTCCAAAACCTCATTTTCCGCTTCCACGATCATTCGGGCGTAATAAACGGTGTCCGCAAAATCACTGATCACGATCCGGCTGACTCTGGCACCCAGGCCGGTCAGAACATCGGCAAAAAGATCGTGAGTCTGGGGGCGGGGCTTCGGGGTATCCAAAAGGAACATGTTGATGGCGGAACCGACCGCGTGATCCACATAGATCACAAAAACCTTCTCCGAATTCCCCAGAAAAACCGCAGAACCGGCACTGGTAGGAAGAACATTTTTCACTTCAACTTCGACAACGGACTTTTCCATATTTCTCCAGCGATAAGATACAACAAAGGCCGGTTTTGCCTAAAGAATATCCATTTTTATCTGCCTTATTCACTGTACCCTGTTAAGTCGCCGACTGTACCCTGTTTGATCAGAGACTGTACCCTCTTGAATGCGGGACCGTACCCTGTTCAATTTGCATTGCAATTGCGCAGTCGGGTTGCCAGGTTGGCCTATGCCTGTCATTTCGCCGCAAGAAGTTCAGCAGAAATACGATGTCGTGGTCGTCGGTTCCGGTGCCGGCGGTGGGCAATCGGCCTATCTGCTCGCCATGTCGGGCGCGAAAGTCCTCTTGCTGGAGGCGGGGCGAATGTTTGATCCGGTGCGGGAGACGGCGATGTTTCACACGCCTAATCAGGCTCCGCTCCGCGCCGAACGTACGCCCGATAAGCAGTACGGCTTCTATGATTCATCGGTCGATTCCGGCTGGGAAATCCCCGGCGAGCCGTATAGCAACGCTTCCAAGGAGGAAAAAAGGCAGTTCGCCTGGTGGCGACAGCGAATGATGGGCGGTCGGACCAACCACTGGGGGAGGGTTTCTCTGCGCAACGGGCCCTACGATTTTGAAACCCGCACCCGCCAGGGAATCGGCCTGGATTGGCCGTTTTCCTACGATGATCTCGCGCCCTACTACGATAAGGCGGAAATGATGGCCGGAATCTTCGGTGCCAGTGAAGGTATTGAAAATTCGCCCGATTCCTCCCCGGGAGTGCTTTTACCGCCGCCGAAATTCCGCGCCGGGGAGCTGCTCGCGAAACAACGCGCCGCGAAGCTGGGGATCTCGGTGGTTCCCATCCACCGGGCGGTGCTGACGAAAACGCAGGATGCCGATAAGCTCCCGAAAAAGTTGCATCCCGGAAATCCCAAAGCGCAAAAGCTGCTCGCGGAAAATATGCGGATGCGGGGCAAGTGTTTCTTCGCAACGGATTGCCACCGGGGCTGCTCGATCGGGGCGGCCTTCGATTCTACCACAGTATTTCTCCGTCCCACTCTCAAGTCGGGGAACCTCGATATTCTGCCGAATGCGATGGCGCGGGAAGTCACGGTCGACAGTGAAGGTAAGGCAACCGGCGTCACTTTGATCGATAAAGTGGATGGCGCGGAACACCATGTGTCCGGCAAAGCGGTGGTGCTGGCGGCGAGTTCGCAGGAAACAGTTCGCCTGCTGTTAAATTCCCAGTCGAAATTATTTCCTCAGGGAATCGGCAATTCTTCCGGACTGGTCGGCAAATACCTGACTGATTCGGTAAGCAGTAGCTACAGTGCTCAGATTCCCGCTTTGGAGAACCTGCCCTTGCACAATGAGGACGGAACCGTTGGCCAACAAGTCTACGTGCCGTGGTGGCGGGCTGCAGAGCAACTGGCCGGAAAACTGGATTTTCCCGGTGGCTACAAGTTTGTCCTCGTCAGCGGGCGGAAAATGCCCAACCTCGCCACCGGTCGGAAATTTGATGGCGTCTCCGAAGCGGAGGGAATCCCTTTCGGGCGACAGTTGAAAGAGGACGCCCGTCGCTACTACGGTTCATTTCTCGGCATCGGGGCCCAGGGGGCGATGGTCGGGAACGAGAACTGTTATTCGGAGTTGGACCCGGAGGTGAAGGATCAGTGGGGGATACCGGTTTTGAAATTTCACTGGAAGTTTGGTGATGATGAATTGAAACAGGTGGCCGATCAGCAACGCTCCATGGCGGCGATTCTCGAAGCGATGGGAGGGAAGTTCAGTCGCCCCGCCGATACGGAAAACCCGGAAAAAGCGGTCAAACAAGGTGGTCGAATCATTCACGAAGTGGGCGGAGCGATCATGGGCGCGGACTCCGCGAAGTCGGTGACCAATCAATGGTGCCAGGTGTGGGATGTGCCCAATCTGATCGTCGCGGATGGCGCCACCTTTCCGAACACAGCGGACAAAAACCCTACTCTGTCGATTCTGGCCGTTTCGTGGCGGGCGACGGAGCGATTGATCGATGAAATGAAGAAAGGAAATATCTGAGCGATGAGTGAATCTGAACTTCCCCGCATTTCGCGGCGTACCACCTTAAAATGGATCGCCGGCGCCTCCGGATCAGCCGCCCTGCCGGCGATGGACTCATTTGCCGCCGTTCCGGCCGGAACCGGATACGGGCCCGATCCCGATTTGATCAAATCCTACCAGCCGGGCGATCTTTGGCCGCTGACTTTTTCCGACGGACAGCGAGAGCTCGTAAGGGTGCTGTGTGATATCATCATGCCGGAGGATGAGACATCCCCATCCGCATCTTCACTGGGAGTCCACGATTTCATCGACGAATGGATCAGTTCGCCCTATCCCGGACAGGTTGCCGACCGGAAATTGATTCTCAAAGGCCTGAAATGGCTTGATGACGAAGCCGGAAAACAGAAATCAAAAAATTTCGTGTCTCTATCTTCGACGCAGCAACTGGAGGTCTGTCAAATCCTCGCCATCATGGCGAAAAAAGATCGCCGCAAATACCCCGGAACCTTTTTCCGCCGAATGCGGGATCTCGTTGCGGGCGGCTACTACACAACTCCCGAAGGCATGAAAGACATCGGCTACAGGGGCAACGTCGCCATGCCCGAGTGGAACGGTCCACCGGCTGAAGTGCTGGAAAAGCTCGGTCTCGAGCCGGAGGGGTAAATTATATCCGGAGAAAGATTTTCCGGCGATACATCCAGAAACAAACCAGCCAGAGGACCAGGCCGGTAGCGATATTCTGCAGGAGAGGTTCCAGACCGGAGCCGAAAAATCCGGCATAGCCACTCCCTAGATGTTTTTGTAAGGTCTCATTGATCCTGCCGGAGGACAGCCACAGCATGATATACATGGCTATGGAATTCATACCCACGACAACGAAAGGAAATGTCCAGCGGCTCCATCCTTTGATGTCGATCATGTAGTATAAAGCGGCGAGAATCAGAAGGCACCATCCACCGCTGTAGAGAGTAAATCCCGGTGTCCATGTTTTCTTTACCAGCGGACAGATCCCGGCGAAATGCAGAATCACACCCGCCGCCACTCCGGCCGCTCCGTAAATGACTAAGGTCTTTGCCTTCTTGTCGCGATCGCTGCGCAGAAGTTCGCCGGCCATCAGCCCCATGATCATGATACCGAGGGAAGGTATGAAATTGAGAGTATTGTAGCCTTCGGGATGAAAAAGAAATTTTTCCGATTCGGCAGATTGCCGCGGGAACAGATTCAAAAACCAGGTATCAAAAGCATGTGCCGGGTTGGCGTTGATATTCCAATGCTGAAAGAAACCGGTAAACAAATGAGCTGCGGGGTTGTCCCACTCGTATCCGACCGGTTTTGAAACCGGCCAAACGGCAAAAAGCAGCCAGTAGCCAACCAAAATTGCGGCGATCGCTATAAACCGGGTCTTCGCCGTCCGGTTCCACAGGAGAAATAGAGGTACGTAACCCAGGCCGATCTGAGTAACAACATCCTCGAATGTCCAGTTGGTCTGTTCGGTATAGCTGGATCGCAAAAAGACACCGAGAAGTATCAATACCGCGGCCCGGAAAACCGCATGTCGAAACATTTCGCTGAAGCTGTCGCCAAGCTTTTTCCTTTTGCCGTAGGAATAGGCCATTGAAACCCCGACCATGAACATAAAAGACGGCTGGATTAAATCCCAAAAGGAACACCCCGCCCAGGCAATATGGCTGGCGTGCAGGTCGATGAAGCGGGTCAACCACGAAGGGTGGGTCTCGGCCAGAACGTGTTGCCAGCCATAGTTGGCTGACTCCAAAGCGAGAAGGATCAACACGAGACCGCGGTAGGTGTCCAGGGAAACAAGTCGCTTTGTCGGTTTCACTTCGCTCATGGCATTACCGCTTTGAGATCGTTACAGATTGACCGGGTAAAAGCTTGAATTGTTCTCCGGTGGTAACGCCGCTTTCCAGTTCTGCCTGCCATTTCCCGTCGTTGAGACCGCCGAGTCTTACTTTGCTGGTTCTCACTTCGCTATCATTTCGGAAAGTGATCGTTGCAGAGGTGTAGTTCTCGCAGCGGAGAGTTTCGGTGCTGGAAACGAGGTGAGGGTGCTCGATCTTTTTCCCGCTCAGAGTAATCACTACTTCGGCTGAACTGTCGGTAGTGATATACCAGGAGTCCTGAATTTTCCGGTAGCCGATGACGCCCCGGGAATTCGGTATGTCGGGCCAGCCTTTACTGACCGGAATTCGGAAAGTCTGTTGGCGGCCCGGGTTCTGAATCTTCCAACTGTTGGAACCCAGGTCCGAAATTTTCGTGTTAAACGAATCACGAACCATGGCGGCGTAGGTCGAGGTATTCATCAAATGCAATTCGTGAACCCGGCACCAGTCATAGATTTCCTGAAGTGCGGAAAGGGAATCGGGACGCTCTGCACTGTAAAAATGATAGTACACATTTACCGGTTTCATCCGACGGGGAGATTCCGTCATTTCGAAAGTTTCGATCACTTTCTTGAAGCCGTTGAACCATGGTCCTTTCCATCCGTCTGTGTAGTAAAACTCGTTTTGGTTTGAGGCAAAGATCTGCATTTCACCCTCCGCCGAGATGAGTTTGGGCGCTACGGCGGATATTCCGGGAAACCTCCGGCTCAGGATGGTATTGCCCCCATTCATATTTTCGATCCCGGCTTCACGCACAAGGCGGAGTGCCTCAGTTGATGGACGGCAGTTCCCGGACCACAGAAAGATTTTGGGAGGCTTGGCAGTCCCCGACAGTTTGTCTTTGATATACTGAAGCGATCCGTCAATTTCGCGGTCGAGATCAATTTTCGGATACCGTGTCGTGAGTTTGAGAGGAAGATTTAATGAGGAATACTCTTTGTAGTAACTCTTGTCTTCAGCATTCCAAACATAAGGGTGGGAATACGAGTGAGAGGCTACCTCTACATGCGGAAGCTGAAAAATGTTTTTTGAGATGGTTTCATGTAGGGCCACATCGGGTTTAACCTGACTAAGCATATGGCCCCGGATTTCCGCCTCTACGATGGATACCGTGATCGGGAAAGGCAGGTCCTTGAGCACTTCGTCATAGAGAACTTCACCGCACAACGGTTGGCCTGGGAAATTCGCCCTGGAGACAAAACCGTCGCCATCGATATGGCTGTAGAAAATACGCAAACCCTGTTGGGTAGTGACATCGGGAACGGGGAATTCACCAGTCGGCCAGATTTGTCCGAGAAATTTGAATGGATCAACATGGGATAGATCAATCTCCGGTGAAACCTGGTGCCGGGCATAGGGCGGAAGCATGCAACCTCCCCAGTCCGCAAAAAATACCGGATCATACCGGAAAAAATCGCCACGGACGGTAGTCATTTCCAACCCGACGAGAATGTGAGCGCCGTCGGGAGCCTGGAGAGCTTCAAATCCCTTTGCCGTTGCTTCGGTGGGAACCTCGTAGCTCATATAGTTCTCATCGATGGTCTTAATTGAGACTTCCCCCGCAGCCCTCGCAGCCCGGTCGACTTTGCCGGTGAAGGTGATTCCGAAAGGCGCAAAAGCGATATCTTTGGCAATGGCGGAAGACATTTCGCCCAGACCGAGAAACAACACTTTCTGATCCCTGGCAGGTCGATTGGCGAGCCATTGCGCAAATTTTACTTCGAGGGCGGACGGGACAGCCAGCGATTCATCGATAATCACTCCGCAAAACTTTTCATCAGCGATCTCCGGAATACCATTCGATATATTGTGGTATTCAAATTCGTAGCCCATCCACTCCAGCGGAGCCTGCAGTTTGCTTAGAGCCAATGTATCTTCAGGGAATATCGGATACTCTTCATTTTCATCAGGGTCGTATCCATATACAACCAGAAGTTTCCGCTGGACCTCTTTTTCATATACATTCGTGCCGTCCAGTTTTCGGGTGCCGATATACGGAACGCATCCGATGCTGCGAATTCGCGTTTCCGTTTCCCTGGCTGCTTTTCGATCACCTGCTGCGACATAGTCGATGATATAGGTATCGAAACCGATCCGCTGAGCTTTTTCGATTTGGCCGACAAGCGCTTCTGTGGTTTGCCAGTCGACGGCAACCGTTTGACTGCCTTCGATGTCGGAGGAGGAAAATACGGACTCGACAACGATACCGTCCACGACCTCAACCAATTCTTCCATCAGATCGAATCCGCGATTGGTGAGGATTTTTTTAGTCGGGAAAGTCTCTTTTAAGGTAGTGATGATGTCAATTGCTGCGCGCTGATATTCGGCAAAGCTTTTGTCGCCGTTTTTTTTCAGCAACTGAATGCTGTCTACGGTATCAATGAAAAAGCCGTCGAAATCCCGGACGACAATTTCACTGCCGAGTTTTTGAACGAAATAGGCTTTCCACTTTTCATCCCGAATATCGATGAGTTTACTGTTCCAGGCGGGGTTTTCGCCGGCGAATGGTATGGCCAGCGCTTCCAGTTTGGGAAGATACGGTTCGTCTTTTGATACTTCAGCAAGACTGATGTAGGCATAAAATTGATTGCCTCTTTTCTGCCCTTCCTTGAGAGAGGCGATACTGTTGGGATGGATGATACAGATGTCGTTCTGCAGCAGCTCAAGTGGATTCGGATCATAGGAATAGTCCACATAAAGACTGCTCCCCGATACCGGGTGAGTGACTGCCGCAACTAATACCATCGCAATAAGGAGCTTTCTGTATATCCTCACGAATCAGACAGGTTAGGCGATAACTGCAGGCTGGAAGGCTTCCGTTTTCAGCGCTTCCTCGAGATCCTGGACAGCGACCAGATCAGCCAGACCGTCGCGGATTGATACATTCGGGTCAAAACCCAGGGCCATTGATGCAAAGCCACCGTTGCCGCAGGAATGAAGGATTTCTCCCGGTCTTTGGTCGGCATATCCGGGATCAGGTGCACCGCGATAGAAGGATTGAAAAATTTCCGCCAGGTCGTTGATGGAAATACATTTTCCCGTGCAGACATTGAGCGAGCCGGATTTGACCGACTCTGCGGTGGCGGCCAGCCGGTTAGCTCTGGCGACATCACGAACGGATATAAAATCGCGGGTTTGCTCGCCGTCACCGAAAATCGTCACCGGCGAATGGTTCGAAAACCGGTCGAGGAAAATAGAGATCACTCCGGAATAGGGACTCTTCGGGTCCTGTCGGTCTCCATATACATTAAAATAGCGAAGACAGACGGTTTCCATTCCGTAAGAGGAGGCATATCCGGCCAGCAAGTTTTCAGAAGCGAGTTTTGCAGCTCCATACATGCCGATCGGCCGGGTAGGGCAGCTCTCGTTGATCAGGTATTCGGTTGTGTCACCGTATACCGAAGCAGATGAGGAAAATACCACCCTTTTGATATGATTCTTTCTCGCGTTTTCAGCGATCACCTGAGTGGCCTGAACGTTGAGTTGGAAATTTTTCGCGGTGTCTTCCTGAGCGACGACGACACTTACCAGGCCGGCGAGGTGGATTATGGCATCCGGGCGAAAGTTCTTGCAGATCGAATCGACAAATTCGGAATCGAGAACATCACCTATGATCAGTTCAAATGATTCATGGCCGATGACATTTGCCAGATTGGAACGATGTCCGGTACTGAGATTGTCGAGTCCGATTACTTCGTGTCCGGAAAAGATGAGTTGTTCGGCAGTGTGACTGCCGATGAATCCGGCGGCACCAGTGAGCAGGACCCGGCGCCCCTGTGTCGTTCCCGGATTATTGAAGGATGTTTTCATAGACCTCCCTTTTTTTGCTGTTGGAATGGGTTGGATGGATGTCGCGATCAACAGGATCGCTGTTGTGGTGAAGCAGATTTTTTTCGATGACGGTCAGTAGATCATCAAGCCCCGCGGGCTTTCTCAATACATCGCAGCCGAATACCTCTGAACGCACCGAGCCGGCGTCGTCGAGGGATGCGAGCATGATTACCGGTATAGACGCCAGCTGCGAAGAAATCTTCAGTTCACCGTAGATTTCGAGGCCGCTTTTTCCGGGCATCTCCAGATCGAGTATGATAAGATCCGGTCTCAGCTTTTGAATGGTGCGGATCGCGCGGTCGGAGTCGTTTTCTGCAGTAACCTGATAACCCAGGCGGTTAAGGGCCCGGCTCAACAGGGTAGTTAAACTGAGGTTGTCGTCGACTAGTAGTATTTTCATAGGGTGGGACTGGATGTGAGGGGCGGACGGGTTAAAGGCGTTGGGTTGATTCCTGTTGGAATTTTTGAGCCGCTACGGTGTAGGCCCTCTGGGAATCGGCGGAACGGTTGGTCATCAAATACACATCGCCGAGGAATTCCCATTCGTACGGGTCATTTGAGTCGGTTGATTTGATGTATTCCTCCTGTAGAGCAAGTGCTTCGCGATAGTGGTGTTTTTGGTAGGCAACTCTTGCGTTGAGTCTCTTTAGATGAATCGTATCCGGGTCAAACGATTCCCAGATCGCCACAGCGTTTTCGATCTTTTCCATCTTTTCATACAGCATCGCGAGGTCGATGCGCAGTCCTTCGTTCCACGATGAGGCAAAAGGATCATCGAGATTCAAGAGAGCCAGCATTGGCGAACTGTCTTCCACTGAGTTGGCGACGGCTAAAACTCTCTGGAGATAGCGGGGATCGGAACTGTCGAACGACTGCTGGATTTCTTCGAAAGCGGCGTTGTAGGCTTCGTTGTCGAGCAGCAGATCGATTTTCGCCAGCTTGAGCTTTTTGCTTTCCGGAAACACTTCCAGTCCATGGGCAAGAGATTCGAAAGCTTCCCGGTCATATACATATTTGCGAAAAATTTGTGCTACCTCTATGTATACACCCGACGATTCCTGTATTTCGTCCGTAGAGAGGAGATATCGGGCTATGCGAAGTTGATCAAACTCGCTTTCGAGAGTTTCGGCGAGCAATTTGTAGTTTTCGAAGCTGAGTTTGGAATGATTTTTCAGAGGCACCCCCCGGTAGGTATCGAGTGCTTCCCGGTGTTTTCCCTGAGAGGCGAAAATGGACCCAATTTGATCAAGAAGAACAGCGTTTTCGGGTTGGTGTTTCACTGCGGATTTGAAGTCGCTCAATGCATCGCTGAGTTTTCCCTGCTGGAGAAACATCATTCCCCGCTTCTCATAGACATCCCCGTGGCAGACATCTGCACGAGTGAGAGCTGCAGAACAGAGTTCCTCGGCTTTGGAAAAATTGGCCTGGGACGCTTCCAGATTTGCGTATTCAATGACCTGGTCACAGGTGAGCCTTTCCAGCGGCACGTGAGCGAGAAGGGCCATCATCGGCTCTCTTTGCTGCAGCCAGTCATATAACGCAAAACACCGCTCCAGACTGTAGGCGTCGCCCAGAACTGCCAGTTTATGGTAGTAGGGAAATGCCTTGTCCATATCGGAATTCCATTCGTAGTTCTGCGCGATCATTTTTCCGAACTTCAGAAAGTAAATATCCGAGTTGTGTTTGCTTTGCCGATCGAGAACCTGTTGCCAGGTGAGTCCGGCAGCCTCAGTTTCCCTGAGGTGCTGTTCCAATACGGGGAGTACTTCATCGAGACGGTTGCACTGCGTAGCGACAGTGACGACACGGTCGAGAATATCCCATTTCCCCGGGGCGCTGCCCGCGAGTTGCAACTCTTCTTTCAGGCAGGTCAAAGCTTCCACACCCTGATTGACCTCACGATGTAGATCAATCAATAGCGACCTTTCATTGCGGGAAAGATCTCTATAGTCTTTCTTCTTTTGCTTGAGATTTTCGTTGATGAAATTGATCGCGGACTGCGGTTTTCTGGCATACCGGCTGATTGTCACAGCCTGCTGCAATTCTTTCTCTTTCAGAGGGCTGGATTTTGATAACCACTGGTAGGCATTCACCGCTATAGTCAGCTGATTGAGTTCCAGAGCCCGTTTGGCAAAGAGACTACATATTTCGTGCTTTTGTTGGTCTCGAAGGATTCCATCTATTGAGGTAATTGTTTCGAGGGCGCTTTGCAGGTTGTCGTTGAGCGAAATCAATACTTTGATTTCTTTAAAAATCCCCGGTGAAGAAGTCTCCGCGAATTCGGTTACGAGGTCATGAAAAGCAGCTGCATCAGGCTTTTCCCCTATCAACTCGAGAGCACGGGTCATATCGCCGTCTTCAATGACGCGACTCATCAGCTCGGATTTTTCCGGCATCAGACAAATCGCACTCAGGATCGCTACGCCAACGATTGCTATGACTTTATAACTGGACACAATCATTCTGGAACATTTTACAAGTTTGTGTTTTTCTGTGGGGCGCGAAACTTTATTGGTTATATAAAATATAGTCAATTGATACTGCTTAACAAGCGGTTTTATAAAATTTATTGTTATTATTTGAAAATATTAATCATTTACTGTGTTATTTTTCTGTATCAGCGCAGATTTGGTGTCCGGTGCAGTTGAATACTGAACCAATTCGAAGCAGGGTTGATGATGTCCGATCACGATCACCATCATCATCACGACAGCGGTGAGTCGCTCAAACTCGCCTTTTTCCTGAATTT
This sequence comes from Verrucomicrobiales bacterium, assembly GCA_029213025.1. GTDB lineage: Bacteria > Verrucomicrobiota > Verrucomicrobiia > Verrucomicrobiales > DEV007 > Arctic95D-9. Next base: position 16,709 of record JARGOZ010000173.1, read on the forward strand.
GACCTTCACGGTTCTCGAAATCGTGGGCGGATTCTATACCAACAGCATTGCGATTCTGACTGATGCGGTTCATGATCTGGGAGATTCTCTATCTCTCGGCCTGGCCTGGTGGTTTGAAAAGATCTCAAAACGGGGACGCACCCCTATGCATACCTACGGCTATCGGCGGTTCCGACTTCTCGGTGGTCTATTT